>CAYUDB010000041.1:0-15421 GCA_964443405.1 uncultured bacterium | reverse complement strand
CGGTGGCAACCAATGCACTACCCAAATCCTCTTTGAGTGTGTCGATGGCAAGGTTAAGTTTCGCGACGTTCATACTATCCTCCTGTGTGTTAAATGTTTCGTTGTTGAATGCAGGTTGTTGTTGTGCTGGTTGTTGCGAAAAAAGCTGTGCCCAAAAATCATTGTTTGCGCTTTCACGTTGGGCAACTGGCACCGCAATTTGTCTATTTGAAGAATTTGATGACAGGTTCTGGCTTTTTAACAAAAGATCTTGCAATGTTACATTTATCCATTTTTCTTTTACAACACATTCGTCCATAAAACATTCAATCGTTGAATCCTCCCAGCTCAGCATTTCGAGCGCTGCAACTTCTCCCGCAAAATTGTCATATGAGGCGTCCAATAATTCACCATCGCGAAAGTAGAATCGACCATTTTTCGCAAGTCGCTTGATAACAAGAGTGCAGGTTGCAGCATTATCAGCCAGCGAAACGAGAAGGTCTGCAAGCTTCTTGTTCGAGTGCGTCATAGTTCTTAGTCAATTTTGATAGATTCATAAATCCATAACAACGTCAACCATAAAAAAGTGTTTTTTCCGTAAAAAGCAAGATTAAAATTTTATACAGGCACTTTCCAAGAGTTTTTGCAAATGCACTATCGATATAATAGTTTGCAAACAAATGAGTTATGTGAGTTATTGCATTTTTTAACTTTTGTTAAACATGTGATTTTTTTCGCACATGCAAACTCTGACAAATCTAACCGGTAACAATGATTTGCCGGCAAAATATGCTAACCGCGCATGCTTTGAAAGTGCTCTAGCTGTAAAAATTTTGCCAGGCAAGCGTTAATTCCATGTAATCTATTTGTTAGCTTAGCTTTATGCTCGATACCCTAAACAATCCACACCCAATTCACCATACTCTGAAAAATGTCGATGGAGAGTTTTGAAAAGCTTGCAGTTTGCAGTTTTGGGTCGGTTATCCGACAAGTGCTAATTTTCGCGCCGCTCGAACGGTTAATTCGATACTCGTCGCGCTCAAGGTTGTCTCATTCGTTGATGAGTTGTCTTTGAAGGGGACAGCGATTTTGAAAATTGCGAAAGTTTGAAATTTCAGCGGCGCTAATATTCCTAGCATAGCAAAGGCAAACCTTGGCATGCATCAACATCTACCAAATGTTTTTTAGTATTTCACTATTTTGCCGCGAAGGAACTCAGTTTTTGTGGTGCCGTCGATGGCGTGGAGTTTCGCTTTTATGGTAAAAATATACGCGCCGCGCGCAACTGCTTCGCCATTTGAGCCTTTGCCATCCCAGTGAATGAGGTCGAAGGCGGCATTGGTGGTTTTTGAGTCGGTGAAAATAGTGCGCCCCGAAAGTGTGGAAACTGTGAGAGTTACATCGGCAAGGCTACCTGCACCCGCAAGCGCAAAAGTTATATCCACGCCATCGGAAAATGGGTTTGGATACGGTATCGCATTATAAATTGCGGCATTGCAGTTTTGCAATATAACCTGTGCACAATATTGCGATGCGTTGCCCATATTATCCCATGCTTGAACACAAAGCTCGTGCACACCGTCAGTTACATTTGTAAATGTATGTTCGATGCTCGCATGCAGAGGAGCGTCGAGGGCAAAAACTACAGCTTGCGATACGTCCACACGGTTATCATCGGAGTCGAGCTGAAGCAAAACACCTTGACCAGGTCTGCCGCCCATCGAAATGCCGTGCTCATCGTAAAGCTCAATTGTTACCGGTAAAGTGCCATCTTTGGAACACACAATGCCACCAGAGACAAACGAATTTTTGTCGAAAGCGAGCGAAACCTTTGGTCCTGTTGTGTCGATGATTTCGCTTATAAATGTGAGGTCGGCATGCAGATTTCCAAATGAACCAGAGGCATTGTCGCAGTTTTCATTGGATGTGGCGTATGCTACAAGCTTATAGCCCTCTGCCGCCGAAATGTTTTTTGGCACAAACATATTAAGCGTAAAGTGCCCGTCAATTACCGATGCTGCTCCTACGAAAAGCAACATGCCCGGCACTATGTAGTCGGTATCTCCAATACCCGGTGCAGGCGATGAATAGTGTCGCGTATTGTTCGGTGCATAGAGGAAAATCTTCGCTGTGCCGTCGAAAGACGGGTTTGGGCAAGTGCCACTAACTTGTGCCCAAGCTCCCGGAGCAATTATCTCAGGTGTTATGGTGAGGCTGATGCGAGGATATGGGAAGGCAAGTGTTTGTGCTGGGTCTCCAAATAAATTGTACGAGCCGCCTCTATCTGCAAGTGAACCTACACGTGCTGCCAAAAGTGCCATGCCAAGGGGCATTGGCTCGGTTGTATCGAAAAGTGCGCGGCATAAAAGCCTGTTTTGAATTTGGTTTGTGGATGCAAAAGTCGAAGCAGTGGCTGCAATACCTGCTATAGCACCGTTTCGACGCGAGCGCAAAAGCAATTCGGTTACACATTCGCGATCTCCCAAAAACCAAAAGACACTTACATCACAAGAAAAAGCACAAAACAGTGGCAACTTTTCGCCGTTCGTGTAGCTCGAAAGATCGCCTGGCATGTTCATCATGTGCTCGTGCGCAAGTAAATGATGGTTGCCATGTCCTATCCAATTGATGAAAACTGCCCCAGAATTGAACTTATTTATGAAAGCGAGGCGCGCTTCGGGCTTTTTAAGCGAAGGTGAACGCGGATATTCGATGAGGTAAAGTGGATCGATTATCGTGCGCGACGGCAAAACTACACTCAAAAGTTCACTTGTGTTCACTGTATAACCGAGTCCGTCCACACCTTCCGTAGTCCACTCATCGTCGGCGGCAAGAAGACAGCGCATGCGCCATTCGTCTTTTGGCGCGCAAGTTGCGTAATCGCTAAATTTCGCAACCATATCGTCAAACTCCGCCTGAGTGCGTGCAGGAATACGCCCAACGGGAAGTTCGAGCGTGTCGTAATACGTTTCGTTGCCGTAAAAAGTTCCGTAAAAAGCGTCTGTGTGTATGCCAATGGTGAAAGCCGGCGGAAAATAAACGGGCGCATCTGTGAGCACATGACGGAAATCATAATGCCCATCGCCCACAAGAACAATATAGGACGGCGCTCGCCCAGCTGAGGCTGCATAAACATATGCCACAAAATTCCTCAATGCCGATGGATCGTAGCGCCCAAAACCAAACTGTCTCATAATTTCTTGCACATCAATGGTTTTTGGCACAAGCGATTTCTCACGGGCAAGTTCCTCAAGCGCTTCTGTATTGAAAATAGACGTGTCGGCAAGAATCAGATATTCGAAACTATCAACATCTTGCGCCCAAAGTGAAAAATTGCTTTCGGAGTGTGGTGTTGGTAACGGTCGTATTGCAGAACCATCAAAAACAAAATATTCGCGCATGCCACCCGAATCCACAAAAGCCGAGCTTGTACTTACTGGCAAATTTCGCGGTGCAAAAATATCTGTTACATCCCAAGCGCGCGCAGCGGGCGAAAGCGATGATAGTGCAAAACCATAAACTCGCGTCGCATCAAGCATGTTTTCGAAAAATCGTAAAACACCACTCTGCGGTGCGAGATTTATAAGGTATTGAGCATTCACGCCCTTGAGGTAAATTTGTGTTGCAGGATCAAAACCGATGAGCAGCTGGTTTGACCCTGAACGTAAGTTTTCTACCCAAGCAGATGAACCGACTGTCTGATATCCACGCGAGTTGAGCACCAGAGTATCGGGCGAGCGCGGCGTCGATGAAACCCAGATTCTGCCGTTCGGTATTTGCGCCGTCGAAATTCGCGAGTCGGTGATATATAGCCCTGCAGTTGTGTTCACAAGCTGCCAATACCACTCGTTTGCATCATATTCGTCGAACTGTAAGTTTTGACCGTAGTGAACAAAATGCCACCCTGTAGTAATTGTAGTTTCGGCTGATGCCAGCAAAAGCGTGTTCACACGTGTAGCACTTTCGGCAAAATCGCCGCCAACCGAAACCCACAATGACATACTATCGCAAAATAGGCTCGAATTCCAAACTGGCAAACCCGAAACTGTAGTCCACCATTCAGGTGCAGGCATGTAAACGAGCAAAGTTTCACCATCTTCGAAAGCATTGTTGCCATTGCCAATAAACATCGCCGCAGCTTGCGAGAACGTTTGTATTGTACGCGGCATATTTGGGTTGAGCATGCCTGCGCCAGTGTGGAAAAATCGTATGGTGCTCGGGTCGAAATTGCCACTAAGCCCTGCTGCCGAAAGTGTGTTTCGCGTAAAAGCATATATACCGCCTTCGGTGAGCGCAAATCGTAACCATGTGTTTGAATTGCCAAACGGGTTTGCAGGTGCGTCAATCATCGTGCGCCGCATACGGAAATTTTTCGCTTGCTCGTAATTCACAATACTGGCAGCGAGTGCTTTTTCGAAATTTCCCTCGTTTACAAAAGTGCCCGAGCGTTTTGGATATTGAACAGTTGCGGTGATTTTCTTTGCACATGTTATTGTTTGTGTGCGAGTGTCATATCTAACTGGGCGAAACACAACTTTTGCCACACGTTGCGAGCGATAATTTTTGAACTGCACAATCTCGCAAGCCTTTTGTGCATCGATAGTTGCAATAGAATTTTGCTTTGGTGGCACTGCTTGAGATTTAACATCACCTTTTTCCCAAAACACACTATCGGCAAACCTGAGTGGATTATCCAGGTGCAAGCTTTGACCCCATTGCACATCAAATGTAACCGTGATTTCGCCCTCTGGCACACCCAATGGCGCCACAAAAACCGGCAGTTGAATCTCGCCTGCCAGTGCTTCGAATTGCGCATTGTCAAAGTCGAGCGCAGCAAATGTACCAAATTCGTTCTGCACAGTTGCGATTTTAATATCTGACGGAATGAATTCTAAAACTGTAGCATTGGGCTGCGGCAGCACTGAGAGCTGTGCGAAACTCATTGCAACAAATGCGATTATTGGCAATAATATTTTTCTCATTTTTCTGCTCCTTTGAGATTCATTATACAACTAACATCTCAAAAGCCCAATCTTTTGTTAGCATCTTTGCGCGTGTTGATTTTTAGCGGTGCCGACGCCGGATAGTTAATCTATTGGTTGTCTATCGCAAAAATGTATCACTTTCGCGTTTTGCAAGTTTTGCTAAAATCTTCAGTTTCAGATTCTCAGGCGATTATCCATTATCGAAATTGCGCGAATTGAGAGCTGATAAAATGCTAATTTGAACAGGAAATCAGCGACAACGTGTTTACTGATATTAAGTTAGGTAAGTCGTACACCGTTTATCGCAATTTCAAAATTGCAGCCCAAAAATCTCGCCGAACGTCGCGATTCTATCATGCGTGTCATGAAAATCTCAAAATACTCCATCACCGACGAAATACTCGGATCAATGAGAAGCGAGAGTGAAATAATTTTGTTCGGCAAAACCGTAAGCTCGCTCTGTTGAACGGCATAGTTCACACGGTCGTGGATGTCGTCGGCGAGGTTTTGTGCGCTACGAACGCGGGATTTGTGCACATCGGCTTTGTCGGCGATAATAAGCGCAGCACCCACAACCGAAACCGGGTCGCCATCTTCCTCGTGATGGTTGCCAGCTGCGGCAGCGATTTCCAGTACATCGGGAAACGGCACACCAATTTGCGGCAGCACATCGATGATGATATGTGCGCTATGATACGCATGATGTCTGCGATTTACAACATTGCCAATATCGTGCAAATATCCTGCCATTTGCGCCAAATGCACCAAATGCTCATCATAACCCATGTCGGCAAGTATTTTCCCGGCATTGCGAGAGACATTTTCGACATGCCGAAAACCGTGTTCGGTATAGCCAATTGCTTCGAGATTGCGGTCGGCAATACGAATAAGTTCTCGAATTTTCTCGTTTTTTTTCAAGTCTTCGGACAAAAACACCTGTGCGTCTTTTTCATTTTCGATAAGGGACATTTTCTCTCCATTACGTTTTTGCCAAGCTAACGTTTGTCGAAAAAATTTCAATTTCTTTTTCGTAAAGATTGGCACACACAGTGCTAAAATGCTCACGCAAACAAAGGAGAAAAAATGAGATGCCTAATAGTTTTGTTAGTCTTCGCTCAACTCTTTGCAACAACAATACATATACCCACATCAGCTGGTGCTATCGGCTTGCAAAATGCCATTACTCACGCTCGTGCAAACGATACAATTAGCTTGGGCAATGGAATTTTTTTTGCAGGTGACCTTGGTGAAAATGGAATTTTTGTGGGCAATAGCATTTTTGTAAAATGTGAAATTGCAATGAGTTGTACTATTTCTGCACTTTCGAGCACAAGGGATGATACAGCTAAATGTGCCGCGTTATTTTATGCCTCGGCTGAGAGCAGCGTTTTCGCTAATTTCACCGGCATTGTTTTTGCACACGCGAGAAACGAGAGTGGTTCTGGCGGTGGAGTTATGTGCGTAAACGTCCACTGTGTGTTTGACTCGTGTGCATTTGCGCACAATCGTGCAGACAGCGTGGGCGGTGGCGCACTTATTTTTGGCGCATCTGCTACGTTTCTGCACTGCCTGTTTTTGAACAACAGAGCATTACATGGTGGCGGCATGTTATGCACAAACTGTGACGCAAGTTTTTTGGATTGTACATTTGAGGATAATTTTGCCGAAACCGGTGGCGGTTTGCTCGTCGCCGACGGACATGTAGAAATAATTGCGAGCAGTTTTGTGCTCAATGAGGCGCATGACGGCGCAGGTTTTTTTCTAACTGGTTCCACCACACACGCAACTGTTGAAAACTGCTCAATTGCCGAAAACTTCGCATACAACGGCGCAGGTTTCTTCTGTGCATCCGATGCGTCAGCAAATATATCCTCTTGCGATATAAGGGATAATCGCGCATATGAAGGTGGCGGTTGTTTCATAGATTCGAGCGCTATAGTTTTACACAGGAATATTTTTGAGAATAATACTGCTGTTGGTTATGGTTGTGCATTTTTTATAAGCCATACATCTGATGCACAAATTACAGAAAACTATATTGCACATAACATATCTGTCGGCGATGCCGGAGGGGTTTTTGTTTATTTCAGTGAAGTAGTTTTTTCGCGAAATTACTATTTTGAAAACGGTGCAAATGGTTATGGCGGAGCATTTTACGTTTACGGCGGTTCAAGTGTCGATGTGCACGAGGATGTATTCCACAGCAATTCATCTGGGTATGGCGCCGCAATATATGTTGAGTTTCAGTGTACAGTCTTCTGCACCGGATGCACATTTGCAGCAAATATCGCACGCATGGGCGGCGCAATTTCCGTTGTCGAGCTTTCTTCCGCAACGGTCGAAAGCTGCGTTTTCGTCGATAACGGTTCGTGGGAAAACGCTGTTTCTGGCATCGCATCAATTCTTGAGAATTCTGAGCATTTTTCAATCTCGCATTCAAATTTGTATTCCAATACATTGCAACGAGATATAGAAATAACAGATGGTCTTGCATCCATGCGAACTTTTGAAAACAATTTCCTCTGGGGCGCAAGTCCCGATTCTGTGTATCGTGGGCACGGCATATTCACTCACGTGGCGACCGATTTTATTACCAACGTACCCGGTGAGCCGCAAAGCTTCAACACTTTGATTATCATGGATTTTCATACGCACACATTTGTAACAAACATATCCGAATTACCGGAGACGTTACTTATTCGTCTGTTTGCGAAT
This sequence comes from uncultured bacterium, assembly GCA_964443405.1. Classification (GTDB taxonomy): domain Bacteria; phylum UBP14; class UBA6098; order B30-G16; family B30-G16; genus CAYUDB01. Next base: position 7,742 of record CAYUDB010000041.1, on the reverse strand, counting down.
TCGCGTAACTCGGAGCTTTTTGACGTTGCAACTGTTATTGTGCGTTCACGGGCAAATGCACTTGGCATTGGCGTGGCGTTGGTGGAGACTGCACCGAATTCGGGAGTGTACGAAGGAAAAATTGCGGTGCGCGCAAGCACAATTGACACTGTTCGTCTCGACGACGTGCGGCAAATTGTAAAAGTTGAGGCAAGTGGAGATTTAATAAAGTGTTATGCTGCCGCAGATACGACATGTTATACGAATATTTCAGTCTTGCCAGTTGCGGCAATTGCACATGCGAACACTGCCACTACATGCGAAACGCGCATAAAGCTTACGCCTAATCCATTTAATTCATTGGTAAATATCGAGTTATCTACAGATTACAGTATCGAGATCACTGACATAAGCGGAAAGCTGATTGAAAAACTGCCGCGTGGCGCAAAAACATGGGCACCAGCGCCGAATATGCCATCTGGTGTGTATTTTTTGCGCGGGCGCAATGCGGAGGAAGTGCTAACTACGAAAGCAATCTTTCTGCGCTAAAAATATTATGCAACATCTGGTCAGGCACTTCCGTAATGTGTTGCATGCATCTAGCTTATGTGAATAAAGCCTATCGTGCAAACATTTGTGTGTTATTTGTAAAGGTGCTAGAGATATTCAGTTAACTGATTTATTATAAAAGAGTTACGCAAATATTGCGAAAGCACGCCATCACTTCTAGCGATTTGCGATAAACTCGGCGATTTGGACGGCATTTGTGGCTGCACCTTTGCGCAAATTATCAGAAACAATCCATAATCGTAACATATTAGGAAAATCTCGATCACGGCGAATTCGCGAAACAAAAACTTCACGACGTCCAGAAATATCTATTGGGGTAACATAATCATTTTCTACCACCACAGACGGTGCATTGTTAAGTGCTGCAACAACATCGCCAAAGCAAAACTCCGAAGAAAAATTCACGCATACAGCTTCACTGTGTCCGTTAAAAACTGGCACACGAACACAAGTCGCACTAACTGGTAAGTCCACACGACCCAAGATACGCTTAGTTTCAAACCGCAATTTCGCCTCTTCAGTATATTCGCCGAAAGCATCCAAATCGCCAATTGCCGGCACAACATTGGTGCAATATGCGCTGGCACGTTTAGCGAACGGATGCTTATCACATAGGTTCCATGCAGTGCTGTTTTGCACAAATGATACTAATTCTATATACTCTTGAACCAGCTGCTGCATGAGTTTTGTTTTGCCACCAGATACTGCCTGATACGTGCTAACAATGACCGATTCAATGCCGTATTTGCACAGTGGAGCCAAGGCGACTACAAGCTGAATTGTTGAACAGTTTGGGTTTGCGATAATCTTAGCATTGCCGATTGTGTGTGCATTTACTTCCGGAACAACAAGTGGGCACTCAGGTTTGAGACGGAATGCAGACGAGTTATCAATAACAACAGCTCCTTGTTCTACAAAAAGTGGTGCGAATATTTTGGCAATATCCGCGCCTACGGCAAAGAGCGCTATATCGCACTCTCGCAGAGTGTTAACGGCAAGCGGCATAACCTTATATTGCTCACCACGAAATTCCAGCTCGGTGCCCGCAGAACGCGGCGAAGCATAAAGCATAAGCTCGCTTACGGGCACGCGGAAATCGCCTGAAGCCAATTCCGACAACATTGTCGAACCCACCAAACCAGTGGCGCCAACTATGGCAATTTTCATTTTTCACCTCGCATTTGCGACAAAATCGCGTATCTGCGCCAAAAAGCAAGTTGTTTACGCAACGCAGATATTTTTACTCCAGAAAGTGCGTCATAAATTTGCATCATAGTGCAAATAACTACATATTATTTGATGTATAAAATTGTCGAGCTGCTTGTATAATTTTTTGTGGCAATATGCAAAATATATGTGCCAGAAGGCAATGTTTCAGTTGGATTCCATATAATGTTAGTTGGTTTTGCACCATTGGAAGTATGGGCATATGCTTGAAATATCTGTTTTCCGTCAAGATTATATATTTGAATTTGCGATTCAGCCGGAACAAAAATATTACACACCGAATTAAATGGATTTGGGAAAACCTTTTGTTCAAAATGCGTAATAACTTGTTTATCAATAACATTCAGCAAATCACCTTCGATAAAAATAGGTGCAGACCAGATGTAATCACCATCCGTTTGCAGTGCTCGCACAAAGAACCATTTCGCGCTTGTAGGAGATATCGAAATCGTGGTGTCAAAATGGGCAGGTGCATTGTGCCGAAAGAAACTTAGCTCATCGCCTTCCGATATGAGCTGAACCTCATTCCAAATTTCACCATTTTCGTCATCGAGCATTATGCGAAGTGCCATAGTTGGAGTGCGAAAAATGCGTGAACCCATGTCGCAACCATCAACAGAGATCCACACGCTTGCGTTTTTATCCTGCGTTGAAAATGTGCGACGCGCGCGAATTGCCTCGAAAAGTTTAGCACGAGTGAGTTCTGTCGCCCAAATTCCCGCACGACGGTCGTTTGCTGTGCCCCAATCGGCGCTATGGTTATCTTGGTTTGCCACTGGTGAGACATGCCAACCCGAATCGAGAGCCATTTGGTAAAAACTATCTTGCATAAATGTTTTTACCTCAATTAATGGAAAAATTGAGTCGATATGTGCTGAAAGAAAGGCAAAATTATCCCAATTTATAGTTACATCCTCACCTGGATGATTAAATTGAGCAAAAGCGGGTCGTTCGTCGTAAACATCGTCGGCAAAATTGTGCCAATTGAGATAAGTAAGCGGCGTAACCATGTTTGGAGTATCAAACACATTGCAGTGATTATACAATGTGCTCCCCCATTCATACCCGGCAATGCCCACAAAAACGCCATCCACTGTAACAGCATCAGCAGCGGTTTTTGTTTGCGTCCAACGATAGGAAAGATAGTAAATTTGTTCAAGGTGATCGGTCACCGCCAAAAAGTCGATGTCCGCCACATCTCGCGCATAGGCAAAAGCTTCGGCAGGTGTGCCTTCACCGTCAGAATTGCCCGTGTGTGAGTGCAAATTGCCGAAAAAAGCCACATACTGTGCCGGCAGTACCGAAAAATAACTAAGCATGATTAGAAAAAATACGCGCATGTTGACAATATGCGCGAAATCTTACAAATAGGCAAGTTAAAAAATGATTGTTGCGGGATGCAAGCAAGTGTGGCAGTGCAGGTTTATTTGGCAAAAATCAGTTTCTGTGCTGTCGCAAATTTGTTGCCAACGAAAAGCTTGCAAAAATATGTGCCCGACGAGCAAATTCTTGCACTGTCATCGGCGCCGTCCCAAGTAAATGTGTGCGCACCAATACTTAAAGCCGCATCCGACAGTGTGCGCACGTGCTTACCGAGCATATCCACGATTTCGAGGCGCACGTTATTGGGCGAAGCGAGTGCAAAGTTGATTTCCACAGTTGCGTTAAAAGGGTTCGGATTGCACAATAGGGCTATAGTTTGTGGCGCAGTTTGCGTTTTCTCGTCCACTGCATCGGCAAGGTTGACGATCGTGTAACTTGTACCGCCACAGCGCAAGTAAAACGCGCCAATTACACCCGCTCCGAAAGGATCATGCCGGTCGTTTGCATTGACAAGTTCAAGGGTGCCGGTGTATGATTCAAATGATGGGTCGTTGAATACCACTTTGATAAGCGCGCGCTGGGGCACAGGAAAACCTGTTTCTGTGCAGCCAGTATCGTCGGTAGCGGAAAACCTGCCATATTTATCGGTAATCATTATGAATACAGTATCGAAGCGATCGATATTAAACGCGCGTCCATCTGGTAAGTCGATGTTGGACAACGGTAAGTTGAAAGATTGCATTATGTCAAATGCATTGCTGACAACATATTCACCGGTGCTGTGCTCAAAAGTGGCGGTGTAAACTGTGTCGGAAAAAGCATCTATAGCCGGACGTGTGGCACCTTCATCATCATTGTTGCACTTTATAGCCCAAACTTTATACTGAAAACCGTTGAAGGTGGAATCGGCAGTATTGAGACTTGTGATGAAATCAATGGTATCGCCCCCATCGCCCCAACCTGGTGATGAGGTACGTGCATTTTGGTCATTCGTAATATACGAAATGTTCAAAGCAAAAGTGTATGCCGCACTGGCAACGCCCACGCAAAGCACGATCAAAGCGAAAGCAACAGATTTTCGCAACATGGCATCCCCCATTTAATGATTGAACAAAGAATTTACATTTTTTTCCAGTTTTTGCAACACAACTTTGACACATATTGCAAAGTGTGGAATGATTTTAGTGCTAAAAAACACTGCCCCACAAAAAAAGCCCGCCGATTTTCCTCGACGGGCTAAAGTGCTTGATCAAAGCCTATTATTTGACCAAAGTCATTTGCTTCTTATCGACGAAATCGTTGCCGACAGAAAGCTTGTAGAAATACACACCGGAGGGGCATTCTTTGAGATTGTCGTCGGTGCCATCCCAACGAAGGATGTGGTTGCCAGAGTTCATGTTGGCATTAGCAAGTGTTTTCACGTGCTTGCCCAAAACATCGGTGATTTCAAGTTTGACATCGCCTTGAGTTGGCAACATGAACGAGATTTCGGTTGAGGCATTGAACGGGTTCGGGCTGTTTTGTGCCAAAGTGGCTTTGCTAGGCAATGCCGGCTTGCCATTATCGATGGCAACACAGCAATCGCCAGTAAGATAGAAACCACCCGCAGGACCAACACCAAAATAGTCCCATGTGTCATCAGGGTTTACAATATCGATTGTACCGGTAAGTGCATCGTAATAAGGATCCGACCAGACGAATTTGAGAAGCAATGTTTGCGGTGTACCACACATAGGTGGTGCGGTTGATGCAGCACTATAGGCGCCGTATTTGTCGGTGACCTTAATATACAATGTGTCGAATTTGTCGATATTGAAAGGTCTGCCATCGGGAAGGTCGATGTTTGAGAGGGGTAGGTTAAAATACAAGCAGAAACCAAAATCATTGGTAACTACATACTCACCAGAGTAATACTCCGCTGTAGCTGTGTAAACAGTGTCGGAATAACCATCAACAGCTGGTCTTGTAGAACCATCAGTGTTATCACATTTGACAGACCAAACCATAAACTGCCAGCCAGAAAAAGAGGAATCTGCAGGGTTATCTTGCACTGCATAGTCAAGCATAATTGTGCCATCGCCCCAACCAATAGTGGCAGGGTTGCCATCGCAGTTTTCGGTGTTGTTGAAGATGTAGGGAATGCTTATTGCAAAAGCATAAGCATTTGTTTCGAGCGGAATGGCGCATAGCCATGCTGTAATGCCTAAAAGCATGAGCGCTACAATTCCCTTCAGTTTCATTATGTTAGCCTCCTTAATTTCACTATAGTTTAATGTTGTTTCGCTTGAACACCTCAGAAAAATTATTCTGCGGGCCAAGTGCAAGTAGCACGCACTTCAATGATAACAGGTGCGCCGGGATAAATTGGGTCATTACCAGCAGTGGACCATACAAGAGTTATAGGGTTGCGTGACCAGCTTGCTTTAATGAGTTGGTTTTTAGACTTGTTATCAAAAACATAGATCTTTCCGCTAGGATCGGCAGGAACTGTTCCGTGACCGGCGCAGGATTCGGGCAGATACTTAAGAATATCTTTGAACAAAAGCGGGAAATGCGCGGTGCTGGCGGCAGCTTCAGAATACATCATAGCATTGTATTCGCGATAAGGGATCATGACAAAGTTCAAGCCAGTAGGCATTTCGGTGGGAGTGAATTTTTTTGTAAGTGTATGCGTAGGAAGATCCGCGTCGTCTGGAACTAAACCGGGAACAGCAGTTGTCCAAATTTGAAGGGATTCGGCAGCAGTACCGGTTTTTTTGTCGGCACGAAAAACTTTACCCACAATCATCGTGTAAGTATCGCCAGTCCAAAGGCTGTCGAAAGGCGGAAGGGGACGACGTGATTTCTTGGCAAATTCGCTCCAGTTCTGACCGTCAGCGTTCCATTCGTAAAGGTTGCGAATTTTGAGTGGGTCGAGAAGTTCGCCCATAGCTTTACCGGTGGTGACGTCTTGGAGTTCGACAGGATAGGAGACAATGTTGGTACCAACTTTAACCCATTGATCGAATTCGCCAACAGGATGCGAAGGTTCGGGCGAAAGCGCAAGTGTGGGTGTGGAGTCGGCTGCAACTGTGGTGTAAAACCAGTTCGCTGCAGGATCGCAGACACCTTTCACGTTGTGACCGGTAGTCCAAACCGCAGCCTTGTTCCAAACTGTGTCGCCAAAATAATCGCGTGTTTTTGCGGGACCATCGTCGCGGTGCCATTTGTAACGATATACATCAACCATTGTCGTCCAACGCTCAATGGGGTCGATAAGCCAAAGCGAATCACGCCTGCCGAGATCCTCGAGAAGTGCCAAATCGGTCCAGGTGAATGGCGCCCATTGTGCACGATAAACGAGGTAATACTGGCAGTCTTCTGGCGGACGAGTTGCCATGCTGATGTCGGCTTTGATTTGCACATATTCGGAACCCAAAACACAGTTCACCGCTTCAATGACGATAGGTGAAGCTTCGGGACCCGCAGGTTGCCGCAAGGTTACGTAGATAAAAATGTTCGCCGTGGTATCCGCCAAAATGTCGGAAGGTGGAAGCTCGCCACCGCCGTCGGCTGTCATGACGGGTGAAACGGGAACCGTTGCATCGGGTGCCACCGGCGCCGCAAAACTCGCCGATATACCCAGCAGAATCAATAAAACCAACCACTTGCGCATCAAGCACACCTCCTATAATTTTCTTTCATTATACGCAATATACGTTTTTTTCCCATATCTATAAAATATCTGGGGCAAGTTTTAAGTCAAGAATTTTTTTCCATACTTGATGTTCCAATTACTTTTTCACACAACGAAAAAAAGCCGAATTTCAAAGCAAAGATAAGCGGTCAAAATTGTTTTGCCACTTTTTTTTTACCTGGCATATTTTTTCTGCGCTTATGCAAAGTTGTTTCACTTTTCGCCTGCAGATTCACTGTGATGTTTTTGCCGGCATTTTTATTACACTTACCATGCCAAACATATACGGCTGCAATAGTTTACTTTTTGTGCAACAAGTTATATTTCCGATATTTCTTGATCTTTTTGTTCATTTTCGAGTGGAGCCACGGGAACAAAAGTAAGCTCATCATTTTGCTCATCAACGTCGAGACGAATAATGTGGTTCCATGGGAGTTCACCCGAAATAAGCTTGGTAGAAACCGGGTTTTCGACATAGTGCCGAATCGCTTTTGCCAATGGTCGTGCACCCATAGATGGATCGTAACCCTTTTGTGCAAGCCATGTTCGGGCAATTTGGTCGGCATGAATAACTATGTGTTTGTGTGCCACTCGGCGGTTTAGTTCGGCAAGTTGAAGGTCAACAATTTTTTCGATATTCTCGAGCGAAAGTGGCGAAAACACAAGTATTTCGTCGATGCGATTTATAAGCTCGGGGCGCATTACTTGCCTTAGCGATGAGAGAAGAATTTGTCTTGTGTTATCGCTGCCAATGCTGGTAGAATTGTCCGAATCAAAGCCCAAACGCGTAACGCTAAGATTCTCGGTGCCGATATTCGAGGTGAGAATGATTATCGTATTTTTGAAATTGATTCGCCTGCCAAAACTGTCAGTGAGAACACCGTCCTCGAGAATTTGCAAAAGCAAATTGAAGACTTCGGGGTGCGCTTTTTCGATTTCGTCGAACAAAACAACAGAATAAGGCTTT
>CAYUDB010000040.1:0-15532 GCA_964443405.1 uncultured bacterium | reverse complement strand
TTAACAAATACGTAAATATTTTGTCAATTTGCAAAACTTATTTTAACAAAGACGCACTTCTCCTTTTTCTACACAGCTTTCACTTCTGTAAAAGTAATATGTGCATTCAAAAAATCGACATGACATAAAAATTACGCACATTGTCATATATTATTTTCGCAAATATTTTCAAAAATCAGATAAAAATTCTATGCAGACAAAACTATTTTCTTATTTGATGCAATTATCTATTTTTTGCATTCATATATAATGCCTGCAAAAACTACTTCTCTCTTTAAAATTTTATCTCGAAATTTATCCATAAACACTTGCATAATTTTCTCTACAACCATTTGTTTTTTCCCAGCAACATTCCTTTCATCAACTTCTTAAAATTTTTTTTCGAATGTGACATGCTTAAAAAAGCTGATTTTATGCGCTTTTTGAAACATCTCAGTATTCTTTCACAACATTTCTCGTCACACTTCAAAAAAATATCTTGACAACTTATATCTCACTCAATATACTTACCATGTGTCCATACACACAAAAAACTTAACCGTTACTCTTTCAGCTTCAACAGCTCTTTGACAAAATCGACATGCACAATAGCAGTAGTCTTATGTACTTAATTTTCTTCCTTTTTATTCCTAATTTTCTCAACTTTCTCTTCACAAAACTCTGGTGGGCAGTCAATAAATGCGGGTGGGCGGTTAGCAAATGCAACTTGTGGTTTAGCAAATTCATGTCGGTGGTTAGTAAATGCAGCTTGTAGTTTAGTAAATGCAATTCGCTGTTTAGTAAATATGGGTGGGTAGTTAGCAAATGTAGCTTGTGGTTTAGTAAATGCGGGTGGGTGATTAGCAAATGCAACTTGTGGTTTAGCGAATACGAGTCGGCGATTAGTGAATGCAATTTGTGGTTTAGTAAATATGGGTAGTCGATTAGCAAATGTAGCTTGTGGTTTAGCAAATATAGGTGGGTAGTAAATAAATATAAGCATTGGCTCAATAAATATATGTCGTTAATTAATAAATACGGTTTGTAGTTTAAAATATACAAGTTGATATTTACATAATACTAAAAGCGTGCTGATTGATAAAAATTTATCCCTTTCAAATACAATGTGCGATTTTCAAAAATTAAATAGTTAATTTGCAAAAATATATTGTACTTTAGCAAACATAAGTTTTTTACTTGCAAATACGTTGAGAAACTTAAAAAATATAAATAAATACTCATTATAAACAGTTTGATAATTAGCAAATTCATGTCTCAACTTGGCAAAAATAAAATGATGATTGTATATAATGAAGGTAAGTAAAAAAACTGCAATATGCGATTCAACAAAATTTTTAATATCTTTAACAAATTCGATATGCAGTTTATAAAAATCAATATGCTGCTCATAAAATAGAAATAGCGAAATTTTAAAATCAATATGTAACCTTAAAATCGAGACAAAATGCTTTTCAAACTTATAAAAATAATTTTTAATTTTAAATAGAAACTTATCAAAAACAAATAAATGTTTTGCTTACTAACAAGTGCTTTTGCAAATTCAATAAAATTCTTTTAAAATTAAACATAAATTCGTTAAAACTTGATTTAAAATATTTTAGATTGAATAAAAAAACTTGACATTGCGAAAAAAAAGTTTATACTATCTGTGAACGATATTTAAAATTCAAAATAAAACTTAGTGGAGGCAGTAAAAAAAATTATTATTTCAGCTGAAACAAATTATTCGACAATAAATTTTTTTTAAAAATCAAAATGTACTATATATAGTGGGGTGAGAAAATGGACATAGACTTGATACAATCTTTTCCAAAAGGAAAAATGGTTCTCGGTTACAGCGAAAAACTTATTTCACACAGGTTTGTCGATGTTTGTCGCGACGTGAAAGCCTACGGAATCATACTGTTTTCTCGCAATTTCGAAAATATTTCAAACCTAAAGGATACGTGCAAATTTCTAAACAGAAAACTTCAAAACATAGACATAATGATAGACCAGGAAGGCGGCGAAAAATCTCGCATAAGCGGCTCGCTTTACAATTTTCCCAGCCAAAAAGAATTATCGCGCATGTCGCTAAACGAAGTTTACAAAATTGTTTATGAAAGATCTGTCAATCTCAAAGCATTGGGCATAACTACAAATCTTTCGCCCGTATGTGATTTATCCACAAGCATGTATATTTCTAGCAGAAGCTTTGGTTCAAATCCCGAAACCGTGTCAAACTATTGCGAAGTTATGTTATCAGCTTACCACGACGCCGGTTTAAAGTGCTGCGCCAAACATTTTCCTGGCATTGGCAGCTCGCAAAATGATCCGCACGAAAATCTTATCGTTTCAACCGCCTTGCGCGAAGAGTTTTACGAAAAGCATTTTGCTCCGTTCAAACGTCTTATTTTGAAAAATTGCGATTATGTTATGACAACTCATTTGCTAGCAAAGTCTTTCGACAATAAAAATTGCGCTACTTACTCGAAAAAAATAATAGACGAATTGCGTTCTTTAGGCTTCAAAGGCAAAATTATCACAGACGACCTTGCAGAAATGCGAGGCGCATTTGCATATGACGACAACGAACGTATATCTCGCGCTCTCGATGCGGGGCATGATTTAGCCTTGTGGTGTTCCTTATAACTCGACTTTCAATTTAAAAATTTCGAGTTTTTTTTTTTAAAATTTAACGATGTACTTTTCAAATTCGACAAAATGATTTGCAAACGCGATTGGTGACTTGAAAAATATAGCTTCACTTTTTGCAAATGCGGCTTGTGGTTGTTAAAATACAATAAGATTTTGTTAATTTGCAATCAGCGTTTTTCAAAATTTGACAAAAATGTGTAAGCTTGCAATATGAGCTTATGAAATTTTAACTAAATCCTATTAATTTGCAGTCATAATTCTTGAAAACATATTGTGCATTAATTAAATTACAATTTGCATTGTTAAAAATATGACAGGAATTTGTTTTACTGCAATTTATTTTTTTAAAAACTTGTAAAAAAATTTGTTATACGAAACATGTATAAAAATTAAAGTAATCTGCAATATTTAAAATGTTTATAAAAAGTGTTCATTGAAAACTAAATTTTGTTCAAAAGTAGTTTAAATAAAATTTTTCGTAAAATACTTGAGTGCAAAAGCGTAAAACTATAAATAAAAGATAGTGCGCATAAAATCATAAGAAACTTGAGATTGTTCATAAGTAGTATGTATTTTTGCAAAAGTAGTTTGCTTTTTGACAAATGTCAGTCCAATATTTCCAAAGGCAATAATATGTTTTGCAGAGTAACTTGCACTTTTGCATAAACAACTTGAAAAATAATTTGAATAACTTGTAATTGTGCAAAGGCGACTTGTATTTATTCACAACCAACTTGTAATCGTGCGTAATCAACTTGTAACTTTTTAGAATCAACTTGTTAATTTTCTAGTGCGACATGAATAATTTTAAATACAACATGATTTTTTGCAAAGGCATATATTTTAATAATTTACTTCATTTGTAAAATTTTTTACAAAAATAGCAAAAAAACAAAACCTAACAGGAGGTATTCAAAATGGCATTTCAACATGTACGAAACCCAAATCGCCTTGACGACAGTTCATATGGCGAGTTCTGTTACAAGGTGCGAGATTTTTTACTCGACTCGAGTTCGTTACCGCATCGCCCGTCACATTTAATGCCTATGCAGAGTGCCGCCGCAGACGAGTTTAGTTCCAAATTGGACGCGTTTAAAGTTGCCGAAACTAACATGCGAATTGCATCGCGCAACGTGCAAGATGGCGCAAACGACTTGCGAAATAAATTACAGTGGTTCAAATATATTTTGCCCACAGTGATTTTTAACGAAGACAACATACTGCAAGAATTCGGTTTAAATAAGATTTTACCTCGCGGCAATGCAGAGATAAAAGATCTTGCGGATAAAGTTTGGAGCATATGGCAAATTCGCAGCATCGAGCAGCAATTTTCGCCAATCAAGGTGGAAGGCGATTTACTTGGCTCGCAAATTGGCGCATACAACTTGCTTTTAAGCGCACAGAACTCGGCACAAAACACGCTCAGCCGTTGTTCCAACGAAAAGAAGTCGGCACGTGAAGCGCACAACAAGATTGAGCGTGAAATCTTCTCGTGGTATCGCGCGTATTACCGTAAACCTACAGACGATTACTGGGCACAAACTCCATGGGGCAAGTCATCTCCCGACAGCGGCTCGCAACCTGTTCCACCCACTCCGCGTTCACTCATTTACGACTCGGCAAGTTTCAGGCTCAAGTGGGAACCAATCAAAAGCGCAGATTTTTATCGCATAGAGCACCGTTTGGAAGGCGAAACCACATATAAACTTATCGCAAACGCCACGCTAAATCAATGGATTCTCAATGCACCTTTTTTGGGCAGCAATGAGTTCCGCGTACGCGGCGTGGTGAACGGCACGGACACAGAGCCAACTTTACCAATCAAGGTGGGAATTGGCGCGCTCGGCGAGATAAAAAACTTTCGCTACGATACATCTGACAGAAAGCTAAAGTGGGATTTAGTTCCTGGCGCGACAATGTATTTAATCCTCGAGAACGGTGAAGATATCGGCGAGATATTTTACACAAACGAGGTGCCATTTTTACCACTTCCCGATATGGAGCAAAAAGTCAAAGTGTTTGGCACAAATGGCGTACAGTCAACTTTATGGAGCGACGAGATAATAATTTATCCCGAGCCGTAACTTTGCAAATGCAGCACGCGTTTGATTTTTTGCAGCCTGCGTTATTTTGTGTGCGATACGCTACTATTATATTGTAGTCTGCGAAAAATTTTACGTAGTAAGAGTTTTTTTGAACGTTGCAAGTGGTTTTGCCATTGTAGGTAGAATATTTTTTCGCACAGCAAAAAAACTGTCAAGTGCGGTGAAATTTTCGACAGGTACGATGCGCAAATTAAAAAATGCAATTTAAATATTATATTGTGCGGCAAGCGAATAATTTACGGCACGTGTAAAAATTTCTGTTGCGCAAAGCTTTTGTGCAGATGTTGAATCGTTTTAATTTTGCGCGGCATGAATTTTTGCGAATTTGACATGATAATTTTGTAATTCAGTCTAAAAATTTGCACACACGTGAAAAGAAACATATTTGTTAGCGGTAAATTAGGTTTGCATGAGTAGAAATTTCGCAGAGACATTTTGCAAAGTATTTTACGCGACACGAGCATTAATTTGCACAATATGCTTTCGAAAAACTGCGAGATTGAACTGATCTGTTGTAAAGTGCTACAATAAAAAAACCGCCCAAAAGTAATTTTCGGGCGGCGTAAACTTTGCAACTACGTGTTGCTACATATTTTGCGCAACGAGAAATTAGTTTTGCACAGCGCAACCGATAATTTTTGTGCCACGCTGAACAAAAAACACGACTCCAAATCCGTCAGTTGTGGCATTCGCGAGTTCTGCTGGCAACGGCAGCTTATCGGAAACGGTGCGCGAACCATCAGCGGCGAGTGAAATTGTATTTCCGTGGATATTCGCGAAATTTTCGGCGGCAATATTGTGGTATTCGACGAGTCCATTTGATCCTGGCGCGGTGGTAAAAACAATTTCCTTGCGTATAAGATAGCAAAAAACGGTCCCCGAGTCTGCAGAATCGGCGGTAACTGTTGCCGAAACAACCAAACTATCGTTTACAATGGCAGTATCTAGTGCAATTTCAAAGTGCATAACTGCCGACTTGGCGCTATCAATTATTGCGATAAGTCGATATTCATCAACGCGGTCGGTATATGATACGGCGGTGCAGTTCACAAATAAATGTGGCAAGTTCGAAACTGCATAAGCGGCATATCGTTCTTCATGAACAACCGGCGATGCGTCATGGAACACATCATCACCAAAACCAGTAGGTCGCGGATGATATTCGATGACCACAGGAACTTTTCCATCGGCTGCAAAATGTTCGACTGCGGCATGTAATGCATTAGAAACAGCCACGCACGGATTGCAATCGACATGACTAAAATCTTCCACGAGTACCGGAAAAAATTCGGCAGCGGTATTGTTATTGTCATCGTCGTCACCGTTTGAGCAACCCGATAGAAACACTGCCAAACCAACGAGCACTGTTAGAAACATCATGCGCATAAAGTTACCTCCATGTAAGTTTTAATTTTCTGCGGCTGGATATTGGTTAAACACGGTTTGCGACAGATCAAATCAATCACTATCTTTTACAACTTCAGCCTGAACTCTGCCGCGCGCGAAGGTGATTTCCACAAAATCGTTATGCGACAGTTTCGATGCGGCTTTAATAATTTTTCCGTTTTTGCGCACAATCGCAAAACCTCTCGCAAGCACATTATCGACGGAAAGTAATGACAAAAGCTCGTGCAGGTTTTGCAACCTCGTGCGACGGCGCTCAATCCTAATGGCAATCGCTCTATCTGCGTCAACAATAAACTCGTCAATCATACGGCGGTATTCTGCAATTTCCACCAGTGGCGATTGCATTTCAAGCCGGTGTGCCACACGATCGAACTTATTGCGATCTTTGAGTAAACGCGAGTTTGCTTTTTCGAAAATACTGTTCACAAAAATGTGAATTCTGTCGGTAAAGTCTTGCATATCGGGCACAGCAATTTCTGCAGCAGCTGAAGGCGTTGGCGCTCGAAGGTCTGCCACGAAGTCGGCAATTGTGAAATCAACTTCGTGCCCAACTGCTGAGATTATAGGTATTTGCGAAAAAGCTATTGCACGTGCGAGGCGCTCGTCGTTGAAACACCAAAGATCTTCTTCGGAACCGCCACCTCTGCCCACAATAATTAAGTCAACTTCACCCAAATCGTTTAATTCACGGATGCCCGATATAATATCTGGTGGTGCAGCTTCGCCCTGCACAAGTGCGTTGCGACAGATTATTGTCACCCATGGCGCCCGTCGTGAAATAATATTGACAATATCTCGTAAAGCCGCCCCGGTTTTCGAAGTAACCACACCGATGCTTTTGGGGAAGCTTGGCAATTTTCGCTTTCTCGACACTTCAAAAAGCCCTTCAGCATCTAGTTTTTGCTTGAGCAAAGCGAACTCGATGGCACGCGCACCTAAACCGGCTGGTAACATTCGATAAACGACAAATTGATATCGCCCAGTTTTTTCATATAAAGTCACTTGACCATAGGCGGCAACTTTCATGCCCTCTTCAAGACGAAAGGCGACAAGATTGGCAACATTGCGCCACATGGAGCAATCGACTTGTGCATTTTCATCGCGCATGGAAAAATAGAGGTTGCCACTGGAGTGCGGTTTTATTTGCCGAACCTCGCCTTCGACCCAAACATTGCCGCCAAAACTCTCGTCAAGAGCGAATTTTGCTCGTCTGTTTAGTTCGGAGACACTGATATGTTTTTCTTCTGTGTTCATGCCGCAAATTTAACAGTTTTCGCGCCGCAAAAAAGAGAAATTACCTTGCGCCAAAAATTGGCATTCTAGTTATCTGTAGCAATTTTTGTGCGGCAAAGACCTTAATATGATCTCATACATAACTTCACTATTTAAATTAGACCAAAGTTATTGTATGCCGTCTGCAAAAAAACGTAACCAACTTAATAATATTTAGTTCAAGTAAAAATATTTTATCAACATATTTATCTATTCTGGTATATATAAATTTTAATTCAACATATCTATTTATCATTCAATCATTTACTATATTAAAGCAGGTCACATATACAAAATGCTTGCCGGTAATCAGCTCAAGTTCCAGTGCTAATTTTTTCGCATGAAGTTCAACGAGTTGAAAAGCTTTTTGCCGCTTCAAATGGAATGCGAAATATCACTAACAACTAAATCATTTGGCAGGCAGATGTCCCATTTAAAAAGGCGCGTGAAGAACTCCACGCGCCCAAAAAATTAGTGCCACAAAATGTCAATCCTTAACTTTACCCCAAAACGCCCCGCGCCATTTATTTCATCACACCACTTTAAAGTGGTGGGCGATAGTGGACTTGAACCACTGACCCCTACCATGTCAAGGTAGTACTCTAGCCGCCTGAGCCAATCGCCCTCGTGGTTTTTAAGAAATTGTGAAACGTAAAATTGTCAAGGGAAAAGTTTTGGAAATTTAAATGCGCAAGTTTTTTAGTTAATGCTTGCGCAATTGCGAGCTTTTGTTAAATTGATATGAATTAATTAAACGTTCGGAGGAGACAATGAAAAGGTTTCTTGCGGTTTTTATAGCGCTGACAGCGATTTTGCCCTGCTTTGTCGCTGCCGCTTCTGGTGGTCCAGATGCTTTTGGCTATCGCTGGGTCGATTCAAATGAACCCGGCGGACCCTCCTACAACTGGATCAACATTTCAACAACAGGACGCCGACTCACTGCAAGTAGCTGCGACGACTGCTACGAAGCTGTAACTCTCGCACAGCCATTCGAATTTTACGGCGTGCCATATACCCGCATGGCTGTAACCTCCAACGGCTATGTATCATTCGATATGTCATCAACTTATTATCCAATTTCGGCAACTTATACCCGATTTCCCGATACAAGCACGCCCAACGCAGTTATCGCACTGCTCAACGCCGACCTATATCCCGCAAGCGGCGGCGGTGTTTATTTTCAGGATTTTGCAGAATATTGCGTCGTAATGTGGGATAGCGTTCCCGACCTTGGTGGTACTTCTTACTCATCATTTGAGTTGGTACTGCATTACAGAAAAAAAGAAATCAACATGCATTTCCGCAAATTTGGGCGCACTTCAACACGCACTTTCCGCTGCGGACAGGAAAATAGCACCGGCACAATAGGTTTAGACATATTTAACGTGGCACCATCTATGTTTCCCGCCGACAACTATAGCATACGTTGCCGCGCAACACCCACCGCAACTCTCCCCTACTTCGACAACTTTGAACTGGTAACTGGAGACTTCGAACTCGAAACTGGCGGTTGGGAACAAGGCACAGTAACTCCACCAAGCCCCGCAGCACCACCTCACACTGGCTCAAAGTGCTGGGCAACAAACCTCGATGGCAACTACGATAACAACTGCGATTGGACCTTCCTTGCCCCACACATCGATGCCACTGGAGTTCGCAGTCCGATTATCGATTTTTGGCATTTTTATCGCAGCGAATCTGGACATGACGGCGGCGTTGTTGAAGTTTCCGAAGATGAAGGTTCATCTTGGAACATAGTCGATCCTGAAGGTGGATATCCAACAGCTATGACCACTGGTCCACTTGTGGGTGTGAACGCGTTTTCGGGCAGCAGCGATGGCTGGGAATATGCCTCTTACGATATGTCTGCCTATGGTGAGAGTGAGTTTATGGTGCGTTTTCGCTTTATGTCCGATGCATCTACAAACGATCTCGGCTGGTACATTGACGATTTCGGTTATCACCAAAAATACGGTGTGCTTCAAGGAACAGTCGATTTGCTTTACTTTGTGCCCGATTCGGGCGCACTTGTGGAGATTGTTGACTTAGGACTTTCCACACGCACAGATGCTACTGGTTTCTTCCGCTTCGATACAGTTGCTGTCGGTGCTCATACATTGCGCCTTTCACGTTTTCACTTCGTAACTCGCGATGCTATACCGTTCACCATAGAACGCTTCGACACAACTGTTCTTCACCTCACTTTGGCACCCGAGCTTTACAACGAAACTTTCGAACTAAGCAACGGTGATCTCGTGCCAAACCCAGCAGCAAACGGCTGGGAATGGGGTGCACCTACAGCTGGTCCTTCGGGCGCGTTTTCGGGTTTGAAATGCTGGGGCACAAAGCTCGCAGGTAACTACGACAATGCAGCCGATTGGACTTTAACATTGATGCTACCACTGTATGAAATTCGTTGGCCCGCTATAAGCTTTTACCAATGGTATCAGTTTGAAGAAGGATTTTTCGGCACATTGCCAGACGGCGGTAATATTAAAGTTTCAGCCGACTCCGGCGCCACATGGACACTTATCGAACCTGTTGTAGGCGAATACGATGGTGTAGTTGGCACACACAATCTATTTTTGGGCGGGCAACCTGCATTCGGCGACGCCAATTCGGGTGATTTTTGGCACGAAGTAGTATTTCGTCTTTGGGAGTTTGCCGGCAATGATTTCATTCTCATACGCTGGGAAATAGGCACTGACGCAAGCAACAGAAGCCGTGGCTGGTACATCGACGATGTTCGCGTCGCTGATGACTCCACTGCCGGCATTGAAGAAGCCGAAACTAAATTGCCAACCACATTCGGCATAAGCACATATCCAAACCCATTCAATTCATTCTGCAACATAAGCTTGTTCGCAAATGAAAAAGGTGAATTGCAAATCTCCGATATTTCTGGCAGAATCGTCAAAACCATGTCGGTGCAACGCGGTCCACAAAGTTTAATATGGGATGCCTCTGATATGCCATCTGGCGTTTACATGCTGCGACTCATATCAGGCAAAAATGAGGCTGTGCGCAATATTACACTCGTAAAGTAATTGCAACGAATACTTTTGTTGGCAAGCGCTTGAAAAAATTACGACTAAATGGGTGAAGAAAACTCTTCGCCCATTTTCATAAACAAAAGGAGGTCTTCATGTTTCTGGAAATCTTGAAAAAAGCGGATCCCGAGATTTTCGCGTCAATTTTCGACGAACTGAAACGACAAACTGACGGACTCGAGCTTATCGCCTCTGAAAACTACACATCGCTCGCTGTCATGGCTGCTACAGGCTCTGTTATGACGAACAAATATGCGGAAGGTTATCCTGCAAAACGTTACTATGGTGGTTGCCAATTTGTGGACGTTGCCGAGAACCTTGCCCGCGAACGCGCCATGAAACTCTTCAATGCTGAGCATGCAAACGTTCAGCCTCATTCTGGTTCGCAGGCAAACATGGGAGTTTATTTCACAGTTTTGAAGCCGGGCGATACCATTCTCGGTTTAAACCTATCACATGGCGGACATCTCACACACGGGCATCCTGTGAATTTTTCGGGCACATTATACAATGTAGTGCAATACGGCGTCGAACAAGACACCGAGCGCTTGGATTACGAAAACGTGCGTCGTCTCGCACATGAGCATATGCCCAAACTTATCATGACAGGTGCATCAGCATTTCCGCGCTTTTGGGATTTTGAAAAATTCCGCGCCATCGCCGATGAAATTGGTGCATATCTTGTGGCAGACATGGCGCATTTTGCAGGGCTTGTTGCGGCAGGTTTGCATCCGTCGCCAGTACCCTATTGCGATTTCGTCACATCGACAACTCACAAAACTCTCCGCGGACCACGTGGCGGACTCATTCTCTGTAAAGAAAAATATGCCAAGGATCTCGATAAAAATGTCATGCCGGGCATGCAAGGTGGACCACTCATGCACGTAATTGCTGCGAAAGCTGTGGCATTTGCTGAAGCTGCAACCGATGAATTCAAAGCATATCAGAAGCAAATTTTGGCAAATGCACAGGCTATGGCAGATGAGTTTACCAAAAGCAATGTGCGTCTTGTTTCGGGTGGCACCGATAATCATCTTATGCTCCTAGACTTGCGCGGACAAAACATAACCGGTAAAGCTGCCGAAGAAGCTTTGGGCAAAGCTGATATCACCATCAACAGAAACACAATACCATTTGATCCGCAAAAACCTTTTGTCACATCAGGCGTAAGAATTGGCACTCCAGCGGTTACCACACGCGGTATGAAAGAAAACGAGATGCGCCATATAGCACGACTTATCCATACAGTGCTCACAAACCCAGCATCAGACGCAAAAATAACTGAAGTTCGCTCGCAAGTGCACGAACTTTGTGCAAAATTCCCATTGTACCCCGAACTTTACGATGAATTCGCAAAAATCAGTTAAGTAATCCCAAAGTTGTAAACCAAAAAGCCCGCATATGCGGGCTTTTTGGTTTTTCACCATGTAAACATTGCTTTATTTGCGCGGAATTATCTGTGACCCATCGTATTTCTTTATGGCACTTCAACTTTTGCAAGTATCGCGCGAATAATATCTTCAGAAGTTTTTTGTTCGGCTTCTGCTTCGTAAGTTACGAGCACACGATGTCGCATTACATCCATTGCAATCGCGCGCACATCTTCTGGTGTAACATACCCACGACGCTCAAGGAAAGCATGAGCTTGCGCTGCCAAACGCAAGTTCATTGTTGCACGCGGTGAGGCGCCCCAAGCGATAAGTGGTTTCACGTCATCAAGCCCAAATTGTTCGGGGAAACGCGTGGCAAAAACAATATCAAGTATATAGTTTTCGATTTTTTCATCGACATACACATCTCTCAAAACCTGACGTGCACGCAAAATCTGTTGAGGTTCAACAACTTTCTGCGCTTTAGGCGGAGCAAACTTCGTGTGCAGTTTCATGATATTTTTTTCTTCGTCGCGGCGTGGATACTCCACTATAACCTTGAGCATAAAGCGGTCAAGTTGGGCTTCAGGTAACGGATATGTGCCCTGTTGCTCGATGGGGTTCTGTGTTGCCATAACAAGGAAAGGTTCGGGCAATTTGTAAGTAGTATCTCCGATTGTAACGTGCCGCTCTTGCATAGCTTCGAGAAGTGCAGATTGCACTTTTGATGGTGCTCGGTTGATTTCATCTGCAAGGACAAAGTTTGCGAAAATGGGACCGAGGTTTGGGCAGAATTCGCCGGTTTTCTGGTTGAAGATAAGTGTACCGGTTATGTCTGCGGGTAATAAATCGGGAGTGAACTGTATGCGTTTAAACGTGCCTTGAATACAATCTGCAAGAGTGCTAACCATAAGCGTTTTCGCAAGCCCAGGAACACCTTCAAGCAAGATGTGACCATTTGCCAAAAGCCCTATCATCATGCGTTCGACAATACGCTTTTGACCCACTATCACACGTTGCATCTCATCGCGCAAACGAGCAATGAACATCGATTCTTCTGCAATTCGTGCATTAAGTTCGTTAATGTCTACCATAATCTCCTCCTTTTCGTGGAAATAAGAAAAGGGTTTTTGAAAAAAAATCAAAGTTTTTTTGCGCCAATTTGTTTTCTCGATTTTTTTATAAACACGTTTTGTTTACTATAAAACAAAGGAACTGTCAATATGCTTACCAACGCAAAAAAAAGTTGCGCAATGAAGATTTGCGCTTTTTTTATCGGCATGAAAATGATATTAGTAGCAATAACACTCATTCTATGTGCTGTAAATACTCTCCACGCCCAAAAGGTTGAGTTTCGTGGAACAGAGGCACGTGAGTTTTCCCATTTTGCCCTCAAGGACACCACACTCACCATAAATGGCAAAAAGGAAGACCGCAATCAACTGTCACAAGTGATTTTCGCCTCACCTCAAAAACTAAACGCAGACGACATCCCACACAAACAATTCGCCACATCACAACTCATGGCAATTGCCAAAACAATGGTTTCCGAATATCCTCAGGCAGAAGGCATAACACTTTTTGATAATTGCGAAATAACATTAAACTCTGATGGTACAAAAACTTACCGTTATCACACTGCAGAAAAAATCGTTCGCAACACTTGCCTAGATTGGGGTACACGCACCTTTTTCCTCGATGAGGGACGCTCACATACTAACATAATTTTCGCACGAAATATTCTGCCCGAAGGCACTGTTCTCTACGCAAACACAAACGAAATCAAAGTTACACCTGTCGCAGAAGATGATGTCTCATTTGGCTATGGCAACATAGCTACTCTCACCTTACCCGGGGTACGTGAGGGCTCTATAGTAGAATTCGTATGGGAAGAACACGTTTACAATCCTGACGACACATCGTTTTTCAATGATAACTGGTTCTTCGGCAGCGATAACCCTGTGTACAGCTCAGACTTTTCGCTTTGTGTGCCGAAAAGCAAAAAAATTTCCTATCTTGTCGAAGATGGAGCAAATGGTGAACACGGCACAGTATTTTTTGAAAGCGATGCGCTCGAAGCAGAATGTCAGCTCTCTGAATCATATAAAAAATTACCGATACGCCCGCAACTCCCTTTCAAGCCAAGTGTTTTCGAAAATGATACTTTGCGAATTTTCGTGTGGCACATTGAAAAATTACCACCGGTTGTTTCAGAGCCGAAAATGCCATCTCTGCTCGATGTAATACCTGCAGTGCATGTTTCAACAGCTGAAAGTTGGGACGCAGTTTTCAACTGGCTCGGCAAATTTCAAAAGGCACGCATACAACCCGACGATGCAATTCGCACCAAAGTCGCCGAACTCATCTCCAACAAACAGACACTCGAAGAAAAAATCGATGCTTTGTATCGCTTTTGCCAACGCGAAATACTCTACATATCAATAAAAGGTTCAGTGTCATCCGATGAAACTGGACATAAAGCTGAGGAAACTTTTGCGGCAGGTTATGGCGATTGCACCGACAAATCGGCACTTTTTTGTGCCATGCTTTCGGCAATAGATATCGAAGCACACCCGATTATCATCATGACAAACGACGAGCGCGATGTGCAAAGATGTATTCCTAACACTGCAGGAAATCACGCCATCACACGAGTTATTTTACCAAATGGCACCGAGATGTTCCTCGATGCCACAAGTACAACGCACAAATTTCCATATTTTCGCACCGATGACCAAGGCGTAACTTTTGTCGATGCGCTGGGCAAAAAAACTGGCACAACATCCACAAACACGCCAAAACAGAATTTACAAACCGAAAAAATAGCAATCGAAATCGCTAAAGATTTTTCTGCACATGCACAGTTTCTATCAAAACCATTTGGCATGGCAGAAGCGGATTTTCGAAGCTATTGGGAATATTTTGACTTTGCAGAGTATGAACGCATTTTCGCCGATTGGATGACGAAAATTTTTCCTGCATGCAAGCTCGATACTTTTGCTGTAGCCGGCATAGAAGACCTCGACAAAGAGTTTTATGAATATGCCGAAGTTGACATTCCACAGGCAGGATTTGTCGCAAACGAGCTTTTGGTATTGCCACTTTTTGAGATTGAGAAAATTTTCGATGATTTCACCGAAATTGCCACAGCAAAACGCAGATTTGCCATTGAGTACGATGCCCCAAGATGCGAGGAAACTTCGATCACCATTCTTTTGCCAAACAATGTCACTTTTGACAAGTTGCCACAAAACTACACGTCAAATTGCGCAGATTATGCAACATTCGATCTGAAATTTTCGCAGCTAACGCAAGGTAAAATCGAAGTAAAGAGCGTATTCGAGCTAAAAAAGCGCACAATACCAGCTGAAGATTTTGCCAAATACCGCGCTTTCATCCTCGACGCACGGCGTGTGTGCAAAACTAGGCTCCTTGCACAAATATCCACAAAACACTAAACGGCACGTTTTTTGCTCAGAGCTGTTAACCAATTAAGGAAACGTACGATTAAAGAACAAATCAAAAAAATAGCGCTCACTTTGCTCAAAGTTCTGGTGAGTTTTGCGCTTATCTACTGGCTTTTGAGCAAAATAGATATCGATTCATTCTTATGCGAGCTGCAAAAAATCTCGCCTACCGATTTCATAATAGTAGCGCTAGCGTTTTGTAGCACAGTGTTTTTTGGTGGTTG
>CAYUDB010000039.1:13436-15623 GCA_964443405.1 uncultured bacterium | reverse complement strand
TTCGTCTTCACTTTACTCCACTTTTTTTAGGGAGAGCTCTTGTCATGGCGAGGCGACAGCGCGCGACTACCTATATATAGCGCTTTTCCGCGCAAATTGAGCGATTTTCGGAACAAAACTCGCGCTTTTGACAAGTTTTTTGAGGCTTTAGCCTTCACTTTACTCCACTCTCATCAGGGAAAGTGGACAGATTGGCGAGGCGACAGCGATTTTTTTGTTGCGAGCACTGTTTTTACGCAAAAAAATGTCGCAAATTTATAATTTTACAGCGTTTTCGCATTCACTCTCATCCCATTTCTTTCGGGAGAGCTTTTGTCATGGTAAGGCGACAGCGCGCGACTACCTATATATAGCGCTTTTTTGCGCAAATTGAGCGATTTACGAAACAAAGCTCGCGCTTTTGACAAATTTTTCTAGGCTTTCGCCTTCACTTTACTCCACTTTCCTTAGGGAGAGCTTTTGTCAGGACGAGACGACAGCGATTTTCTTGTTACGAGCACTGTTTTTATGCAAAAAAATGTCGCAAATTGATAATTTTACAGCGTTTTCGCCTTCACTCTTACCACATCTTTTTCGGGAGAGCTCTTGTCAGGGTGAGGCGACAGCGCATTTCGATAATTTTACAAAGAAGGCATACTTATGGCACGCATCAACTTCGACCCATACGAAGTTTTGGGAGTTGCAAAAAGCGCAGACGCAGACGAAATCAAAAAAGCGTATCGAAAATTGGCGATGGAACTACACCCGGACAGAAATCCCGGCAATGCCAACGCCGAAGAGCAGTTCAAACAGGTCAACGAGGCATACTCAATACTAGGCGATGCGCAGAAACGCGCCGCTTACGATCGTGGCGACTTCGACACTTTCGGTGCAGGCGGCGCAGGCGGAGGCTTCGACTTCTTCGATCCGATGAGCATATTCGAAAGTTTCTTTGGCGGAAGCTTCGGTGGATCTGCACGCGGCGCAAAGACTTACGAACGTGCCGGCGAAACATTAAAAGCGGTCGTCGAAGTAAGCTTGGAGGATGTTTTCGCAGGTGCCGAGCGCAAAATGAAATACGCACATTATGCGGCTTGCCAAGAATGCGGCGGCAAGGGATATCCATCGGGCGAAAAGTTGGAAGTTTGCCCCGAATGCAAAGGACGCGGCTATGTTCGGCGAGTTGCGCAGACATTTTTTGGCACAACCGCGGTCGAATCTGAATGCGCAACGTGCAACGGCTCGGGAAAAAAGCCCACCAAAGTATGCAAAAAGTGCGCCGGCACAGGTCGCGTGCGCGTGGACGACGAATTTGTGGTCAACATTCCGAAAGGAATCGCCGACGGACACGCATTACGGTATGTCGGGAAAGGAAACGCGGGCTACGGCGGCGGCGTTTCGGGCGATTTGATGGTTTTCGTGCGCGTTTTGCCGCATGCGCGCTTCATCAGACGAGACGCGGACATCTTCAGCACACATGCTGTTGGCGTGGCGCTCGCTGCATTGGGCGCCAAAACAGTTTTCGAGAACATCGACGGCGAAAAAATCGCCGTTGAGCTGAAAGAAGGCACGCAATTTGGCGACAAAATCACCGTTCGCGGCAAAGGTTTGCCCTCATACGGCGGTGGCAAACGCGGCGACCTTGTAATTCAGATCTTGGTCATCGTTCCGGAGAAGTTGTCGCGCAAAGAACGGGAGTTGATGGAACAATTTGCGGGCGTCGAGCGAGAGCCGAAGGGCAGCATCGTGAAAGAAATGCTCAAAAAGTTCGGTTTTGCGAGCGATTAGCTTGTTGTGCGAGGCGCTTTTTACAAATTTTTCGAGGCTTTTGCCTTTCTCTGTCTCCACTTTCTTTCGGGAAAGCTCTTGTCATGGAAAGGCGACAGCGATTTTCTCGTTGCGAGCACTGTTTTTACGCAGAAAAATGTCGCAAATTGATAATTTTACAGCGCTTTCGCCTTTTTCCGCCTCCACTTTCTTTCGGGAAAGCTCTTGTCATGGAAAGGCGACAGCGCGCGACTACCTATATATAGCGATTTTCTGCGCAAATTGAGCGATTTTCGAAACAAAGCTTGCGCTTTTGACAAGTTTTTCGAGGCTTTCGCCTTCACTCTCATCTCCTCTCCTTCGGGAGAACTCTTGTCAAGGCGAGGCGACAGCGCGCGACTACCTATATATAGCGATTTTCTGCGCAAATTGAGCGATTTT
>CAYUDB010000039.1:0-13336 GCA_964443405.1 uncultured bacterium | reverse complement strand
CGACAGCGCGCGACTACCTATATATAGCGATTTTCTGCGCAAATTGAGCGATTTTATTTTTTTCCTAAGCAAATCTCTTTCGGGAGAGCTTTCATCAAGGCGAGGCGATAGCGAAAAAAAAGCTTGACATAACTACAAAACATATTTTCTTTCTTACGACATGGAAAAATTCACCGCAAACCTGCGCTTAGCGGACAGGCTTGAATTAATCTTGCGTGTTTTGGTAGAAGAACACATCAAATCTGGCGAACCGGTGGGCAGCAGGACAATATCCAAGAGGTTGGGCGAAGCGTTATCGCCTGCAACTGTGCGCAATTGCATGTCCGATTTAGAAGAAATCGGCTATTTATGGCAACCACACAGCTCCGCCGGACGCACTCCGACCGCATCAGGCTTAAAATACTACATCACGCACTTAATGAAGCCCGATCGCATTGCATCCGCGGAACGCAGACGAATAGAACAGCTCTTCATTGGCGAAGTTACCGACCTTTTGTTAGTATTGGAGGGCGTCGGGAAACTACTTGCAACCATTTCCAGCGAACTGGGGCTAATCATCGCACCTGCGGGGGAAGACATTGTCTTGCACAAGATTGAGATTTTACCAGTCTCGAGCGCGCGGACAATATTAGTGCTCGTCACGCGAGGTGGCTTGACGCGCTCCGTAGTGCTGGACTTCTCCGCCGGCATAGATTTGCGCTACATGCAAGAACTTTCGAGCAAATTGAACGAAAGATTGTCCGGCGCGACCTTTGGCGAGATCAAATTGACCATTGCCGCGCGCCTCATGGACTTAGAACGGAGCTACGGGAGCTTTGCATCGCGCATCATCCGATCAGCGAACGACATTTTCCGACTAGAAGACGACGTCGCGTCATTATTTGGGCGCGACAACATACTACGCAAGCGCGAATTTTCCGACCCGGCGAGCTTCGAGCAAGTGTTATCGCTCTTCGAGTTAGAAGGCGGGCTCATCAAGAGCATCCCGTTGTCGCGCACGGACGACGTGGAGATCAACTTTGGCGAAGGGCAGTTTGCGGATCTCTGTGTTGTTAGCGCGCGTTACATTTACGAGAGCGTAACTGGCACAGTCGGGGTCATCGGACCGCGAAGAATGAATTACGCGCGAGTAATCGACCTTGTTTCGGTAGCGAGTACGCGCCTCTGTCAAGTTTGGCAACCTCGCAGCGACCTTTAGCGTCTGTGCGTTTCGATTAGGATTTGGCGCATCGCGACTAGAATTAGGTGCATCTGCATTAGAATTTGGTGATTTTGCTTTACAATTTAGCGCTTTTGTTTTAATTTTGTGCGCTGTTACGATTTATTTCATCTATTTGACAAAAGTATTTAGCGCATCTGTATAAATATTTGGCGATTTTGTTTTAGAACTTGGCGCTTTATATTCGGAATTTTTTGCGTTTCGATTAGAATTGAGTGAAAAGCTTTTAAAATTTAGCGTGTGTTAATTAGAATTTCACGATTTGCGATTTGAATTTAGCGTGTTTCGATTAAAAGTGAGTGAAATTTTCATTATTTATGTCGATTTCATTAAATTTTTGTGCACTGTGAGTATTAAATTAAGTGCTTTTAGTTAATATTTATCGCGTCGCGACTAAAATTATGCGCATCTGCATTAGGATTCGGTGATTTTGCTTTACAATTTAGCGCTTTTGCTTTAATTTTGCGCGCTGTTACGATTTATTTCATCTATTTGACAAAAGTATTTAACGCATCTGTATAAATATTTGGTGATTTTGTTTTAGAACTTAACGCTTTATACTCAGAATTTTTTGCGTTTCGATTAAAATTTAGTGAAAAGCTTTTCAAATTTAGTGTGCGTGAATTAGAATTTCACGATTTGCGATTTGAATTTAGCGTGTTTCGATTAAAATTGAGTTAAATTTTTATTATCTATGTCGATTTTATTAAATTTTTGTGCGATAGTTTAATAGTTTTTTGTGAATTTCGATAATTATCGAATGTTTTCGGACAAATTTTCTACGATTAGATATTAATAATCTGTGCTTATTTGAAAGAATATGCTGAGGAAATAGCAGTCAACAGTGTAGTTATTTGTGTTTTCGGCGCGATACATAGTGAATTTTGTGAATTTGCACACTTTTCGCGCTACTATATATATGATAACATCGCAAACTTATTTGGGATTATGGCAAAACGGTTTGTAAAATGCGGCGTTCGCAACAAAAATCACGACACGCGACAAAAATCCACTGCCGATGAACTGCGCGACACAATCGACTTCTTAGCCTATCGCAACAATCGACTTTTTGCGCACGTGCAAAACCTTTCAGCAGAAAATTTTGTGCTAAAACAGCGCGCAGATGAACTTGCGCATGAGAACATTGCACTTCGCAACCGCATCGCAGTTCTCGAAATGCGCGAAAATAACTAGAAAATCGACGCGCAATTTTCGAAAATATACGCGATTGCAAAAGAATAATGCGCCAAATGTTAAAAATATTGCGCATTTGCATATGGCAATAGCAAAATTTAACCGATATTCATCTACGTTTTACTTGGCAAGCTCACTGTAAACTTCGCATCGAACGACGATATCTTAAAATGTGGCAATAACATACACACATCGTGCGCGTGTGAAAACGAATGCACCCGCTTTGAAAAATATTTGTTCTGCAATTTGCACATTTTCCTCGATAATGTTTATGTATTACGCAGCAAATTAATTGCCGCATTCGATATTTGACTTTAATTGTAACAATTTTAATAAGTTGAGTCTGAGAGAATTTAATATTTGGCGAGAATATTGAAAGTTTTAGCGAAGTTGAGTGATATTTTAGCGCTTTGATAATTCAAAGTTGCTACACATTAAAACATTTCGTCGCTTTTTTGATAAATTTGCTAGATTAGTGCATTGTTTTTATGTCCATCGTAAATGTTTGCAGCACTATTGCTTTTGTAAACGTCTAAAATGATTGCACAATATTCTACTCCATCTTAAGTTGTGGCTACGAACGCATTGTTTTCACCTGCAAAATATACTTTTGTTTCGCAATTTATATGTAAAATAAAACTTATTTATTGTATATAATCTATATTGTATTCGACAAGGTCGAAGACGTATAAAAAACGAACTGCGATGTTTCTGAAACTCGTGATTTACATTTGCGCAAAACCGATGATGTGAAGAAATGACATGCAACGAAAAAAATCTTAGCGATATCGTCAAATACGTAAGCTGCAATGACGATTCGGTGAAAAAAACTCTAGGCAGCGTGATTGTTATCCCGAAAAAATCGCGGAAAGCACGTGGCGCCGCGCGATTTTTCAAGCTGCTAAAAAGCGTTAAACCATACATCCAAATGGACGAAACACCTTGCGGCTCAGACGACGAACAGCAAACGTGATTCGGTGCACAAAAATTCAATAACAAAAAACTTTTTTTTTCTGTTGAATGCTGTAAATTCAAAGTTGTCAAGTTTGTCAATTGTGCAAAGGTTTCGCGCGAGAACGACATCGCTCTAGCGCAAATTTTGCACGTAACTGTTTCGAACACAATAACATTAGACCGCACGCACATGCGGGCATAAAACAAAAAGGAGGCACGGTAAATGAGCACCGATTCAAAACATATCCTCGATTTCATATCGGATATGCGCAGCAAAAAACAAACTTTTGTTTACGGCGGCACTGTTCCCACGCACGTTGCGCTTGCTTCGCTTTACGAGCGCATGGAAGTTACAAAAATGCGCGCGACAAAATCTGCCGACGAGCTTCGCACGGCAAATTCACAAATTGTCGCCCTCCTCACGCTGCTCAACAACACAAACTCCCGCCTGAACATGTCTAGCAAAGAACAAAATATCTCCGACGCCACGTTCGAACCGGCAAACAAAACACTCGAACGCATCAACGCTTTGCTCGCAGAAATCGAAGAGCGCGGAAATCTGGTCATCAGCGACCTTTACAAAGCTCTCGGCGAACTCGAAATGCAAATGTCGAAACTGAAAATCTAATTCGAGGTGAAATAAATGTCCGACAAGCAGGATAGAAAGATATTCAATATACCTGTTTTCTCGTCAAAGCAAGCCGATGAGGAAAGCAACACCTCGAATTTCTCCAACGAAGAACTTTCCCGCATCAACGAGCAACTTGTAAAAACCAACACCGACCTCTCATCGCACAACGAACTACTCACCACCGAAAACGATGAGCTTCGCAAAAAAAATGAGGAACTCGTATTGCAAAATGCCGCACTAAACGACAGAATCATGCGCCTCGCTGCCGATTTCGACAATTTCCGCAAGCGGCAGGAACGCGAACTCGCGCGTTTACTTGAGCAAGATCGCAACAACATGCTCGGTCGCATAATCGACATGCGCAACGAAATTTTCCGCGCGCTCGATGCAGTGGAAAAGGACAGCGATGCGTCAGCCATTTATGCAGGCATTCGGCTTCTCGCGCGGCGCGTAGAGGAGATTTTGGCACAAGAAGGCGTAGCTGCCGAAGATGTTTTGGGCAAAAGCTTCGATCCACTCGAACACGAAGCCATAGCCATCATCGACGTGGACGACAGCACAAAAGACGGTGTAGTCGTAAACATTGTCGAACCATGCTTCAAACGCGACGGCAAACTTGTCTGCCCTGCCAAAGTTGTGGTGGGCAAGTTCTGTAAATAGATTCTCAACTTCAAAATGCGCGACACA
The DNA here is from genome assembly GCA_964443405.1 of uncultured bacterium. GTDB lineage: Bacteria > UBP14 > UBA6098 > B30-G16 > B30-G16 > CAYUDB01. The sequence continues at coordinate 8,651 of CAYUDB010000039.1, read as the reverse complement.
ACCAAAAAACTCTGTGCCGCGCATTATTTTCGAAACTTACATTCCAAAAACTAGCTCAAACTATTCTCCAAAACAACATGCACATTCGCACAACATATTTTTACGCTCCCGAAAACAACTTTTTTCGCGACAAAGTGCGCCTCGAAGGCGAAGAGTCAGAGCATCTGGCTTTAGTTTTGCGTGGCAAGCCTGGCGACGATTTTCTCGTCACGGATGGCGTGGGCAATTTGTTCCTCGCTCGCATCGAAAGTGTGCGCAAAAACGAGCTTATAGCCGAAATTATCGAGACCAAAGAAGATTTCACGCGCACACCTTTAGATATTTGCCTGGCACTTGGTTCAATTCGCCCGAAAAACGCCGAAATAGCTCTCGACTGGTGCGTCCAACTAGGCATAACTGCTTTCGTGCAAGTAATTACCGAATTCACCGTTCGCGAAAACACCTCGACCGAAAAATTCGAGCGCCTCGAAAAAGTTGCATTGCGTGCAATGAAACAAGCGAAACGCACTATTTTGCCCGCAATTTACGAGACATGCACTCTAACCAAATTCTTGGCAAAACACTCTAGCGATTTCACGGGCATCATCTTCGCCGATGAACAAGGTTTACCATCTCCACCCAAGCGCATGACACAAGAAGGCGAGCGCATTCTGCTCGTCATTGGCTGCGAAGGTGGTTTTTCGGCAAACGAGCACGCCGAGTTGAATGAATTTGGCGCAGTTGGCATGTCGCTGGGCAATGCTCGCCTTCGCACAGAAACTGCCGCAGTTGTCGCGCTTACAAAATTACTTGTTTGGTCGAAACAATAAATGTGCACCTTTCAAAACACCTAAGATGCACCCGCCGCAACAAATTTTCACCAACACCAAAATACCAATAAACAAGCGCTTGAAGCGTACGCGCTATTGTAACCAAACCTATGCGAAAATTCCAAGCCGAAATCCATTGCATAAGCTATCGGCATAAAACACCTCGTCAATGGCACAAATTGCTTTGCTCGCAAAACATTTATTGCAAAAGCATAAAATCTGCCGATATTGGCTAGAACTGCATCGTAAATCTTACCAAAAGCGAAAAATGGCTGATTCATTAATAAAAATTCCGCCACAAGCGGTTGAAGCTGAACGCGCTGTTCTCGGCGCAATGCTTTTATACCCAAATCTACGAGAAGATGGTTTGCGAGAATTGCAAGCCGAAATGTTCGTGATACCATCACATAAGCTGATGTTTGAGCGCATAATAAAAATGACGCTCGAAAGTAAAAGTGTCGATGCACTTACGCTGGCTGAGGAACTTCGGGCACAAGGCGAACTCGAACGAGCGGGCAATACCGAATACATCGCCAGCCTCGTCGATTCAATATACTCACCTGCCCACTTTTCCGAATACGTAGAGCTTGTGAGTTCGAAAGCACTTTTGCGCCGCGTGCTCGAAATTTGCAATACCACAATCGAGACAATATTTCGTGCACCCGGTGATGCCGACAGATTAATCGACGACATCGAAAGCAAATTCTTTGACTTATCTGAAAAACGCATACGCAACGATTTTGTCGCTATCGGCTCCATAGTCCACGATGAATTTGAAAAAGTTCAACAAATACAAAAAGGGCTTGTAACAATAAAAGGCACAAGCACACATTATACCGAACTCGACAAATTAATAACCGGCTTTCATGGCTCCGACTACATCGTTCTTGCAGGGCGCACATCGGCGGGCAAAACAGCTTTCGCACTATCTTTTGCACGAAATATTGCCATACGTGCCGACGAATCGAAAAAAGAAGGCGTGGCACTTTTCAGTCTCGAAATGTCCAAGGAATCGATGGCGCTGCGTATTCTCGCATGTGAGGCAAATGTAAGCGCACATCGCATGCGCAACGGCACACTCTCGAAAGACGAAATAAACGAACTTTCACTCAAAGTTGACCGCGTTGCCACAGCACCCATTTTCATCGACGACACGCCAGGCATCACCGTAATGGAAATGCGCTCAAAACTCCGCAGACTCATTTACAAGGTAAACATAAAACTCGTCATCATCGATTATATGCAGCTTGTAACCCACGTTGGCAGAGCCGATAATCGTCAGGCAGAAGTGGCGGCTATATCCCGCGCTCTGAAAGGTTTGGCACGCGAGTTCAACATCACGGTCTTGGCGCTAGCACAGTTATCGCGCAGGGTGGAAGATGCAAAGGAAAATCGTCCACAGCTTTCGCACTTGCGCGAATCGGGTGCCATCGAACAAGATGCCGACGTGGTGCTTCTGCTCTATCGTCCAGAAGTGCACGGCATTGATACAATCGAAATTGGTTCGCAGAGAATACAATCAGAAGGCTTGGCAACACTAATTGTGGCAAAGCAGCGCAATGGTCCAATCGGTGATGTGCATTTTGTCTTCAACAAGGACAGCATTTCGTTTGAAGAATATGCCGGCAATATCGAGCCACCACCGATTATCTCAAACAACAATGAAGACGAGTATATTCCCGAATTCGACGACATGGGCGGCATCTAACGCCTCGATAACACCATGATAGAAACCCAAGTTAACAATAGCATCGAAAACCAAAACAGCATCGACGAAAGATTTCATGCAGTGCTACAAAGGCTAATGCGAAAAAATGCTTTCATAATCGCACGAGGCTCATTGAGTGAAGGCGACCACAAAGCGCTGCTCGATGCCATTCGCGATTTCGCCATGCACATAGCAAAAAACGAGTGTGCTCAATGAGACCAATCGACCACGCGCGCGCGCTTTTTCGATACATCGATTTGACCAAGCCACCAGTGCTACTCACGCCGATTCTCGATCAACTCGGCATAGAGCTTGTTTATTAGAATTTCGAGAACTTCGAAGGCTTTTCGATTGTGGATGGCAGATTCGCAAGAATCGTTGTGCGCAAGGAACAAATTCTTTCTCGACAACGTTTTACCATAGCACACGAGCTTGGGCACATTGTTTTGGGGCATCACAATGAGGATGAAAGCGAAAAAACAACAGTTCACACACTCGAACGCCACGGCAATGACGCTAACGCTTTCGCCGCAGAACTGCTCATGCCCTACCCTATGCTCGAAATGCTTTGGAAAAAGTACGAATCCAATGCCGAAATGCGTGTTGAGATTATTGCAGCCGACCTTCTCGTCTCGCGCGAAGCGCTGCGCATAAAACTTCGCAGTTGCGCGTTTTGCAAAAGCCCTGTGCCCACACGCTAATACTTTTCACTTGTTTTAGAGTTTTTTTCCCATATTCTGAGATGAATTTCGCAGGAGAAAGCATGTATCACGATATCGAAAAACTTTTCCAGATCGATGCCCAAGCTTTGCAAGCCAAGCTCGCTGAGCTTGCATCATCGCTCGAACTCCCACTTCCGCAAAAGGTTGCCGAAACATTTCAATATATTGAGCAAATACAATCCTATCCTACGCCCGAAAACTTTACAAAAAACGCACCGTATGAACTTATTGATACTGGCAAGCTCGAAACTGCCTCTACATTACTTTCGGGTTGGCAGACACTTTTGCGCAATTGCGGTGAACTCGAAAACATGCATCGTTTTCTTCGCAGCATCACACTCCCGCAAGACGATGCCAAGCTCAAACTTTACGTTCAAAATTTTTCGCAAACATTGAGCGCATCGCTTTTCACTCAGCCGCATCGTTATGAAGAGATTGTTGACCGTTTTGAGATTTTGCTCGGCAATTACGTTTTGGAATATAAAGCATTTCATAAAGCGTATCACGATAATCTCGAAAAACTTGCGCCACAAATCGAAGACATGTTCGATAAAATTTACATAATGCGCAAGCTTCATGAAATACCGGCGCTATCGACATATTACACCCTCGATGAAATCGATGCTCTAGGCTTGAACCATGAAATGTTCATGGCATGTTCTTGCATACCACAGGATTCGGAGATTCGCGAGAATTATGTTTGTCCGCATTGCCTCATCTCTTTCGACAATGCGCAACTTTTCACGCTGTTCGATTCGGCACGACCGCTTGTCGAGCGCACTTTCAGGCAATGCCAATATGCGATATCGCAAAAGCTTGCGGCGAAAATCCTCACAAATCCCGACGATGACCTCACGGCACTCATCAAGGCATTTTCGGTTGCCGACTTGCGCGCATTGAAGAACGTTTTTTCGCCTTTGCTGTTCGAAAAATTATCGAGCGTTCTATCATAGTCGCTATTCGCCATGCCAAACCGATGTAAAGCTCAGCTAATTTTATTCGCAATTTAGGCATAAACTGTCATAAATGACGATTTGTCAAAATTCAATAAGGAAACGGACATGGTCAAGCTGGACATAAAACGAGTGCTCGAGGCGGCAGGTGGTTTGGTAATTGCGCCGTCGTTGTTGTCGTGTGATTTTGCGCGCATGGGCGAGGAAATCGACGCTGCCAAGGATGCGGGTGCCGATTTTATTCATCTCGACATCATGGATGGGCACTTTGTTCCGAACATTTCGTTTGGTCCGCCTGTGGCGAAAAGTGCCATCGAGCGCTCGCCATTGCCCTGCGACGCTCATCTGATGATAACAGACCCATTGCATTACGCGCCCATTTTTGCCGAACTTGGTGCACAGATCATCACGGCGCACATCGAGGTTTTGCCCGACGAGAGCGATTGGAAAAAATTCATTGCGTGCCACAACGCCATCTCCGGCATCTCCATGAACCCCGACACCGACAATTTCGACTATCACCGTATCGCTTATCTGTTCGACTTCGTTTTAATTATGGCGGTTAACCCGGGGTTTTCGGGGCAATCGTTCAAGCCGGAGGTTTTAACGAAGGTCGAGCGGTTGGCGAAAGCGTTTTTGCACGAGGGCAAGAGTTTCTTTCTTGCGGTGGATGGCGGCATTAATTTGCAAAATGCGCGCTTTCTTTCCGATGCGGGCGCAAACTTTCTCGTAGCGGGCAATACATTTTACAAATCCGACGATTACTCGCGGACGGTGCGCGATTTAAAGGGGATTGTTTAGTCTTTACGATGCTTATCGCGCGATTCATTTACGATTTCCTCCGCTTTAAAATGAAAAAACTCCGATTGACGTCGGAGTTTTTTTGCATTAATGGCGATGCAGATGGATTTAGTGAAGATTGAGGTTTCAAAACCGCTATTGCACTATTTATGTATAATAAAATGAGATTTTTACTTTGACATAAGATAACAGAATAGTATTATTGTATCTATAAAAACAAATTCCTAAGTATTTTTATTGAAATTAATTCTAATCTTATTAAACTCATCAAAATCTAATTTTAATCCATTTAATGTCGGGGCGTTATTAATTTCTGTTGGGTTGCTGTGACCTTTGATAAACCCGCAACATCTTTCAAAAATCTCATTCAATTTGTCTTTATGAATATCAAGTGAAGCACCATCAACTTTCACAAAACTAGTTAATGCAATATTTTTTTGATAGCGCTTGACTGTTCCTTGAAATATTTCATACTCTACAAAAAGTTCGATAGCTGAACGCAAAAAACCGTACCCATCTTCTGCAACATCAGCTTCTGCTCGGTCTTTTGGTGTATTGTTTATAATCACATTAATTTTTGAGATATAGCTTTTTACTTTATTGATTTCTTCTTCGGCTTCCGTTATGATGCCTGTTACCTGATACTCATTTTTTGAATTATAGAATTTGCAACCAAGTGCGCTAAATGTAGGTTGTTTGCTGAAATACAAAAAACTATTGAATAAAAGAACGCTGTGCGTAAAAATAACAACCTGTCTTTCATTTGAAAGTTTGAGAAGACGTCTTGCAACTTCATCAATGATGTTGTGGTCTAGTGAATTAACAGGGTCATCAAAAATAATGGGGGCTTTTGTGTTGTCAAGTTGTAACTCGGTTAAAAATTCAGCCAAAGCGATTGCCTTTTGTTCTCCTTCACTTAAAATGTCTGCTAATGCATGACGACTAATGCTTTGAAATACCTTTGAGTTTCCTCGGTCTGTCCCGAAACTCAAGTCAATTTTAAGATTAGTTTTTCTCAAAGCGGTCAATTCCTTTTTGAAAAGGTCTTCAAAATCTTGACGCACTAATTCTTCTCTTGCAGATGTTGTTTTGCGACTAATCGCATTTGTGTTGAAGCTGCTAGAGTTGCTATTGAGTGTATCTACAATCTTATGATTGGTGATTGCAGCTTTAACTTCAGCGACTTTTCCTGAAAGAAGTTTTCTATCTTTCAATTCGGCAATTTCTTTTTTTAAAGTTGCTTCCCGTGTAGCAAGGTTTTCAAGTGCTTCTAATTTTTGAGTTAAATTATTGTTGATTGCTGTTCGCTTGTCAGTTAAAAAATTAATGACAGTTTGATAGTCAAAAGTGAAAGAAGAACCCTGTGCAACTGCATCGGTCACAAATGTAGTTTTCAATGCACCCAAATTTGTGTTATAGTCGGTTATTTCTCTTGGCTGAATGACTGCTTGGTTTTTGTCTGTGCCGAAAGTTGGTTGGTGAAAAGTCAAGTTGGTATCAACTTGTGAAACAAGTTGAATCAACTTTGCTTTTTTATTTCTTAATGCTATAAGGGTTTCTTGTGTTTTATCGTTAAGAAGTGTTCTGTAGCTTTTCAGCAAATCTTTTGCGGATTTATCAAGCGGCTGTAAACAGTAAACACAAATGTCTTCTTCTTCAGGATATTCGGGTTTGTCAATTATTTTGATGTAGCTCTCTGCCGCTTGAATAAAAGAATTGAATTCTGCTGTTTGATAGAATTCAATACCTCTTTCTTCGGCTATTTCTTTTATTCCTGTTTGCGTTTTGTTTTCTAACTCAGCAATTTCTCTGTTGAATCCAAGAAGTGTTTGCCAGTTTGCATCATTGAGCAGTGTTTGAGCTGTTTGAATTTTTCCAATTATCAAATCAAGTTCCTGAATCTGACTTCTCAATGCCTGAATTTGAGATAAAAGCAATACCTTATTCAAGTTTGTAAGTTCGGTTCCCTTTGTCGTCAGTGCCGCCTCATGAGTAGGAGTAAAATTAGATAGTTCGGTAAGTTTTTGCTCGGTTGAAGTTGCTGAAAGCGTTGCAATGAAAGCATGCTGTGGTGTTCCTGGTGTCAAGTTATCAAGCCAACTCAATGTTGTAGGATGAGCAGCAATTTTTCTTTGTAGCAATTGAGTTAGTGCATTTAATTCATCACTTACAAGATGGAATAAATGAAAACCGATTGGAGTAACTATTAAAGTTCTGTCGTTAATTGAGAACTGAACACAATTGCTGTTGAAAACCGAAATATTCTTTAGCTCAGAATCGTTGTTTGCTCCGTTCCAAGTAAAGGTTTTGGGATTGCCATCTGATTTGAATTTGATTGTTGCGGTCTGTGGTTCTGTTGCAGCATAAATATGTGGTTCTGTTGCAGCATAAATATTCGGTAGAATAGTTTTATTTGTGTCATAACTGAAACCAAGGGTTTTCAAAATACGGCTGTAACCAGTTTTGCCAGTTCCATTTTCACCATAAATGACTGTAATATTTTTTGCAAAGTTGACGGTCTGATTTTTTGCAAGGCGGTTTACACCTGTAATATCAGAAAGAGAATCAAGTTCAATCGTCCTTGTAGTTGGTGTATAAGTTGGTTTTACAAATGTCAGGGCTGGTAAACCAGTATGAAGATTAATTGATTGGAGAAAGTAATTGAAAACAGATTCTCTGTCATCCGTTGATAGAGGACTTTCAGTTGCTACAAGTCTATTAATAAGTAACTTGCTCCAATCAGCATGATCTTCTGTCCATTCCCAGATAAAATCAATAATCGATTTCTCCGAGTTAACTGAACTAGACATACTAACTCCATTTATACTTTAGATATTTTCTTAAGACTATTATGATTACATTATGGCTACTTTACCAAATTTAAACTCGGCAATCCGTTCACAATATCGACGGTCTCGATACTCAATTGAATCACACTCAGCAGCAAATCGAGAATATAGCGCGGGTTGCCAACTTCGTCGCACCAGTCGTTAGGGTCGTTGGTTATGCCGCTGTCTTTGTCTGGGGTGATTTGATAGCGCTCCATAATCCATTCGATGGCGCTTTTGCCGTTGACGATGTATTCGTAAGCTTTGGAAGGAATGTTTTTAATCGTTATATAATCATTGTAAATGATTGTGTCTTTGTCGATTTCCTTTCCTCTTTCCCTTTGTTGCGATGGAAAGCGCATTTTTCGCACACGGAAATTGCCAACTTTATCCCCTTCCACTATCACATCGCTATTTGGCGCAACGCTCTCATAATTCACATGAAGCGCGCCGAGTTTGCGCCCCGCGCTGCTAAATGCCCAAAAATCTTCCGCGCCGTCGGGAAATGGTATCCTCGGCAGCATTTTTTTCAGATCGTTGGCAAATTGCTCGCGATACTCCGGGCTGTGAAGGAAACCATACACAAAATAGAAAATATCTTCTTTGCCGACATTGTCGCCATACGATTTTCGGCATTTATCCAATATGAAATCACTTATCCCGTCGTGGCGGATATACTCATTCTTATCATCACCAAATAGCTCCCCTTGCCGTTTCTCCCGCTTCTCGTAATAATAAAGCGGAAAACACTGACCATTAAACAATACTTGCAAATCAGGAATACAATTAGACATCAGAGCTGAAAAATCCTTTGATGCTCCAACTCCAGA
>CAYUDB010000038.1:10447-15710 GCA_964443405.1 uncultured bacterium | reverse complement strand
AGTAAAAAAAGGCTATTTTAGCAGTTTTTCAGCTAAAGCAAGAATTCTTTGAGCACGTGCTACAACCGGCGGGTCGATCATTTTGCGACCAAGAGCGATAACAGAACTGCCACGAGCGGTCGCCTCATTGAAAGCTGTGATGATGGCGCGCGCATTTGCAATTTCCTCATCTGATGGGCTGAAGATCTTGTTTATGAGTTCTGTTTGTGCTGGATGTATCGCTCCTTTTCCATCGAAGCCAAGCTCACGTGCTTCTTGCGCAGAGTTTCTAAGCCCTTCAATGTCCTCGAGATCGCTCCACACAGTGTCGGATGCCAAGACACCTGCGGCTTTTGCGCCAAGTACTACCATACTCCGCGCAACAAATTGTTCGTGTCCCTCGCGAGAACGGGCGGCACCTATATCTTTTGTGAAATCTTCTGCTCCAAAAGCAAGCATAACCACGTTTTCGGATGCTGCTGCGATGTCGTAGGCGTTCCAAACACCCTTAGCAGATTCGATAATGGGGGCGTAGTAGATGTTGCAGTCTAATTTGTGTTTGTGTTTTACACCTGCTATAATTTCATCAACTACTTCTATGTCGTCACGTGATTCGGCTTTTGGAATAAAAACTAATTCGGGTTTTGCGGGTATTACTTCTTCGAGGTCTTTGCGCCCAAAAGGTGTGGATATTGGGTTGATACGAATGGCTTTTTCGGCAGCACCAAAATCCACATTTTTCAAAATTTCGCGAACAAGAATGCGCGACGCGAATTTTTCGGAAGGAGGTACCGCATCTTCTAGGTCGAGAATAATCACATCTGTGTCGAAAAGAAAGGCGTTTTGCGAGAGATATGGGTTGTTACCTGGCATGTAAAGCCTGCTGCGGCGAATTCTATCTTTCATCGTTTCCCTCCTTAGCGAGGCGAATCGCTGCCTCAACGCGCGCGGTTATAACATACGGCAATGCACCATCGTCCACAGCCGATATGCGACCAACTTTTGTTCCAAGTGATTTCGCAACCTGTTCGATTTGGGCGTAAATCTTTTTTCCATACAGCTTCTCGAGGCTTGAAGTCGATTCGATCGTAAGAGCTGTATCAGTGTTTTGATCGTCGAAAGTTACCTCGATATCTCCCTTTTCGCGTCTTCCCACAGTCCAAGGCATATCTACCTCCTTTGTTTCACGCAATTTTATTCGAAAAGATAGTTCATGCAAGAGATAAATTTTTGTTCAGAGAGTGTGTCCTGTCAAATTTTTCTTTTACTCTGCTTTTGCATATGCTATTTTAATAGGTTATAGTTGAAAGTAAAGTTTCACAATAGCTGGTAACTGTGCACTTATGGCAGATGTAACTGCCCTGTTGCGGAAGTTTTACGAGATGAGCAGGGCATCGCGGCGACGATAAACCTAAGATAAGCAATTCAAACGACGATCTAAATATAGCATGAAAAAACTTGCAAAAATATTCAAAATCGCGATGTATATATCGTTAACTTTGCTTGTGCTCAGCATTGGTATAGTAGTGCTTTTCAGGTGGGTGAACCCAAAAGTTACGCCGCTGATGCTTTTGCGCACTGCTCAAAAGTATTCGTGTAACCGAACGAGTTTGTTCAGGCGCAAATGGACGAAGCTCAGCGACATTTCACCCGATATGGTTCATGCGGTTATCGTGGCGGAGGATTCGAAGTTTTACAAGCACTTGGGTTTTGATTTTGAAGCTATGCGTGAGGCGTATGAGCGCAATTTGACTGAGCAACGAATTCGAGGCGGTAGCACCATCTCACAACAAACTGCAAAAAATGTATTTTTGCTGCCACATCGTTCTTATGTGCGCAAGGCACTTGAGGCATATTTTACGTTGCTCATCGAAGTTTTTTGGGGCAAACAGCGCATTATGGAAGTGTATCTCAATGTTATTGAAACCGGTAAGTGCATGTATGGCATCGAAGAAGCTGCACAGGCATATTACAAAAAGCCTGCCTCACAGTTGAATCGAGCAGAGGCTGCAACAATTGCAGCTCTGTTACCGCGACCGTTAAAACGTTCACCCAATGCGCCGTCTGAGTATTTGTTAGAGAGGAGTTCGGCAATAGAGGCACGCATCGATTCGTTTTTTCCGGCACCGAGCGCGCAATGATACATTAATATGATTAAGCTAATGAATTGCTTTGCAGCGAGTTCTGTTCACAGCATTAACTGCGGCAAAAATCGAACGGCAAACTGGCTCTTTGAAAATCGAATAAGAAATCAGCCCGCACTATCGAGAATGGAGTTCAAAATGTGTGAACGTGATTTGAAATTGGCAAACATGTCGGGAGAGAGATTTTCGTCAACGGAGAGAAACCATTGGGCACGAACGTTTTTGTTGTAATTGATATCCAACGCGAGATTTTTGGATGATTGGATTTGCTGTTTAAAAAGTGCGAGTTTGTGTTTTAACGAAAAATGATCCTCCATTTTTTCGTTTTGCCATTGAGCGAACTTTTTGGGAACCAAAGCATTAACTGAAATAGAAACTTTCGTTACCATGCTTCGCACGGCATTGTAAATGGCAATGGCTTCGCGCACAGTTTCCTGCACATCATCGAGTGTTTCGGTTGGTAAGCCAATGATATAATACAACTTAAGCTCATCTGGTCGAACTTTGGCAACGCGTAAAACTATGTCATCAATCACAATATATTTGCGACACAGTTTTTTTAGGCGTTCGGAGCCGGTTTCGGGTGCGAACGTTAACGTTTTTTGCTGTCCACGTCGTAATAGAATATCAATCAATTTGTCATCGACTCGATCCGCGCGCAATGATGACAGATTAACATCGACATTTAACGCAATCAGATTTTCGATAAGTTGTTCAAAACTAGAAAAATCTGCGGCAGCTGCACCGACGAGACCAATGCGTCGAGTTTTTGATTCGAAAGCTGTGGCGCACGCGAGAATTTTATCCACATCGAAGTTTTGAAATGGTGCGTAAAGCTTTGGCGTTACACAAAATGCGCAATTGTAAGGGCAAGAGCGTTGAATTTGAACTAGCACAGTGTTTGGAAACGCAGCAAAGCTTGACACGACAGTTGAAGAAGGCAGAATCGATTCTTCGGAACAGATATTTTGTGGCGGTAACGGCTGTAATGCAGGGATCCAAACACCGCTAATGCTTGAAAGTTGTTGCAGTAAGCTCATTTTCGCTTGGCTGCCCACACCGCAAATGGCTATATTTTCGAAGATCTCTGTGATGCGGCTAGTGCCCGTGCCAAGAAATATTACATCTGCTACTTTGCTAAGAGGAAAAGGGTTCACGCTGACAGCAGCACCACCAACGATTACTATTTTGTTGGAACGAAATTCTGCGCAAACTTCTATATTGCTTGATGTTAGCAATTCAACAAAATTTATGAAATCGAGCTCAAAGGATATGGAAGCGCAAATAATATCAAAGTTGCCGAGAAATTCATTAGTTTCTATAGCATAAGGGTTTACGCCAAAGAAACGTTGCAGGTAGAATGAATCGAACGTTGAAATGACCTCACAGAGCGCAGCGAAACCCAGATTGGATACGCCTGCAGCGTAATCGCCGGCAAAACATGCTGCAATGCGGCGCGACCACTTTTTTGAGTGGCTTGGGAGGCGCGAGATTTCGCCTTTAAATATTGTTTTGTTGCTAAGCACGTTTTGATTGTCGTTTATGAAATAGCTATTGTAGATATTTTATGTGCCATTGGCGATGATGATAGAAAACATGTATGCTGCTAAGACCACTTGATCTGCAAAGACCAAGCCAAATGCTATTGCAACACTTCAACTTGACGTTTCTTTTAAACAGAAAAACCTTGCGCCAAAACGATTGCAGCTTACGCAAAACACAATGTAAACAAATTCCGCTATATTGAAGCTTTATTTTTGTATGACTGCGCACAAAAACTACTTAACGTAGATGATTTTTTGCATGTCAGCTACGTTTGAGTTTAAAAACACGAAATATATGCCGCCGCTGAAGCTCGAAAAGTCAACTGATGCGCTGCCGCAGTTTGCAATTTCACGCTCGAAAACTCGCTTGCCGCTCAAATCACAGATGCTGAGAACGTCGGTACCGGTGATGTCGAAGTTTATGTTGCACACGGAGTTGAATGGGTTTGGAAAAGCGCTTAAGACTTGTCGCGCGGGGAGCTGTTTCTCTTCAATCGCGAGCGTTGCACCTACTGTGTAAATCATTGAGTCCATTTGCGCGGTGCGACGTGAGCTAATGCGTAGCACTATTTGTCCGGTGTCGGCGAAAGTTGGTGTCGCGTGGACGGTTACAAGTGCAGAATCGGGTCCCGGGAGTATGTGGTCGGCAAATTCTGTGAAGCAGTAATACGGTGTGCAGGCGTTTGCGTTCCAGGCTGGTGGCATGTAACTGATTAAACGGAAATCGATTGTGTCGATCATTCGCAAGGGGTTCACAACATATAGCTCGAAGTCCGCCGTTTCTCCAACCAAGACGTTCGCACTTGTCAGCCCGCCCCAGTGTAACTCAAAAGCGCTTGCGCTAAATATACTTGCAAGCAAAACAAATAAAATGATTCCGTATCTCATCTCCTCTCCTTGCAATACGTTTCTCTCATCAATATATACTTATACGACCGCGCTTGCGCAACATTTTTTTTCGCTCGAAACAAACTTTTTTTTGCTCAAGACTTTTAGATTTTCCTCACTTTTAAAAAGCACTTCACTGTAATTATTTATCTTGCATGTTGCGACAATTTCATTTTCGCTTGTGATGGGCACATCCTCGCACTTGCCATATGGAGTTGCGAGGTTTTTGTCGTTGTGCGCGCATAAAGATTTTATAAAATCGCGATATTCGTTTTGAGTGGCTCTTTTTTCAAGCAGAAATTCGCGTGTTTCGTGTTTGTTCGCGGTAATAACATTCAAAAAAGCGTCGAGTGCGCATTAAAAATAGCTTGCGCCTTGTGCATTGTCGATTGAAGTTATCGCATATTCGTTTTTTTCTCGTAAAATTTCGTGGAAAATTCATCACAAAGCTTTTCATTTTGCGTAAAACTCACAGAATTTGTTTGCAAATGCGTATTATTTTCGTATATTTGTTTGCAAGGTCAATAAAAAATCGCTTTAGACATGTAAGTTGTAGCATTACAGAGTAAAAGTTTAATGCTACAGATTTACTGCATAAAGCGATTTTTTATTTATATTGTCTGCATTTTTTGTATTTTAACCTGCTTTTCTACTTGTCAACAGCGCGTTTTTATTAGAATTACTCGACACGATTTTTGCCACTCTCGC
>CAYUDB010000038.1:0-10347 GCA_964443405.1 uncultured bacterium | reverse complement strand
ATTTGTTTCACTCGCAGATTGATTTGTCTATTGTGATTTTCTATTTGTCAACAGCAAAGCTTTAGTTGAAAACATCGACATGCTTTTAAAATTTTGCGAAAATCAAATTATATCGCTCGCTTTTTTATTTGTCAACAGCGCGTTTTTATTAGAATTACTCGACACGATTTTTGCCACTCTCGCAAATTAATTTGTTTCACTCGCAGATTGATTTGTCTATTGTGATTTTCTATTTGTCAACAGCGAAGCTTTAGTTGAAAACATCGATATGCTTTTAAAATTTTGCGAAAATCAAATTGTCTCGCTCGCTTTTTTACTTGTCAACAGCGCGTTTTTATTAAAATTACTAGACAAGCTTTTTGCCACTCGCGCAAATTGATTTGTTTCACTCGCGAATAGATTTGTTTATCGTGATTTTCTATTTGTCAACAGCGAAGTTTTAGTTGAAAACATCGACATGCTTTTAAAATTTTGCGAAAATCAAATTGTCTCGCTCGCTTTTTTATTTGTCAACAGTGCATTTTTATTAGAATTACTCGACACGCTTTTTGCCACTCGCGCGAATTGATTTGTTTGTAGTGATTTTTTACTTGTCAACAGCGAAATAGTTGACAAAATTTGCGCGCAATTATCGAAAATACGCAAATGTTTACTACAAATCCACGCTTTTATATAAAAAATCTGAGCTTTTTAATTGGAATTTGACGAATATTTATGCAAAATTACCGATTCTGTTCCTGAAAATTACGCGCAAATAAAAAAACTCCCCGATAATCAGAGAGTTTTTGTCGAAAATTAAAACTTTTTATGCTACAAACATCTTGTCGTCAGCGCTTTACGAACATTTCGAAAAGCCGCACGATGGACAGGTAGCGCATCCTTCCGATTTGAACATTACAGAGCCACACTCAGGACATACAAGAATGTTTTTTATATCGATTTTTGGCTCAAATTGAACGCTCGAATGCTCAATCGGCTCGCTTTCGGTAAATAAATCGCCGCCGTGCTTCTGGGCGTGCGCGCGCCACGCAGTCTCAAGGGTTTTTCCGATGCCGTCGGGACATGAAAGCGTCATGCCGCCGTTGTTCCAGAAGGGACTCGGACAGCGGATGCCTTTGATTTGCTTGATGATCTCATCGGGTGCCACGCCGGAGCGCAAGGCAAGCGATACAAGACGCGATAATGCCTCGGATTGGCTCGCGGCGCAACCGCCGGTCTTGCCTAAATGTGCGAAAACTTCGAAGGGTCCGTCTGCATCCTCGTTGACGGTCACGTAAAGGCTTCCGCAACCGGTTGCAACCTTGAAGGTCATGCCTTGGATCACGTCGGGGCGCGTGCGGATCGACCGTTCAACGCGAACAAGCGACGTGTTGACGGCTTCTGGCTGCGTGTCGGGCGCGCTTTGCGACCCGTGGGTGAGGACTTGCTCGGTGCGGCTGCCGTCGCGGTAAACGGTTACGCCTTTGCAGGATAAGTTGTAGGCGAGGATGTAGCCTTCGCGAATGTCATCGACGGTGGCGGAGTTGGGGAAGTTCACGGTTTTGGAGACGGCGTTGTCGGTGTGAGCTTGGAACGCGGCTTGTAGCCTGATGTGCCACTCGGGGGTGATGTCGTGCGCGGTGACGAAAACGCGTTTTAGCTCGTCGGGAACGCTGAGCGAGGCGAGTGTGCCGCTTTTGATTATCTCTTCAACGATGTCGTCGGTGTAGGCACCGCAGCGCGATAATTCGTTGAGGAATACGGGGTTGACGTCAAAGAGTTTCTGACCGCCTAAAACGTTTCTCACAAAGGCAAGCGCGAAAAGCGGTTCGATGCCAGATGAGGCGCCGGCGATTATGGAGATTGTGCCGGTGGGGGCGATGGTGGTGACGGTGGCATTGCGTTCGGGCGGCTTGCCAAGTGCGCCGAGACGCGAGTCGGGGAAGTTTTTGTAGGCGCCGCGTGCGATGGCGAGCTGGGCGGATTCGTCGTGCGCGGTTTCGTTGATGAAGCGCATGATGTCGGCGGCGATATCGACAGCGTTTTGGGAGTTGTAGGGGATGCCGAGCTTGAAGAGCAAGTCGGCGAAACCCATTATGCCCAAGCCTATCTTGCGGTTAGCTTTGGTTTGCTCTTCAATCTGCGGCAACGGAAAGCGGTTGACTTCGATTACATCGTCGAGGAACCGGACGGCAGTGCGGACGATGCGGGCGAGTTTGTCGAGGTCGATGTTGCGTTCGCATTTGTTGTTGAAAATGCCGCAGAGGTTGATGGAGCCGAGGTTGCAGCTTTCGTATGGGAGTAAGGGCTGTTCGCCGCAAGGGTTTGTGCTTTCGATTTCGCCTACATTTGGCGTGGGGTTATCGCGGTTGATGCGGTCGAGGAAGATAATGCCTGGCTCGCCGGTTTCCCACGCACTGCGGACGATGAGGTCGAACACTTTTCGTGCGCTGAGGCATGAGGCGGGAGCTTTGGAGCGTGGGTTTAGAAGTTCGTAGTCGGTGTTATCGATTACAGCCTGCATGAATTTCTCGGTGAGCGCAACGGATATGTTGAAGTTGGTCAACTGGGTGAGGTCTTTCTTGGATTCTATGAATTCGAGGATATCGGGGTGATCGATTCTGAGGATGCCCATATTTGCGCCGCGCCTGGTGCCGCCTTGTTTGATAGCCTCGGTAGCTGCATCGAACACTTTTATAAATGAGACGGGTCCGGATGAAACTCCGGCGGTAGTGCGGACGACGTCGTTTTTTGGGCGGAGACGTGAGAATGAAAAGCCTGTTCCGCCGCCCGACTTGTGGATAAGTGCGGTGTATTTGATTGTTTCGAAAATTGAGTCGATCGAATCGTCAACCGGCAACACAAAACATGCGGAGAGCTGCCCGATGTGTCTGCCGGCGTTCATCAAAGTGGGGGAGTTTGGCATGAAATCGCGGTCGATCATCATTTCGTAGAACTTTGCAGCGTAGGCTTCGGTATCGGCATTAGTGTCGAATTTTTTTTCGGCTTCGGCAATGGCGAAAGCCACGCGGCGAAATAAATCTTCGGGCTGTTCGATAACTTTGCCTGTGTCATCTTTTTTTAGGTAACGTTTTTCGAGCACTGTTTTTGCCGAAACAGAGAGCCGAATTTTCTTCGCGAAGATTTCAGCGAACTGTGGCGATAACTCGAAAGCGACCGTTTCTTTATTTGAGTTTTCGAGGGTTACGGTGATTGCTGTTGTGTCTTGCGTTTGGGTTTCGCCAGCGTGCTGGGCAAAGTTCGAAAAAAGTTGCTCGTTGCTCATGCCTCTCTCCCGCGCGTTTTCTGCGTGCAAAACAACGCAAATGCGCAAATCAGTATGGAAAAATTTGCTCTCGTTGAAGTTCAAAGACTATTAAGGCAAGGTATTTTCGGCGTCAATAATGTCAAGTGAAAAAAATGGAAAACCACAACATATTGTGTAGAGAAGGTGAGCATATAACAATTTATTGATTTAACGCGTAGCAATGCAAGAATGCTTGTCATCATTTTTGCGCGTTGATTTTTAAGCGCTTAATGAGTTTATTACAAGCGTCGTATATAAAAAACAACGTTGCATTAAAAATAGGAGGCACAAATCTTTTTTTCATCCAGGCTGCTGAAAAGATTTTCGAGAGCACTTTTTTGCGCTAAGCATGGAGTTCTTTCAAGATTTCGCCCGTTGTGGCTATGCGTGCAAAGCCGAATGCCAAATTGAGCAGGGTTGCCACGTGCATTTCCTCACAGATGCTTCCTGTGGCGTCGGCGAGAAAAAATACGCGCAAATCGCGAAAATACGCGTCGCGCGCAGTGGACTCGCAGCACATGTTTGTCATAATGCCACATATCACAACATCTTCCACGTGCATGCAGCGCAAAACAGTTTCGAGGTCGGTGTTGTAAAACGCCGAATAGCGGTGTTTGAAAACCTGTTTTTCGCTTTTCAGAGGCGCAATGCTCGCGTGTATTTCGCTTTCGGGTGTGTTTTCGAAACATGCACCTTGCCACCACCAGCCCATTATACCGAGGTCGGAACGGTTTGGGTTGTGCACGTGGCGTGTGAAAATCACAGGCAGGTTGAGTTGTCGGAAAGCTGCAATAAGAGATGAGGCATTTGGTAAAATTGCCAAACCACCGCAAGTGAAAGTGGGTGAGTTTTCGTCGAGGAAAAAGTTTTGCATGTCGATAACTAAAAGTGCAGATTTTTGCACATTTAGTGCGAGGTTGCGTCTATTGAAAGGTTCTACAGCTGTAAGCCATTGTGCAGTTTTGGCTTCGATGTTTTGTTTGGTAACGTAATACTCACCCATAGCTCTCCATTAAGATTATTCTGCTAAAAGCTCTTCGATGTTTCTGCCATTTTTGGTTAAAAAATCTTCTATTGCAGATTTAATGCCTTCCTCGGCAAGAACCGAGCAGTGAATTTTATTTGGTGGCAAGCCGCCGAGGCGTTTGACAACCATGTCATTGGTAATTCTAAGCGCTTCTGCAAGCGTTTTGCCGACAATTAACTCCATTGTAACTGACGACGACGCAATTGCCGCGACACATCCAAAGGTTTCGAAAGAGACATCGACGATTGTGTCGTTTTCAACCTTTATGTATATCCACATTTCGTCGCCACAAACTTCATTGCCAACGCGCCCCACACCCGATGGATTTTCCATAGCTCCGCATTTGCGAGGGTTCATGAAATGCTCCATAACTTGGGGAGTGTATTTGCCAACTGTTTTTTTCTCTTCGTCCATTATATGCCCTCCAGTTTGCTTTTTCGATGGCAGAATATAAACTTTCGATTCTTGTTTTCAAAGCTTTTTGTCGAAAACTTCACAGTAAGCATCGCATTGAAAATTTTTTGAAAACGCAAAAATAAGTTTGACTTGTCGGTATCAGTCTGCAAATTTCTATACATGCAAGGAGGAAGAATGAAAATTGAAGGCTATGAACATCGTGAAGATCTTTATTATCACAAAGAGTTTTGTTGGGTTCGAAACTTGGGCAACAACACAGTAGAAATTGGTTTAACCGAATTTTACACAAAACTTGCTGGCGAAATATCCTATATCGACATGCCACAGAAGGGCGACGATATCGAAAAAGACCAACGCATCGGTACAGTCGAGACCGGAAAATGGATAGGCAAACTTGTTTCGCCCGTCTCGGGCGAAGTAATGGCTGTGAACGACAAAATCGAAGACGAACCAGAAAGCGTCAATGCCAAACCGTACGAAACTTGGATGCTCAAGGTAAAGCTTTCAAATCCCGATGAGATTAAAGAGCTTATGTTTGGCGATGCGGCAATTGATTGGCTTAAGGGCGAAATAGCTCAAAAAAAATAATAATCTGAGCACATCATCGGCACGTTGCGTGGTGGATGTCGAAACGTTGACGATGAATTTAGTTTGTGGTATGCTGTCGCAGACTACGATGGCAGCTATTAATGATTTTAATACTGTGTGTGCAGAATGCCAAAAGCGAATCGAAAAATATGGGAATATTTTCTTTTGAAATCTGCAGTGTTTTTGACATTGCTTGCACCTCTTTTTGCCCAAACTATTAATCCTACTGATTCAGAACCACCTGACGCGCTAGACTCCACTATTTTTCGCACAATTACCGGAAATCCAGCAGATTTCGCACAGTTTCCTGATATATTTTTTTTGCCAATAAACGGAAACCCAACAACCGATCTTGTTGCACGACGCCGCTGGACACAACTTCTTGCGGCATTGGATACGTGTAAATCGTTGGATAGTTTAGATATTCGTTTTTTACGTGGCTATTCATGCATGATGCTTGAGAGATGGAAGCAGGCTGAGGAGGAGTTTTCATATCTTTTTTCGTCAAATTACATTTTGGATGATTGGGTAACGGTTTTTTTGGCAAAATCTGCTTTTGGTAACGGCGATTATGAATTGGCATATCAGACGGCGAAACTAGTGGAAAAAGTCCCTGGGTTGGTGTATGATGTGTCTGATATACGATGGCGTGCATTGTGGAAGGCGGGCAAACCCGAGAAAGCGCAAATTGAACTCGACAGCCTGTTCGCCAAAGGGAAAATAGCTAAATATCGCTTGTGGCTGAACCGAGCAGAGATTTTTGAGAGCATCGGTAAACACAAAGAGGCAAAAGAACTGCTTCTTAAGGCGCTTGAAGAAATGCGCAATGCCACTGAATGGAAAAATACTGCATCAACAGCCGCAATTCGTTTAGCTTCAATGTCTTCACTGAGCACGGCAAATAAGAAACTACTCGCAGAAGTTTTTTTGGAATTGGGCAATTACGGTAAAGCAAAGGAGTTTTTCGAAAAATTGCCAGAAAAAGATGCTCAGGTGAAATATAACATAGCTGTATGCAAAATGAAGCTAGGCAAACTAGATGAGGCGCACAAAGATTTCAAAAAACTACTCGACGAGAAAAAATTCGATCGCGGCACGTTATGGTGGCGAATTTGCCAATATTACCGCGAAAAAGACAAAATGAGCGAAGCCAAAGCCGCTGCCGACAGCGCGCAAGTTCAAAAACCATCGCGCAGCCTCCGAACATTTCTAGCGCAAGAGAATATCCATATTGCACACGAAACCGCCGACTATGTTTTATTAAGTTCTTCTGCTACAACCCTTTGTGAGCTTAACCCCACAGACAATATAGCTGCCATTGGGGTTTTATGGGCAGCGCTCGGTTTTCTTGAAACCTCACTGCCAGACTCGGCACTACGCCTTTTGCGGCGCACAAAAAAAGCTTTTACGGAACCCGATTTTGCCGATGAGGTTTTGTATTGGGAGGCGCGTTGTCTTGAGAAAACTGGCAAAACTGATTCTGCACAAATGATTTATCAAAACATTGCCGAAAATGGCAGACAAAATGTTTTTGTTTGGCTTGCTCGCGCGAAAACCGGTGCAACTCTTCCACAGCCCAATACTTATCGTGAAATTGCGCCGTTTATTTTAGATAGCGCATACGCACAAACGCGGCGTTTTTTAATTGCCGACAAATGTGAAACACTTATTTATTCGCCAGACACCATGATTATTTTGCGCGGTAAGCGTTTGGCAAAACTTGGGTTATATGATTTATCTCGCAGCATGTTTTTGAACTTGGAGAGCCAGAACATTTTCGACAATTCACCATTGGGACAATTGGAATTATGGAAATTTTACTACAGCATTGGATTATATTCTATGGCATCGCAAAAAGCAGCGGCGCTATGTGCAACTTATGCAAACCCGCCAAAAGAAATGCTTCGCCTACGTTTTGCTTTGCCGTATCTCGATGCGGTGGAAAAAGCAGCAGCGCGCGATAATATAGATCCGTGTTTCATTTATTCGGTTATGATGCAGGAAAGTAATTTTGATCGATTTGCGCGATCATATTCTGATGCACGTGGCTTGATGCAGTTTATTCCACCAACTGGAAAAACTGTATCACGATGGCTTGGCATGCAATCGTTTGATGCAGAAGAACTTTACGACTATCAATTAAGTATCGCTTTAGGTTCGAAACTGCTTGCTTACTTACTCGAATCGCGACCTCATCCTGCATTTGCACTTGCCGAATACAATGCCGGAGATAAACCTGTCAACCGTTGGGAGAAAATTTGCAAAGACCCTACCGACTTTATTTTCTGTGTTGAACTGTTCGATTATCGTCAGACGAGAATTTATGCTAAAAAAATAATGGGATATTATTATACATATAGCGCTTTATACTAAAAAATTATAAGGAGGCATAATGTTTTCTGCCACTGCAGCAATTACTTATACAAAACTTGGCGAGCGCGAGCCTGATTATCGCGGAAAAGTGCGCGATGTTTATGATTTTGGCGATAAGCTTTTGATTGTTGCAACGGACAGATTATCGGCTTTTGATGTGATCTTGCCAACGCCGATACCGGGGCGCGGCAAAATTCTTACTTCTTTGTCGATTTTTTGGTTTCGATTGACCGAGCGAATCATAAAAAATCACTTAGTTTGTTATGACTTTAAAGACTTTCCAACAGAACTACTTAAGTATCGTAATCAACTCGAATGGCGTTCCATGCTCGTGCACAAAACTGCCCGCGCTGATGCTGAATGTGTTGTGCGAGGATATATAACTGGTTCTGGATTAAAAGAATACGCAAGAACTGGACAGGTGTGTGGTATTGAATTGCCTAAAGGTCTTGTTGAATCGCAACAGCTTGAAAAACCGATATTTACACCAGCAACAAAAGCTCCAGATGGTGAACACGACGAGAACATCTCCTTCACTCAGTTGGAGACTATTGTTGGCATTAAAACTGCCGAAAAATTGCGTGATGTCAGCTTGAAGATTTATTCTTTTGCGCACGAACATGCTTTCGAACGCGGTATAATTATTGCTGATACAAAATTCGAATTTGGGTATCTTAATGACGAACTTATTCTTATCGACGAAATATTAACTCCAGATTCTTCACGTTTTTGGGATAGGGCAACATATGCGCCAGGCAAAATGCAAGAATCTTTCGATAAACAGTTTATTCGCAACTGGCTTGCCTCGACAGGGTTTGCAGGAGACGGAACACCACCTGAAATACCTCAACATATTGTTGAACAAACAATTAATAGATATGAAACAGCTGCCCATATGCTGATGCGTGCGTAGCGGAAGCTGTCTTCGGGTAGTTAAAATTCTAAGCCAAGCGAAAAATAATGTCTTGGCTTTTTTGTTGAATTTGAAAGATCTGTCGTCCATGCGAGGTCGTATTGAAGTGCGAAAAGCCAAACCCAACTGCGAACGCCGATGCCATAGCCCATTTTTAAATCGCTCAACCGACCATCACGCATCGGAACAAAACTAGCGTAAGGTTCTGCTGCAACGCCACCTAAATCAGCAAAAATAGCACCGTTTATCCCACGAATGAGCATTGGTGGAAACCCAAGGCTGAGATATTGAACAAATGGGTAGCGAAATTCCGCATTTAGCAGACCATATGCATTGCCATGGTACTCAAAATAATCGAATCCTCGTAATGGAACAACTATTTTAGATAAATATATGTCAGATATTGTATATATGTCTTGCCTAGAAGTGCTGTAGTTGAGCCACTGGCTTGTGCCGCCCAAATAGTATGTTTTAGCGTCTTTTCCACCGCTATAAGCTCCTGAAAATCTCAACGCTAAGCTGTAACCGCCGCCCAAGTGCAAATACTTTCGAACATCTGTTTCGAGTGCCCAATAAGTTTTTGGATTGTGAAAAACTTTAGGGATTGCTTCAAAATCTAATCGCGCACGTGTGCCTGTTATGGGACCTGTGTAGCCCCAAAGCGAGTTATCAAAAACCGTACCAGCGGAAATTGTCAAGTTTTCTGAATATGTGTCATCATATGGGGGATCGTAAAAATACCTATCGACCATAAGTAGTCCTGTCGAAAATTCGGCACGCGAAAACTGCGAAAATGGATACTGTGCCGAAACTGTTCCACCATAAAGCCTATCCGAAAAGAGACGATCAAAATTATCGATGAAAAAATTCTTGTAATGATATGCTGTAAAGAAAAAATCAGTTCGCTTTTTAACATATCCATATCCCAAATAGAAATTGGAGTTGTCGAGGTTTTGGGAAAGATCGGTTGCAAAAAGAATTTGATGATCGCCGAGTGCATCAGAAAACATTAATACTGTTGAACCCGATAAACCATAATATGTACTGTATCCAAAGTTTACCATCATGATATCTGCAGAAAACGAAGGCTTGTATTTTTTCACAAACGAGCTATCCACTTTTGGCTCCAAATTTGCATATTTGTCGAGTGAACCACGAACGAACATCTTATCGTTCAAAGCAATAGCTGTGTCTGGAAAATCCTCTGGCATTTTTGCCCCCGGAAATTCAAAGGCTGTGGCAAATTCTTTAAGCTGACCGTTTGTTTCATTTTTGTGTGCCAATTCACGGTCGGTAAGATTCGTGACGAAAATATCCCAACCACCATGGTGAAACGCAGCAAATGCGATTTTTTTACCATCAGGCGAAAATGTGGGCGAATATGCACCAGATGTCAAATCGGTAAGTGGAAGTGTTATAGACGTTTCAAATGTATATTCGTATATGTTTGATACGCCGTTTTTTTGCGAGGTGAAAATTAGTCGATCTCCGTTCGGTGAAAAAGATGGATACTTGTTGTCTGTTCCATCATCGGTTATTTGCACAAGGTTTTTGGGTTCGCTGAGGCACAATAAATATAGATTGTAGCGCCCAAAACTTTTTGGAAAAGCTGAAATTGTGTCGCTTATTTCTCCATCGCGATCTGAAGAGAACGCGATAAAATCGCCGGCGGGCGAAAAAGTTGGGTGGATGTCGTCAGCAACATCATTGGTGAGACGCTCGAGATTTCTTCCGAGAGTATCG
>CAYUDB010000037.1:0-15756 GCA_964443405.1 uncultured bacterium | reverse complement strand
ATAGGCAAGCCATCGGGTGCTATGGGTTGAATATCGGTGCCTATGAACTTATGCACGTTTTGGCGATTTATCTCGATTTGATCGAAACGGGCGTTCTCGAATGGCATGAGATCGAAACCGTTGACGGATATTTTTACGTTTGACGGGTTGGACATTTCGAGATACATGGAATTTTTTGCGCGAAAACTTTTTTTCTGATTGCGCCCAACATCGCCTTTAAAAGCTTTCACCTGATCGTCGAGGATGACGAGCAAATAGACAGATTCTTTTGTGCGAATGTCGAAAGTGAGTGATTCGGCAACGGATATTGCCTGCATGGCATTAACGCTGTCGATGGTGATGCGTATGATTTGTGAAACTTCTGCATCGCTGGGTGCTGCTGCAGAACGTTGGAGCAATGTATCGCCAATTATTGCCGAAGTGATGCTGTCGGGTGTATCCTCTTCGCCGCGAAAAGCATATATGGCAACTATTGCAATTATAAGACCAATTGCCGCAAAAACATACACGATAGGCGGCAATGATTTTATGGTGTGCACAAGCGTTTTAAAATCGGTAGGGTGTTTTTGCTCGTCGGAATGTGTGGGTTCGACTGGGGTGAGCTTTCTGGCTTTTTCGGCTTCTTTACGCGAGAAAATAGCGGTAGCATTTTTCTTTTTTGGTAGCTCGGCGCTGTAGCGTGCGTAAAGCTCTTCTGCATCGATGCCCAAAAACTCCGCATAAGACTTCAAAAAGCCTCGAACGTAAATTTCGGCGGGCAAAACGTTATACTGTCCTTCTTCGAGTGCAACTATATATCGAACATTGACGCGAATTTGCTCCGATACTTGATCGGGGTTAAGCCCGCGATTTTTGCGCATTTGTTTTAGGTATTCACCAAGCTCTCTCAAACCGCTGCCTCCGACGGAGAGTTCATGTGAGAAAATCCAATCTTTTAATATTATGCTCGAACAAAACCTTGGTCAAGCACAAAAGGGGCAGCCCCACAACATTGTAAAAACAACCATCCACACGCTGCACCAAAAGCGCGCCAAGTTCTTGAATACCATAAGCTCCAGCTTTGTCCATTGGTTCACCCGAACGAACGTAGCAGTCGATTTCATCATCGGAGAGCGGCGAAAAAAATACTTTTGTCGCCTCGTGAGCGAGCACAGTTTTTCCTGTGCCAACGTCTATTGCCGCAACACCTGTGAAAACTGTATGCTCCCTGCCCGATAAGGCGCGCAAAAATTGTTTCGCTTCATCTGTGTCGCGCGGCTTGCCCAAAATAGCGCCGTCGAGCACAACAATGGTGTCGAATCCCAATACGATACCGCTTGCCTCGGGTGCCAACTTCGCTGTTTTCGCTTTGTGCAAAGCCATTTGTTCGGCAAATTGCGCGGGAGTTTCACACTCGGGCGTAAACTCTGATTCGTCGATTTTATCTACCAATTCAAATTCTATGCCCACGCGCGTAAGCAATTCTCGTCTGCGTGGCGATGCCGATGCAAGGTATATTCTTTTCATTTTTCGAGGTATATTTTCACTGTAAAGTAGTTGTTGGCGGGTAGTTGAGGGTATATTTTCTGCGTCGCATTGACAACATTACAAACGTAAAAGCTTTGGTTCGAGATAATTGCCGCTAATTGCGAAAAATTGTGTGGCATAGGCGCGGCAAAATATGCTCACGGCGCTAACTGGCATCAATCGGTGCACCGGCAACTGAAGCAACTTCATCGGCGGTAAATGGTTCGCATGTTATGTGTCCACGTGTGCCGTTCTCGAAAGTAATGTCGTAATCGTACAAGCCGCTGGCGCTTTTTTGTGAATAACGAGCGATGATTTTGGCGGCAGTGTTTAGAATTTGCTCATCTGCTGTAGGCGCCAAAACTGCCGAAGGTCCTGGCACAAATGATGGCACGAATAGGATTCGCCCTGCTGCAAATTGTTTTTCGAAAAGATCGCATTCGCGCTCCTCGCGACCTATCGCCAGCCGATGTCCGTCAAGACGAAAGTGCCTGCCAAATTTCAAAAGCTGCATTGTGTCGATGTCAATTTCGTTGTGCGCACGGGCTTCGAGCACACGTGCAGCGTAACCTGGGTCGGTGAGTTTGCAACCACCAGCAGGATGTTCGTATTTATCGATGCCAAGTTCGCGAGCTAGGGCAAATTGCCTTTCGCGTGAACGTCCCGAAAAATCGAGCAATTGCTCACGGTTTACCAAACCAGATGTCTCGAGTGAAGTGGGTGGCAAAAGTTTTGCGCAAAGTGGTCGCAGCACAAAACCGGTTACGCCAGCTTCGGCTGCAATTTGGTGCATTGCTGCCACTCGTTGCGAAAATGGGCGCTGCCCCACAACTTCGCCGGTGGCAATGCCCGCTGCTCCAATTTGCTTTGCAATTGCAAAAGCCTTTCGCATGAACAACACTTTGCAATCCATACAAGGGTTTGCCTTTGTTTTGCCGTAGCCGAATTTGGGATTGCACATCATCTGCAAAAATTCGTCGCCGACGGGTATCGAAAGCGAGTCGAAGCCGCAAATATTGCGCGAAAAGGTTTGGGCATTTGCCCACAATCCTTTTTTGAATGGGTGCGAAAAATGCACTGCAAGTACGCGCAAACCCAGTCTTGAAAGAAATGTGGCGGCAAGTAAGCTATCCAAGCCACCTGAGTAGAGCGTGACTATATCGTATTTATTTTCAAGCAATTAAATCCCTTTTGTTTGCGCAGATGCGTTAGCATTTGGTTTTATCGGTAGCCGTGGGCGATAAAAGTGCCACACGTCGTGCGTGACGAGCACCACAAGCGGCATTACCTTCGTAACTGGTTGTAAGAAAGATGTTTACTATAGCAAGTGCTTCATCATTCGAAACAAAACGAGCACCCATGCACAGGACATTGGCATTGTTGTGTGCGCGGGCTAGAGTGGCGTATTCTTTTGTGAGACAAAGCGCTGCACGGATATCGGGATGACGATTTGCCGCCATAGCCATGCCTTGCCCTGTTCCGCAGATGAGTATGCCAACATGGTCGTTGTGCTCGACTATGAAATTGGAAACCTTGTATGCGAATTCGGGGTAGTCGGCATTGACGGGATAATAGGTGCCCATATCCTCAAGGTGATGCCCTTGGGCTATGAGTTCGTTGCGCAGAAAATCTTTGAGAAAAAATCCTGCGTGGTCGGATCCGATGACGATTTTCACTTTTTTTCTCCGAAGTTGTGCGATTTTGTTAACCTATTGTTTTATATTTGGTTACGTATGCAGATGTAATTTAAAAAGTGTTGGCACGCTGTTCGAAATCGGCAACATCATCGCGTTGGATTATGCAATCGCTCATGGTGTAGTCGGTCAATTCGCGGAAAACGTCGGCTACTTGGCGCAACTCAGAAGATGTCTCTTGCGGAAAGAAAGCAACCTCCACATGCTTGCCAAGCTCCTTCACTGCTTCGACGGCTGAAGCAAAATCGCCGTCGCCCGAAACGAGAATTGCTACATCGTATTGATTTGTAGCGGCATAGCGCACCATATCGATGGCAAGTTTCACGTCGATAGATTTTTCGACCATCACCTCGCCTTGCCGAGCGAGCCTGCCGAATTTCACTTGAAAATATGGTATGTCGTGCAAATAACTTAAAAATCGTTGCTGTGCTAAAAATTGCTCACCTGCGTCATCTTTATTGAGCATGGGAGTGTAGAAATAGGAACGGATAATTGTGCGTTTACCAACAAGCTTGAAAATGAGAGCACGATAATTGATAGTTACTTTGCCCAACATGTCGCGAACGCCGTGATAAAAATTGCTGCCATCGATGAAAATCATCACGCGAAACATAAACACCGCCTTAAAAACTGCTTGACAAAATTTCATTGCTTAGTATTTTCCAACGGCAGCAAGATATGCTACACCTGCGCTTTGACAACTCTTTTTTGCCGGGGTGGCGGAATTGGCAGACGCGCTAGTTTGAGGGACTAGTGGGCTTACGCCTATGCGGGTTCAACTCCCGCCTCCGGCATTTTAAAAATAGTCAAAACACCTTTTGCACATGCAAAAGGTGTTTTTTTTTGTGCATGGCAGAGCGGCTATGGAGAGATGAAAGTGATAATTCCCTGGTGCACACACTTGACTCTGGCTTATGGCGTAGTGTAAAGTTTGCCAGATACGAATTTGTGATCGATTACACAATGAACTTTTGCATTTGGAGCATTTGCGTGGGCAAACTCTGTTTGGTTGTCGTGGAATTATCATAGATGCATGCATGTGATAAATAGGCTTATCGCTTTGCCGTTTTGCGCTTGTAAAAATTCATAGCATAAAATACGTTGCACAGTTATTGTTAAGTAGGCGCTGCGGGCGCGAACGAAATTTTCGCCAGAAACAGCTAGCTTAACCAATGCCAAAAGCACCGAAGAGGTAGCAATGCATTTGCGCACAACAATTTTTGTGCTGTGCTTCATTTGTGGAATGCGCCTGTATGCGCAAGAACCTGTGCGAACAAAAATGATGGTTGCCACGAACGCGGGCGATACTATTCGACTAGGTTGCAACTTGCTACCCGGTTCGGTAAAAATTTTTTGCGCAGAAATGGAGATTACTCCAAATGAGTTCACTGTTTTGCCCAATGGTGAAATTTTCTTTGCACACTCGGTCGATTGCGAAAGCTTGAGAGTGGAATTTTTGCCCGTGCTCAACATATTGCCGCCAAACCTTCGCCATCGTAATCTTTGGGGTGTGCCTACAATTGCTACGCAGCAAGCTGCTGCGGACACTGGTGCTTTTGAGGCAAATTTCCGCACATCGGGGAGTTTATTACGAGGATTGCGCATTTCGTCGGGCGGCAATGTGAATTCGACGTCATCGCTAAATTTTTCGGCAGAAGGTGAAATGACAGGCGGGGTCAAGGTTTCGGCACGTCTCGCCGATGAGTCATCGCCAATTCAACCCGAAGGCAACTCGCTTGAGTTGAGCGAACTCGATAAGGTGCTCATTGATTTTTCGTCGCCACATTTTGCCGCGCAGTTTGGTGATGTGGACTTGGCTTTTGAGGCTGGCAGTTTTCTGAACCTCACGCGGCGCATACAGGGCATAAGCGCGCGCACAGCTTTTTTGGGTGCGGATATTTCCAAAAATGCACTTATAACTTCAACAGGTATAACCGGTTCTGGTTTTGCATCGCTCATGCGAGGGATTTTCCACTCGCATGAATTTTCGCCGCAGGAAGGTGTAAATGGACCATATGCCATTGAAGGCACGAACGGCGTGCGCGACATCACAATTTTGGCGGGTACCGAAAAAGTATGGCTCGATGGCAAATTACTGCGTCGCGGTGAGGATAACGATTATATAATAGATTATAATTTGGCACAGCTTATTTTCACAAATAGTGTTCGAGTTGGTGCTAAGAGTAAAGTGA
The DNA here is from genome assembly GCA_964443405.1 of uncultured bacterium. Lineage (GTDB taxonomy): Bacteria > UBP14 > UBA6098 > B30-G16 > B30-G16 > CAYUDB01. The sequence goes on along the minus strand of CAYUDB010000037.1, from coordinate 10,364 downwards.
TTGTCGATTTTCAGTTCATCACCGACGATTACCCACAGTTATTGTATGGTGGTGGCAGTTCTTTTGCGCCACAACATGATGTAAAAATTACAGTTGGCGCACTTTTTTTGGGTGCAGATAAGAAAAATCCTGCATTCGATTTAACCGATTCGGTTCATGCCTTGCTCGATTCTCTTGGTGATTCGACAGGCACATTACCGGCACCACAGGCATTATCGGTAGTTTCGGTGCGCACAGATTTCACACGTGGCAAGTTTAAATTGGTGGGCGAATATGCAGGATCTAGCAAAGATGAGAACACATTTTCGTCGCGTGACGACAGCGATAACTTCGATGAAGCAAAGGCTTTAGCGTGTACACTTGATGTTTCGCGAGCGGTGAAAATTTTTGGCGGTGTGCGTTCGATGGGTGCAAAATTTGAAACAGCTGGTCGCATTGACGATGCAGCGCTCACACGCGAATGGAATTTGCAGACGGCACAAGGCACGTTACGCGATGATATTTATGGTGGTGGTTTTTCGGCTGAGGGCGGTGGTTTTCTCGCGAATGTGTGGACTGGTTTGAGAAAATATGGCACCTCTGACATTTATCGAACAAAAATTTTATCGCGATATTTGCGTGATAAGTTTATTTTTTCTAATGACTTAAATTATAGTTTGCAGAATAAAACAACACGTGCGTTCGATAAAATTGTTTTAAGCGTAAAACCGCCACTTCTCGACGAGAGCAAAACAGATATTTCGTTCGAACTCTTTGCTACCGATACAGTTGCCGATACACTCGATTTCGATGCGGCACAGAGCTTGGCAAAGAGCGTGCACGGAGTAAAATTTGATTTTGGTGCTAAAACAGAAAATCGTTTTTTGCGGCAAACAGAAATTGCTACATCGTTTTGGCGTGTTTTGGAGATTTCTGGTGGCATGAGTGGAAAAAACGGAATGTTAAAATACACACATCGCCAATTTGAGGCGCTAAACGTCGAGGCACCGTCGTCTAACAATTCAGATTTCATCGATGCGCGGTGCAATTTCACATTTTTTTCAACAAATGTGAATGGTTCGTATAGTCTGTCGAATGCGCGAACCGAAGTATTGACAAAGGTTTACGAGTTTGTTGGCGAAGGCGAGGGCAATTATTCGTGGGACGAAGCAACGTTACAATACATACCCGATGTTGTTGGCGATTACATATTGAAATACCGACCAACTGGCACATTTTCGCCCGCCATTCGCACGCAGGGGCAGCTTTCGATAGCTCGTGAGCTGGAATTTTTTCCTGGGGGCGCAAATGTGTCTACTGAAGCTAACTTCAACTCGCACAACAAAAACGATGGAATAGCATCATACTGGTTAAACCCTAACGATATTTTCACCGACGATTCGCTTGCCGAAGCGCTTTTTTCTGCTTCGGCACGAGGCAATTTTTTCACACGCGCGGACATTGGAATAACATTAAATAGTAATATACGGAAAACTGCTTATCGCATATATGCTTCTGGCGCAGAGCTTATGTATTCTGGCAAGCATTCGGCAACATTGCGCCTTCATCTGCCCAGCACAACAGACGCAGACTTCACCGGTGGTTTTGAGGAGATGAAAAGCTTGCGCCCGCCGCTTACATCGTGGGTGGATGCAACACGAATTTTTGCAAAATTATCGTTAATGCGCAGTTTTGCCTCGCTAGTGCGCGCAAACCTTTATGGTGAAATGGCTTCCTTTGTAGATGAAGGCACTGTGCCGCAAGTGCATGGCAAGCAATTTTCTGCCGGTTTTTTGCAAACGACTGTTTTTAAACTGTTGACTTTTAAAAATGATTTCGAAGTAATAAAGCTCACATCCGAAAGCAGTTCATTGCCTTACGAGCTTTCGCGTGGCTGGCAGCTTGGCACAAATTACCGCTGGAACGCCTCGCTAACCTATCGAGCAGGTGCAAAAACCGAGCTTTCGATCATCTACACAGGTGAGAAAAAAGCAGTTATCGACGCAAAACACACAGCAGAAGCGCGCATTCGCCTTCTTTTCTAACTCGTATTGTTTCTATAAGCCTTTATACAATATCATATTGCGCAAATTTTTTTTGTTAAAAAAGGTTTGCATCAGTGTTTGTCGTTGGTGGCTGTGAGCACATCATGGAGAAAACCGAGGCTGTCAACGTCGTAATAGTGCTTGGCAAACGGATTGCAGCGCAAAAGACGGTCGGAGGTGAGCGCAAACGCAGAAAGCGGATTTCGATGCTGAAAAACTGTGCGTGAGTAGTCGGAGCAGCCGAGCGAAAATTGGCAAGTTTGTGCGTCGTTTTTGGTTACGAGCGACCGATATGCCCACAATGCCCCAAGCGCTACAGTGGTTGCGCCATTGAAAAATTCCTGCGAACTTTCGGAATCTGGGATGGTAAAATCTGGTTCCGCACCGTTTTCGGAGAGGTAAGTGTTTATCAGTGTGTATATTGCACGATCATACTCGGTGCGATTTTGCGTGATAGCTGTGCGCTCAGCATTGAAAATGCCACCAAAATAATATCTGTTCCATAAAAACAGAAAAACAACTCCGCCTTGCAGATAACTGCCTGCTACTATTTCGCTTACCGTCAGTGAACCGAAGGCGGCATTTATGGCAAGAGAATTTATACCCGAAGATGTGGCGCCTGCGTAAATTTGCCCCGAACCCGGCAAAATACTCGATAACCACCGCGCCACTTGTGGTGAGCGCATGGGTACATGCGGCATATTTATTTCGAGCCAACGTTTTGTGCCATAAGCACGTGGAAAATAAAACGGGTCAAATTTCGCCGCATCGCACACTTGCGAAAAATCGGCGACTGCTTTATCGGTGTGATATTGTAGCAAACGTGACCATGCTCGAAAAAACAATATTTCAGCGTTATTGTCTGGAAAGTCACGTGCCAAATCGGTGAGCGCGAATTCGCATTGGTGTGGCATGTTTTGAGCAATAAACACTATCGAGCGTAAAAGTCTTGCACGATAAGCAGTTTCCCTGTCTAGTGCTTTGTAGGCAAGATCGTCAAGCATTTCGCCTGCTGCAGCGTATTCGGTAGCCGAAATTGCGCACAGTGCCTGCTGAAATCTCGCATAATCGTAGCTCGACTCATTTTCGTTTGAGAAAACGGCTCGATCGTATTCGAAAGCTGCATCGACAAAGAGCTTTTTTTCAAAGAGCATATCGGCAAATTCAAGAGGCTTTTGCGATTGCGCTGGGTTTTCAAAAGCGGTTAATGTGCGCAAATGAGAAAACATGTTTGCACATTCGGCACATTCATCGGCAGATAATAGCGACGCAAAAAACAGGAAAATCATTGTGTAACAAAATCTTATCATGGTTCATAGATGAGGGAAAGTGGTGGACACAAACCAAAACGGGCTGTTGCAGCAGCCCGATTTTGAAAAGTAATTTTGCGCGGGCATCAGCCAAATTTCACCGCGCGGTCGAATTCGGCAGGTGAAGTTGCCGCCACGCGACCAACTTCCTCGGAAATTATACCCTCGCGATAAAGCTTAACTGCAGCTAGATCAAAGGTTTGCATGCCGTATTCGTCGGCACCTTTGGCGATGAGTGCAGGGATATCTTCGATGCGGTTTTCCATGAGTGCTGCGCGAATCGTTGGTGTGTTTATCATGACTTCAGCTGCAAGCACAAGCATTTTTTTATCTTGTCGGCGCACAAGGCGTTGGGAGATAACACCCGCCAAATTCGCTGCCAAACGTGCGCGCACCTGTTGCTGTTCGGATGACGGAAAATACGACACTATGCGGTTAACAGTTTCTTTTGCGTCCACAGTGTGGAAGGTGGAGAAAACCATATGCCCCGTTTCGGCTGCCTGAATGACGGTTTCAATTGTTTCGGCATCGCGCATTTCGCCAACCATTATCACATCGGGGTTTTGGCGCATTGCCGAGCGCAATGCCTGCAAAAAACTACCAGTATCGCTGCCCACTTCTCGCTGATGGAAAACTGATTTTTTGTCGGTGAACATGAATTCGATTGGGTCTTCGATAGTTATGATATGAGCCTTGCGATTTTGGTTGATATATTCGAGCGTTGCGGCGATGGTTGTGCTTTTGCCCGAACCGGTAATGCCGGTAACCAAAACCAAACCGCGTGGACGTTCTGCAAGTTTTGCAAGCACAGGTGGCACATGAAGTTTGTCGTATGTGGGTATGGAAAGCGGAATGTATCTCATGGCGATGGAATACTCGCCGCGTGATTTGTAGATGTTCACACGGAAGCGTGCTTGGTCGGGAATGAGATAAGTGGCATCGATTTCGGTAAAAGAACCTAAGAATTTGCCCTTCGAGCGTGCGAGCAAACGGATGATTAGGTTGGAGATATCTTCGGCTTTTAGTGGTGCGCCCTTTACCACAAAAAGCTCACCCAACAGACGAACAATAGGTGGCATACCCACTTTGAAATGTATGTCCGACGCACCTTGTTCGATGGCTTTGAGGAAAAACTTCTCGAGGCTCATACAGTTTCCTCCGTATTTTTTTTAAATTTAACTCTTTTCCGTCTCACTCAAAGTCTTTTTTCATTATCAGGAATTTTATTCTCAGGTGTTTAGTTGCGAACATTTTTGCCAGCTGCAAAGCTATGCGAGAGCGGATGAGCGCCATTTGTGGAATTTTCGTATGTTTGGCACGGTGCAAAAGGCGTGTGTTCGCAGGCAGCTTTTCACAGGTGCATCACGTTGATCACTCAATTCTGCCTAAAAAGCAAAATTGAGGGTAACCGTTTCGCTCGTCGTCGGCTGACAAAAATTTTGCCGAAAAGATAATGTGCCACCTATGGAAACGCTTCTGGTTTGTGCCTAGATATCGAGGTTGCGGACGCTTAGGGCATTACTTTCGATGAACTCACGACGAGGCTCAACAGCTGTGCCCATGAGTATCGAAAAAGTGATGTCTGCCTCGGCTGCATCTTGAAGGCGCACCTGAAGAAGACGGCGTGTGTCGGGATTCATTGTGGTTTCCCAAAGTTGACCGGGGTTCATTTCGCCCAAACCTTTGTAGCGCTGAATGTATTTACCTTCGCGCCCAAGCTCTTTGACAAAATCTAAAAGCAGGGAGAAAGTTGTGAAAGTGCGGCGCTGGTTTTTTGCAACAAAAACAACTGGCGGCGGATAATCGGCTATCATCGGTGCAAGTCTGTCAACAAGATCGGCATAATCGTGGCTTGTCAAAAAATCGTAGTCGAAAGCGATTTGACCAAATGTGCCGTCGCCTTCGAATTCTAAAAGACCCGCATAACAAAGATGCTCTTCGTCGTAAACGGTTTTTACGCCAATGGTAAAACCTGCATCGCGTGCTTTTTGCGCAACTTCATCCATTTTGGCAGCAAGAGCAACAGAATCTTTGAGCTGTTCGGGTTTGTGTATGCCCGATTGTATGGCAAATTCGAGCAGACGGCGTGGTCTGCCATGTCGCTGAAAATATGCCAAAATACGCGCGGTGATGGATATTTCTTCGGTGAAAGTTACAAGACGGCTGCCAGTGCTGAGTTTTCCGCGGGCATCTTCAAGTGAAGCGCCGTCGGAGCCTTGATGGATGAGGTATTTTTCCATCACTTTGTCGTCTTTGATATAACGTTCGTTTTTGCCGTCGCGCACTTTGTAAAGTGGAGGTTGGGCAATGAACAAATTGCCACCATTAACAAGCGGTGTCATGTGACGGTAGAAAAATGTGAGCAAAAGTGTGCGAATGTGTGCACCGTCAACGTCGGCATCGGTCATGATGATGATTTTGCCGTAACGTAGTTTTTCCATAGTTATGTCGTCGTCGATGCCAATGCCTGTGGCGGTTACCAGCGCGCGAATTTCTTCGTTCTTGAGAATTTTATCGGTGCGAGCCTTTTCGACGTTGATGATTTTGCCGCGCAATGGTAAGATTGCCTGAAATTTTTTGTCGCGTCCTTGTTTGGCGCTGCCACCTGCGCTGTTGCCTTCAACTATGAAAAGTTCTGCCTCTTGAGGATTGCGCGTTTGGCAATCGGCGAGTTTGCCAGGGAGAGATGCAGAGTCGAGGGCACCTTTTCGGCGGACAAGTTCTTTTGCGTGCCTAGCTGCCTCACGTGCGCGTGCGGCGCGAAGTGATTTTTCGATAATTGCTTTTGCTGCAACAGGATGCTCTTCGAGCCAATTGGCAAGCCCTTCGTAGAAAAGTGTTTCGACAATACCACGGATATCGGAATTGCCGAGCTTGGTTTTGGTTTGCCCTTCGAACTGTGGCTCGGGTATTTTTACCGAGACAACAGCAGTTATACCTTCGCGAACATCGTTACCTGTGATAGTTTCGCCTTTTTTGAGCAGCGATTTACCGTTGGCATAGTTGACGAGTGCACGTGTGAGAGCGGTGCGAAAACCAATTAGGTGCGTGCCACCTTCTACGGTGTTGATATTATTTGCGAAAGAGAGAAGCATTTCTATATAACTATCGTTATAAAGTAGTGCGATTTCTACAGCGGAACCATCTTTTTCGCCATCGATGTAGATGGGTTTTGTAAAAAGCTTTGCCCTGCCGCGATTTAGGTATTCTACAAATTCAATTATGCCGCCGTCGTATTTGAATTCGGAACGGCGAGCCTCGCGCTCGTCGGAGATTGTAATTTTTACGCCCGGGTTCAAAAAAGCAAGTTCGCGCAAACGAGCGGCAAGTGTGTCGAATGAAAATTCGACGGTTTCGAAAATGTCTGCATCGGGCTTGAAGGTGATTTTTGTGCCACGTCGCTTTGTGGTGCCCTGTTTTTCCAATGGTGCTGTGGGTATGCCGCGCACAAATCTCTGAGTATAAACTCCGCCGTCGCGCCAAATCTCAACTTCTAAAAACTCGGAAAGTGCATTTACCACCGAAACGCCCACGCCGTGCAAACCACCCGAGACTTTATAAGTTTTGTTGTCGAATTTTCCGCCGGCATGCAGCTTTGTGAGAACAACTTCCGCAGCTGATATGCCTTGTTCGGCATGTAAATCGACAGGTATGCCGCGCCCATCGTCGATAACAGTAACCGCACCATCTTGATGAATAGTAACCGTAACGTTTTTGCAAAAGCCCGCAAGTGCCTCGTCGATGGAATTATCGACTACCTCGTAAACCAAATGATGCAGACCGGGTGCAGACGTAGAACCGATATACATTGCAGGGCGTTTCCGCACAGCTTCTAGCCCTTCAAGCACTTTTATGTTTGAAGCATTGTAATCTGCTTCTGCCGAAAGCGGCAAAAAACTCGAATCGGTATCGGTAATTTTGCCTGTATTTGCTTTATATTTGAAAATCTGCCTCATGGTATTCCACCTTGGTTTATTAAACTATACAATATATAGTCTTTTTCTCAAGTGCGCAACTCTTTTATCTGGTGCCAGTGTGGCTTTTGTAAAAGGCTACACCTTTTGCTTTTGGTGAGATTTGTATCAGTGGCGCAAGTGCAAGATTTGTATCCTACAAAAAAACCACCAAGCTTTCGCTCGGTGGTTGATTTTTTCGCTGCGCAGAGGTATTATGCAGCTTTCTGTGCGCTATCAATCTCGTATCGTTTTTTCTATGCGTGGGGTAATGCCTTTTATGCATGCTAGGAATGAACCATAGGAATGCATTTTCGGTGTGCCCAGTGACAGAGTTTTATTCGTCGTCGGAACGTTTTAGTTCGGCGGCGAGTTTGTCTGCCATTTCGCGAGGCATAGGTTCGTTGTGGTCGAAGCGCTTGGAAAACCAGCCGCGCCCTTGTGTCATCGAACGCAACTGTGTGGAGTATTTGTAAAGCTCCGATTCGGGAACAAGCGCAATAACTTTCTGCAAATTCTTGCCCGCCGGTTCCATACCCTGAATTCTGCCACGACGTGAAGATATATCACCCATGACGTCACCGGTAAATTCTTCGGGAACAATGACTTCGAGCAACACGATTGGCTCGAGCAATATTGGTCCTGCGCTCAAAAAAGCCTGACGGAACACTTCTTTGCCCGCCTTTTGGAAAGCAACGTCTTTTGAATCGACAGGGTGTTCTTTACCGTCAACGACAAAAGCTTTCACATCGATAACGGGATAACCAGCCAAAATGCCCTCTACCATTGCCGCATTGATGCCTTTTTCGATTGAGGTCTGGTAGGTTTTGCTAATTGAACCACCGAAAATCTCCCATTCGTAAGCGAAACCTGCGCCCTCTTCGTTGGGTTCGACACGCATTTCCACTTCGGCAAATTCGCCAGCGCCGCCCGATTGCTTTTTATGGCGATAACGTGCGTTGCCGGTTTTGATAATCGTTTCACGATAAGGGATGCGTGGTTTGATAAGCTCGACGTCGGTGCCGAAACGGTTTTTGAGCATTTTGACGACAATTTCGAGCTGGAGTTCACCTTGTCCGTAAACGAGGGTTTGATGAAGTTCAGAATCGACGCGATAGTAGAAAGTTGGGTCTTCATCGTGGATTTTGGCGAGACCGGTTGCGACTTTGTCTTCATCGCCTTTGTTTTTCGAGACGATGGCTTCCATTACGTTTGGCAGCGGGAAGGCAATAGGTTCGATGATTATTTGATCTTTTTTGTCGGAAAGCGTATCGTTGGTTTTGGTGTTGCGCAGTTTGACTGTGCAGGCGATATCGCCGGCAACAAGTTCTGCGGCTTCATCGCGGAGCTTACCATTTGGTGCATAAACCAAACCTATGCGCTCACTGGAGTTTTGAGTGGTGTTCTGAACGTCGAGACCGGGTGCGGTCTTGCCCGAAAAGATGCGGAAGAAAGTCAAATCGCCAACGTGGTGTTCGTTTGATACTTTAAACACGAGTGCCGCAAATGGCGCATCTGCAGAAACTTGCACATCGCGATCGAAAGGACCTTCGATACTTTTGCTAGCTTTCGGCATGTTTACTTTGTCGGGTGCAGGAATGAGATTGGCGATTGCCGCAAGAATCAAATCGATGCCCATGAGTTTTGTAGCACTGCCAACAAAAAGCGGAGTGAGCGCCGCAGAAGCCACAGAATGCGCCAAGCCAGATGCGATTTCTTCGGGTGAAAGTTCGCCTTCGGAGAAAAATTTCTCCATGAGCGTCTCGTCCGATTCGGCAGCACGGTCGATGAGTTCGGCGCGAAGTTTTTGGACTTCGGCAATAAGATCGGCGGGCACGGGGATTTCTTTGCCAACACCTTTGCCACTTGTTGGATATTCATATGCCTTGTTTGCCAAAACATCGACTATGCCTGTAAAAGCCTCGCCCGCACCAATGGGTATGGTGAATGGAATGATGCTCTCGCTCAAACCTTCGCGCAGTTCTTCCACTGCTTTGTGAAAATCGGCATTTTCGCGATCCATTTTGTTGAGGAAGACTATGCCGGGCAATGAAGATTTTTGTCCCCAAGCCTGAGTGGTGCCCACTTCGAGTGCATTTTGCGCCGAAGCCAAAATTACGCAACCTTCCACCACGCGAAGGGCGCAATATATTTCACCGACGAAATCGGCATAACCCGGTGTGTCGAGTATGTTTATCTTTGTGCCTTTATGCTCGACATTCATTACTGAAAGGTTCACCGAGCTTTTGCGTTCGATTTCCATGTCGCGGAAATCGGAAGTTGTATTGCCCTCTTCAACTGTGCCCATGCGGTTGATAACACCCTTTGAGAACAAAATAGCCTCTACGAGTGTGGTTTTGCCTACTCCACTGTGGGACAGGAAGGCGATGTTTCGTATGGCGCTAGTGGGGAAAAGCTTCGCAGCCACGGAATCCTCCTTAATATTTGTTATTACAAAATGGCTTTCAAAATATAAGCAAAATTTTTGTTGTCAAGCCTTTTTGTCGAGGTGTCCGCCGCGCTTTTTTGGAAAGTAGAGGCGCGCCTTTCGTGAGATTTTTTGCAGTTCAAAATTTTGCCGATAACTCGAATTTTTTGCTTCGCTCTTTGTAAAAGCAATGTGAGAAAGTTTTCTTAGGTTTGCTCACAGAATTTTGTGAGCCTGGTTTATTTAAATTTTGAGTTTAGCTGGCACTACAAAAAAACCATAAAGTCGAGATGTTTGTACTGCTGACAAAAAGCTTGACAGAAACAGGGCTGCAAATAAGTTGCGGTTTCTCGTTCCAAAACCCGATTAACGGAGGCGAAAATGGCTACCAAAAAAACTGCCGTGCGCAGGAAAGTCATTATCATGGGTGCCGCAGGACGCGACTTCCATAACTTCAACACCTACTTCCGCGATAATGATCACTACGAGGTCATTGCGTTTACAGCAACGCAAATCCCCGATATCGCCGGCAGAAAGTATCCTCCGGTGCTCGCGGGAAAACTTTATCCCGATGGAATACCTATCCATCCCGAAAGCGAGCTTGTCGATCTCATCAAAACCCACAATGTGGACGAGGTTTTCTTCGCCT
>CAYUDB010000036.1:0-15793 GCA_964443405.1 uncultured bacterium | reverse complement strand
TAAAAATGCCGTCATCAGGTTTGCACGTTACCGGATACAATGTCTATCGTTCAACAACTTCTGGTGGTCCGTACTCATTGCGCGGAACATCTGCCACCGAAAATTATAACGATGCATCCGTTGTCGATGGGACAGCATATTTTTATGTAGTCGAAGCCGCATATTCCGACCTCGTAAGTTCTGGTTATTCTAATGAAGCTATGGCTGTGCCCGGAATAATCGCGGGTTCCGATTTCGATACTCTCAAACACGATGACGGAACTCCCGAATACATTAGCGCCGGATTTGGCGAATACGATCAGGCTGGTGTTGTGTTCGAACCTACAGGACCGTGTCAACTTATGTCTCTCAGATATTTTGTGAGCATCGGTAGCAGCTCAACGGGGATATTCGGTGTAGGTCTATATCGTTACACAGGCACTCGTATTGCGAATCCGCTTATCGAACCTTTCTATTGGGTTTACGATCCGGGTGCAGATGGCTGGACAGAAATTGACATGAGCGAAACAGGCTTGTTTTTCTCCAGTGAATTCGCAGCATCAATAATTTTTGCCGACACAAGTGTCCATATTGGTCTTGACGACATCGACGACGATTATTCATATTTTTACGATGAAGGCACTTCAACCTGGTATGGTTCCGATTACAAATTCTTCGTTCAAGCAGTGGTTCGTTATCTCGATTCGGGCGAAACCTATACTATTTCGGGGCGCGTAAATTTATCTGCAGGTTCCGATGGCTCACCGGCACCTTCTGATCGTTCCGGATCCATTATTCGTGTTATTGAAACTGGTGACGCCGATACAACTACTTCTACGGGCAACTACACGCTTGCATTGCCTTCGGGTGTTTACACAATTGAGGCATGGCATCCGGGTTATGTTCCCCAAACTGCAGTCATCGGTTTGACAGAAAACACAGTTCAAGATTTCGCACTTATCAAATACAATACACCACTCAACCCTGTACGTGATCTCGAAGCTTGGGATTTTGATGATAATGAAGTTTTGCTCACATGGGAACCACCTTTTGGTCATCCCGGCACATCCGAGATTCTCGCCTACTACTACAATGGTCCCGATGACACATTGTTCTATCAGGATAGTCTTGGCAGAGGCGATATTTTTGATGCACAATTCGTAGTATGGTTTCCGTGCACACTCAAGACCACAGGCATAGTTTTCTACAAAGCTACAGCTGGGGCTTATGCACAAGTTTCGGTTCACCTTTGGCTCGACGATGGCACAGGTTATCCCGATTTGGATAACCGGCTTTGCGATTCAGTAGTCGTGCGCCCATTGGGCGTTAGTGACGAAGGCTATCCTCAATGGACTGAAGTAGATTTTTCGGATGAAAACGTGATTTTATGGCCCGGGCAAGTTGTGCATGTGGGCACGCGTTTACTCTCGAATAATCCATCTGTGGTATATGATGGTCGCGACCCCGATTACGATCCTGCGCAATCACGTTACTACAACAACCGTGCCAGTGCTTGGTTCGATAATGGTGAATATCTCGAATACCTTGAGGTCAAATATTTCGATGCAGGAACTGCTCGTCTTTCTCCCGCAGATGCAAAGACTATTGCAGCCTCTCGTGTACCGAAAAAGATCTCCGAAAGTGCAGGCATAGTACGGTCAACGCCTGTGGCAGACGCAAAACCACTCATCGCACATGCGCCAATTTTGCCACGCACGTATTTGTCGCCTACAGAAACCGAGATTGCTAGCGAGTATCTTGTTTATCATTCACTGAATTTCCGTGGTCCATATTCTCTCATTGGTGTGCAGGCTGATCCAGATTCATTTGCCTATTTGCATACCCCAGCGACAAATGGTGTTATGCATTACTATTATGTAGTTGCAGAATACCCACACGGTTTCTCACTAACATCCGATACCGTAGATGCATTGCCGCTTACATGGAACGACAGCGCTTGGGTTTTGCTTGTGGACGACGACGGTTCGAGTTTTGTCACGTTTACAAATGGCACACATCCACCCGACGAAGGTGTGGCACTTGCACAAGTAATGCTTGCACTCGGCATACCGTTCAATGTATTACAATTGCCATCGGGGTATTTTGTGCCAACATCTTCGCTCGACGATTATCAAGCTATTATATGGAACTGTGGTGTCGGCTACACCGATGGTTGGACTCTTGCTGATAGCGAACAGACGAACATCGGGCGTTATCTTGATCATGGCGGGAAATTTGCGCTCTTCGGACAAGATTTCCTCGAAGACCTTTACGGTTCAGCGCTCACAAGCGTGCCTGAGGGAACTTTTGCATACGAATATTTTGGTTTGCGCAACATTTTCCAAAATGCTTGGGAAATTCGTGCGGATACATCGGGTTCTGTGCAAGGGCATTCTTTCGCCGAAGGTATGGAATGGGGTATAACCAATCCATACGGCAACTGGCTTGTCTATCCCGATTACCTCGTTACTTTTGAAGGGGACACCATGCTCTATATGTCTTGTGGTGGTGCAAACGGCACAATAGGAGCTACTTACGAAGATTCACATTTCAAAACAGCATTTCTGGCATCCACACCATTTATGCTCGACGAAATTTCTGGTCACACAGTTCGCGAGTTCGTCCGCCGTTTACTTGAAGACTATTTCGAAGTAACAGATCCCGCGCTCATCGAATCTACAACAGTGCGTTATACTGTTTCAGCTGGGTGGAATTTGCTCTCTTTGCCTTTAACCTTGCCCGACAACACTCTCGATGCAGCTTTTCCGGGCAATATTGCTGTTTTCGCATGGGATGCAGTTGCAGATTCCTTCTTTGTTCCAGCCGAAATTGTTCCTGGCAGAGGTTATTTTGTGTTGTTTACAACAGGAACTACTTTCGACGTAACTGGTATCAATGTTGAAGAAGTCTCGCAAGGACTAGGCAATTACTGGAACATTATCGGTGTGCCTTTTGCTAGTTCTGGTTCTTTTACACTGTCATCTGCTGCATATGCGCCGGCATATTTGGTTAGTGGATCATATTTCGAATTTGATGCAGCTTTGCAAACTTACGATATTCCCACGAGCTTCGAAGTTGGAAAGGGCTATTGGGCTTTTGTGCGCGATGCCTGTATTTTCGAATTGCCATCAGCACGGTTGTATCTTCGCAGTGAAGGCGAACTTGGCGATTACGGTGTGTCGTCTCCACCAATGCCACCTTCAGTGAAAATTCCAAAGGTCTATACCGCAGGCAATGTTTTCCCAAATCCGTTCAACTCGAGTTGCACGTTCGAACTTTACGTTCCCGCAGGTGAAAACATCCTTTTTGAAGTTGTCGATATTTCGGGCAAAACCATTTACAATGGCTCGACACTTGCCAAATCTGGTGCAACACAGATTCACTGGAACGGCATCGACAACAACGGTATAAATGTCGCATCTGGTATCTATTTCATGCGCGCCAAATGTGCCGATAAAGTTTTCACTCGCAGAGCTGTTTTGTTGAAGTAATTCCACAAAATGTACTCGAATTATTAACTAGCTAACGTAATTGGAAGCTGTTTGTTGGAAGCAATTGCAAAAAAGGCGCCGTCAATATCGACGGCGCCACACTAAAGGAGAGTTTTGAAAATGTTCGACTTAATCGCCATGGCACAGGCACCACAAAACGCAGGTGGCTCACCACCAAATGCCCTACTCATGAACTTGCCGTTTTTCATCATCATTTTGGTGTTTATCATCTTTATCATTGTTCCGCAGTGGCGTAAACAAAAAGAGGTTCGAGAGATGCTCAAAAACCTTGCCAAAGGCGATAAAGTTCTCACATCGGGTGGAATTATTGGCACTGTAGTAGGTGTCGAAGACGACAAGATTACTATCAAGACATCCACCGATTCTACAAAGCTCGAAATCGCTCGCGATTTTATCGCGCAAAAACTTATCGACAAACCAACGCAATAACCTGTTGCATCAACAGCGCACTATTAAGTGCCCAATAAGGAAGGTTGGAATGTGCCAATTTGAGTTAAAATTCACATATTATCCGCACCCGCTATTGCGTAAGAAGACCGAAACGTTGGTTTTCGATAATGAACCACCTGCGGAAATTTTACACCTAATCGAGAGTATGAAGAAGATATGTCGTCTTCATGATGGTGTGGGTTTGGCGGCACCTCAGGTTGGATTGCTCTTGCCTATTGTTGTGATAGGTAAACCTTTAGGAAAAGGGCAGTATGAACTTGTTGGTGCAGTGAACCCTGTTATTATTGAAGCCTCTCTCGAGAACAAAACTGCTGAAGAGGGCTGCCTTTCTTTACCAAAGCTTTATTTGCCCGTCGAAAGACCTGCAAGAGTTGTGCTTGAAGCTTGGTTCGATGACACTCTTCGTAGAGAAAAGCGTGAATACACTGGTATGGCTGCACGCATTGTCTGTCATGAGGTAGATCATGTACAGGGCAAGCTCTTCATCGATCACGTCGATGATGAAATTCGCGCCAAAGCAAAACCGGATCTCAATCGCATAGCTTCCGAGCATTCCGAACAAGAAATTGTGCCGTGCAGTATTCTTGCGTAAAACTGAGTTCATAAATTCGAGGTAAAAATGGCTAGGCTTTCGGTAAATGTCGATCATGTGGCAACTTTGCGTCAGCAGCGCCGCACCAAGTATCCCGACCCATTATTTGCAGCTTTTCTTGCCGAATCCGGTGGTGCCGATGGCATAACTGTCCATTTGCGCCAAGACCGCAAACACATTCAAGATCGAGATGTTGTGCTATTGCGCCAGGCTGTTACAACGCACCTTACAATCGAGATGGCGCCATCGATGGCGGTGTTTAACGTTGTGCTCAAGGCTATGCCCGACATGATAACTTTGGTTCCCGAACGAACTGGCGAGCTTACAACCGAAACAGGTTTCGATCTCGAAACTGATGCTGCGCAAATCGATGGTGTAGTAAAGGCTATCCAAAACAACTCGATAGCACTGTCGCTTTTTGTGGAGCCGAGTGATAAAAATGTGAAGATCGCATCTGAAATTGGCGCTGATTTCATCGAGCTTAACACCACAAAATATGTCGATGCCGAATCGTTCGAGCGCGAAATTGAGGAGCTTGAGCGTATCGAAAAAGTTGCCGCAGCTGCCACCAAACAAAAGCTCGGTGTTGCAGTGGGGCATGCTCTTGATTACCACAATGTGGCAAATCTGGCTGCCATACGCGATGTGGAGGAATTCTCCATAGGTCACGCGATAGTGTGCCGCGCTGTGCTAGTAGGTTTCGAGCGCGCTGTGCGGGAAATGAAAGAGCTAATCGACAATGCGTCTCGCAAATAATTTCACAAACTCGGTTTTTTTGGAGTAGAGGCTTTCCAAGTAAAAAATCCTTTCGTACGAAAGGATTTTTCTATTAGGACAGTTTTTATCGATGAAACACTCGACAAAGCGCGTCAACTATAGACTGCAAGTATAGACTCGATGCGTTGTGCGGTTTCGAATGTGCGGTCGGCGATGAAATGTAGTCGCGGGGTTACTTTTAGATATATCTTTTTCGCGAGAACATTCTGCAAAAAGCCCGCTGCGTCATTGAGAGCAGTTTCGGCGTCTGTCCAAGATGCATTAGTTGAGCTGTCAACTGCAAGTAGGCTGAAAAAAACAGTGGCATTTCGCAAATCTGGTGAAATGCGCACCTTTGTGATGCTCAACAATCCAGAGTTCACGCGCGGGTCATTCATTTCGAGACGCAATATGTCGGAAAGCTCTTGTGCCATGATACTGGCTATTTGTTCGAGCCTCTTGGAAACTTTTTCCATTTTTCTCCAACTTTTTGAAAATTCGGCAGTTGCGTAGAACTACAAAAACTCAGTTTCAAAACTCAGCAAAGTGGCTCGATGTTCGCTTTCTATTACTTCAAGCACCAAGTCGAGCTGAGTGTTTATATATGCTCGGTTTTCGGAAACCCCAACAACTGCGATTATCGAGCGTTGCCAGAGATCTTGATGTTCGACTTCCGCCACAGAAACATTGAATTTAGCGCGGATTTTGTCGCGCAAAGATTTTATTACGAACCTTTTTTCTTTAAGAGATCTGCAACCAGGAATGTGCAGGTCGAATGTTCTAACTCCAATTATCATAAGAATATTTGAAGTATTGAAACTCCAAAAGCGATTATCGGTGGTGATGTTAAGTTGAAAGGCGGCATAATGTTGTTATGCCGCCAATTTGGCATTAGAGTGTTTGGCGAATTTTGATTTTCTCGAAAGCATAGATTTCATCGCCTTCCATTATGTCCTTTATACCGGAAAGCATAACACCACATTCGAGACCAGCGATAACTTCTTTGACCTGATCTTTGAAACGGCGTAAATCTACGATTTCGCCTTCGCCCATGTTTTCACCGAGGCGCAAGATGCGTATGTTTGCACCACGGCGCAAAACGCCCTCGCGCACCAGACAACCATAAATTGCATTGCTCGAAGTGGAACGGAAAACTTTGAGCACTTGAGCTGTGCCCAAAAATTCCTCGTGGATTTCGGGTTCGAGCATGCCCTCTAAACCTTTGCGTATGTCGGCTTCGAGGTCGTAAATTATATTGTATGTGCGAATTTCTACACCTTCATGTTCTGCAGTAACTCGTGCGCGTGCATCAGGTTTCACATTGAAACCAATGACAATACCCTTCGATGCTGCCGCCAAAAGCACGTCATTGTCGTTTATGACACCAACACCACGATGGATAACATCAACACGAACTTCGTTATTGCCAAGCCGGGAAAGCATATCGGCAATCGCTTCAACCGAGCCACCTACATCGCCTTTGAGAACAAGCTGGAGATGCTTTTGTTTTTCGGTCTCCACTTGTTTGTAGAAATCTTGTAATGTAACGCGTTGAGAGCGGTAGCGCTCTTGTTGTTCGCGTATTGAACGGCGCTGAGAAGCAATTTCGTTTGCCTTTTTTTCCGATTCGACCACAAAAAATTGGTCACCTACATCGGGCACACCATCCAAACCTATGATGCGTGCTGGTTTACCCGGAGTAGCAATATCAAGGTTATTGCCTCGCTCATCGAACATATTGCGAATTTTGCCCGAGAAAATGCCTACTACAACGTTATCACCTTTTCGCAAAGTGCCGTGTTGGATGAGCACAGTTGCAAGTGGACCTCTGCCACGATCGAGTTTTGCCTCGAGAACTACGCCACGTGCTGGTTTATCGTATGTTGCGCGCAGTTCAAGCATTTCGGCTTGTAGAACGATGTATTCGATAAGTGTTTGAATGCCTTCGCCTTTTAGCGCCGACATGAAAATGCATAATGTGTCGCCGCCCCATTGCTCGGGTATGAGACCCAGATCGGAAAGTTGTTGCATAGTGCGTTCGGGATTGGCACCCACTTGGTCGATTTTGTTGATAGCGACGATAATGGGAACACCTGCAGCCTTCGCATGGCTTATAGCTTCTTTGGTTTGCGGCATAACGCCGTCTCGCCAGTCAACAACGAGGATAACAATATCGGTAACCTGCACACCGCGTGCGCGCATGGCAGTGAACGCTTCGTGTCCGGGCGTATCGATAAAGGTGATTTCTCCATATTCGGTATCGACTGTATAGGCACCGACATGTTGCGTGATACCGCCAACTTCGCCTGCCACAACTGCCGATTTGCGAATGTGATCGAGTAGAGTAGTTTTGCCATGGTCCACATGCCCCATAATCGTGACTACAGGTGGACGTGGTAGCTCATCGCCTTCATCATCTTCCTCAAATTCCTCGAAAACTTCCTCTTCGGCTTCGGGTGCGATTTTCTGAATTTTTTTCCCATAAGCTTCTGCAATGAGGGAAATTGTGTCGAGATCGAGGCGCTGGTTGAGCGTTATCATTATTCCCAGTTCTTTAAACGCATAACCAATAAGTTCAGATGGCTCGAGCGACAAACGTTCTGCAAGTTCTTTTGAAGTCAGATATTCGTGGACTTCAAGCACATTGGGATCGCGTATTTCAACTTCGGCGACGCCTTCTTTTTTGTGATATTTTTTGCGCTTTGTGGTAGCCGAAATTTTTGTCAACGTCTTTTTGACAGAATCTGTCACTTTTTCGTGCGTAATTGTTTTAAGCAATTCTTCGCGTTTTTTTCGACGTTCTTCTTCAATTTTGCGTTCTTCGGCGGCATTGTCGCCTGGCTTACGCTTTTTCTTTTTTTTGCGTTTCTTCTTTTTGTCGGCGTCGTCATCGACTTTTGTTTCGACGGGTGTTGGCGCCGTTGTTGGTTGCGATTTTTTGATTTTATCCTTCTGTTCTTCTTGTGCGCGAACAACTTCTTTCTCGCGCGAAAGACGTTCGCCGAGTTTCTGTTCCATTTCCTCGGTGAAAACGCTCATGTGGGTTTTCACGTCGAAGCCGAGCTCCTGCAATAGTTCCACGAGCGCTTTGCTCGTCAACTCATAGTCGTGTGCAGCTTCGTGAATTCGTTTAGCCGACATTTATCCTCCAATTTTTTATTTCGAAGCTCGGCGTGAGCAGTTTTGTTGCTGCTCAACTCAAATGAAACAATGGATGCAAAGTTATTGCATCCAAAGCGAGAGATTTTCAAGCGCACTAAAATCTCGCATTTGCGAGTGTTTTTTGGTTCGAAATTTTCTTTTCAACGTCCTATGTAGCTTTCAGCACCAATCGTTGATTTTAATCTCTGGCAATGACCTGAGTATCTGAATATTGTGCCGTCTAGTCTTGATTATTCACAATATTGACTTCATGCCGTTCACTTATACTTCGTGTGGATACCGAACTAGTATTTTGCAATGCTTTTAAAGTGACAGCTGTAGTTAATCATTGTCTGCTTCGGCAAGTTTCTGTGCAGCCAAAAGTTGGGAAGCTGGCGCGCCTTTTTGTGAAATTGTTGTTTCGAGCTTTTTATCTTTAGTAACAAACGCGCTTTGCTCTTCGATTTCGTCAATCTTTTGGCGCGCTGCTTGCAAAAGATTTTCGGCATTGTCACCAATTGCGGGAATCGAGCGTACAAGTTCCATTTTCATGCGAGCAAGCTTGTGCAATCCGTCGATGCCGTTTGCGCGTAGTGCGGCAAGTTGTTCGGGCGAAAGCGATTCTAGGATTTCGATTGGTGCGAATGAAGATTTGTACTGAGCTTCACCGTAAATTGTAAGACGCCAACCGACAAGTCTCGCAGCAAGGCGGGCATTCACGCCACTTTTGCCTATGGCGAGCGAAAGCTGTTCATCTGGAACGACAAGAACAATTTTATGCTCGTCTGGATGCAAAAATGAGCCAACTACTTCCGCAGGCGCTATAGCACGTTTGATGAACTCTTCGGGGTCGGGTGAAAAGGGTATTATGTCTATTTTTTCGTTCGATAATTCCTTTACTACCGATTGCACGCGTGTGCCTTTAAGCCCGACACATGCACCAACTGGGTCGATGCGGTCGTCGGAACTGTAAACAGAGATCTTGGCGCGTTCACCTGCTTCGCGAGATACGCCAAGTATTTGAACTCTACCTTCGTAAACTTCTGGCACTTCAAACTCGAAAAGTTTTTTGACAAATTCGGGGGCACGGCGCGAGAGAATGATTTGCGGTCCGGATGATTCCTTGCGAACTTCTTTGACGTAGGAACGCACTGACTTGCCTATAGGTAAATGCTCTTCGGGAATTTGCTCACTGCGTGGGATAATGCCTTCGGTTTTGCCGAGATTTACTATTACATTTCCTTTTTCAATTCTTGTAACCATGCCCGATATTATTTCGCCCTGTTTGTGTTTGAAATCGGAGTAGATGAGTTCGCGCTCGGTTTCGCGCATTTTTTGGATAAGGCTTTGTTTCGCAACCATTATCGCGTTTCGACCGAAATCGATTGGATTAAGTTCGATTTGTAATATGTCGTCGAACTGTGCGTCGGGTGAAATTTCGAGTGCATCGCCAATTGAAATCTCGATTGCCGGATCGGTAACTTCGTAAACGACAGTTCTCGCTGCAAAAATACTCAGTGCACCGGTTTCGTTATCAATATTCACTGTTATGTTATCGGTTGTGCCGTAACGTTTTTTAACCGCTGAAAGCAATGCCTGTTTCAACGTTTCGACAATTATCGCAGGCTCAAGGTTCTTGTCCTTAACAAGCTCCGAAAGTGCTTCGACTATTTGATAATTTGCAATTTGAGTAGCCAAGTTTCTGTCCTCCCTAAAAGACTATTTTCCCAACTGCGACAGTTGAAAAATCGATATTATGTTCACCGTTTGATGTTTCGAGAATGATGTTTGTTGTATCGATAGCCAAAAGCTTGCCTTCAAAGGTTTCGCCGCCTTCTTTGATAACGCGGATTTTTTCACCAATGCTACGTTTGAAATCTCGAATTGTTTTTAGTGGGCGATCTAGCCCAGGAGACGAAACTTCGAGAAAATATTTGTGTTCGATGAAATCGAGTTCATCAAGTGTGGCAGATACTTTGCGTGAGACATTGGTTATGTCTTTTACAGTTGCCCCGCCGTAACGGTGTATGAAAATGCGTATCACACTTGCACTACCGAGACCTGCGATTGAAACTTCCACAAGCTCGAGACCAAGCGATTCGACAATTGGCAAAACTACACTTTCTATGCGCGGCAAATGCTCTTTCATTTGACTCCTTACTTACAAATACTTTGCAAAATAATGCGCTTCGCAAAAAATGCAAGCGAAAAACGTGTTTATAAGGCTTATACCAAAAAATTAGTCATAACGTGACAGACACTTTTGTGAATTGTCATTTTATATGGAAAACTTGTGAGTTTTTGCGAAAACATAGCTAGATGTTTTGCACAGGTAAGCCTAGATGCAGATAGGTTTTCGGTGTTACTACTCGTCCTCGATTTGTGCGTGACAAAAAGCCTTGCTGGATGAGAAATGGTTCGTAAAGTTCTTCAATTGTACCCTCATCTTCACCAACAGCTACGGCTATGGTTTTTATTCCTACAGGACCACCGCCAAAGTTTTCGACAATGGTGCGCAATATTCGCAGATCCATATCGTCCAATCCTTCGTAGTCGATGTCGAGCAGATTGAGGGCAGCGCGTGCAATATCGAGTGTGATAATACCGGCGCCGCGAATTTCAGCAAAATCGCGGACACGACGGAGAATTCTGTTTGCAATGCGAGGTGTGCCGCGACTACGTCGAGCGATTTCAAAAGCACCATTGTACTCGGCTGTGATATCGAGAATTTGTGCCGACCGCATGACGATTTGCAAAAGCTCTTCTGCAGAGTAATAATCGAGGCGTTCGACAATACCAAAACGTGATCGAAGCGGGGCGGTTATAAGCCCAGCACGAGTTGTTGAGCCTACTAGCGTGAAATGGTTGAGATTCAGGCGCACGCTACGAGCATTTGGTCCTTTGTCGATGACAATATCGAGGCAAAAGTCTTCCATGGCAGGGTAGAGGAATTCTTCAACTACTCTAGGCAAACGATGGATCTCATCGATAAAGAGGATGTCGCGCGGTTGCAATGACGTGAGTAGTCCTACTAAATCTGCCGGACGCTCGAGTATGGGACCTGCGGTGATTTTGATATTTACGCCAAGCTCACGTGCAACAATATTTGAAAGTGTGGTTTTGCCTAACCCAGGTGGACCGTAAAATATTATGTGATCTAGTGCCTCACCGCGTTTTAGTGCAGCCTCGATATACATGGCGAGTTTTTTGCGCAAGTTCTCTTGTCCAATGAAATCGGCGAGCATTTGCGGGCGCAAACTAGTTTCTATTTGTGCCTCTTCGAGCTGCGATTTTGTTGCGAGTATGTCGTTTTTCTTCTGCATGTGGCTAAAGATATTCGCTTTTTCGGGCAAACAAAGTATTTTTGCTGCGTCGAAATGCTGTGCGCTTTAAAAAAGTTGACAATCTGCAAAAGAATCTGTTTTTTAAAACTGATAATCAAAGTTTTTGCAAATGTGATGATCAAATGTATAAGAACGCAAAAATTGCCACACATAAACAATGCCTAGCTGCATTCATAATACTCACATTCGTGTGCGGAAATCTTGGAATATTTTGCTATTGTTCTGCACATGAGTCATTCCATTGTGAAAGACCTGCGGGCATTCATGAAACGAGCAATTGCGAAATTGAGGATCATCATCCAGATGTATTTCATTCTCAATTGTTTTTGCATTCCGAGCAAAAACTCTTAGCTGTTCCCATTTTTGTGCTACCAATCGAAATTTTAGCATACGGCGCATGCACTGCCTGTGATCACGTAATTTATCCATCTTATGTTTTTGACCCACAAAAACCTTCCGTTTTAGCACCACTACAAATTTAAAAACCTTTGTCTTCAGGTTCTATCAAAAAACCAAAGACAAAGGAAAAGCATGAAACTATCGACAATAGCTCTATTGTTGAGTTTTGTTGCCATGTTCCCTGTGATTTGCTTTGGAATCACACGTCAACAGGCAATTTCATCAGCATTAGAGCACAATTCGCAAATACATGTTTTGGCAAAGCAAAAATCTGCTGCCAAGACAAATCTGCTTCGTTCAGCTTGGCTTGAGAATCCTTCTATGGAAATTGAGTGGGAAGGTTTCGAAAATACCGAGAGTTTTGACAATTATGAGTCTCGAACAATTGCGTTTGAGCAAGTAATTCCAAATCCTTTTCGAAAATATTGCGATATTGCCATTGCTGTAAACGAACTGGGTATTGCAAAACTTGAAGCACGATATGCAGTTACCGAACTCATCGCAGAAGTGAATATCGCGTATATGGAATGGCTTGCTTCAATTAAGCGAATAGAACTACGTGAAGCTAATTGTGCCAATGCACTAGAAATAGACGAAGCTGCCGAAAAAAAACTTGCACTAGGTCAAATCGATTTGCTAGAACGGTTGCAGGCAAGTATAGAACTTAAAAAAGCGCAATCACTTGTGAGAGCAGCAAAATTACTCGAATTCAATGCTCGAAACACATTGGTCGCATTGATTGGTACACAGATTTTTGATATGCCCGAAGATTCGTTATCAATCCCACAGTTTTCGGTACCAATTTCTGACTCACTTAAAATGTCTAGCATTTACCAATATCAGCTTTCGCAGCGTAATGTTGTCATAGCGCGGCATCGCTATAACAGTGCTATCGCTTCGATTGTGCCAGATGTGAGTATTGGAGGTTTCAAATCCACAACATTAGATGATGCAGAAAACTGGGGCATCAAAGTATCTGCCAATATCCCATTGTGGTTTTTTGCAAGTTATACTAATGATGTCAATGCTGCGCGTTCAAATTTGCGCATCGAACAAGCTCGACAACATCAACAAAAACTAGAACTCGAAAATGACAAACATGCTCTAATCAAGTCTTGGGAAAACTCTGTAGCGGATTACGAAAGCTACAAGTCAAATGTGCTTGATATGGCGGAAAAAATGCTCGTTATGGGTAACAAAAGCTATGCCGAAGGTGAAATAGATTATCTTCGCCTGCTTGAAATACGGCGAAACCATGCGGAGATAATGGAGAACTATAACGACATTGTGATCTCATTGTGGAAAAACTGGGCTGACATTGTGAAATTTGAATTTAAGGAGACAAACTGATATGAATAGGCAAATATCGATACTGCTTGTCGCAGCAATATTTATTGCATTTGCTGTTGGATGCAAGACAGAACATGATCAGGAACATGTTCATGCATCTTCATCAATTGAACCAAATGACAGCGAAGAACATAACCATGACCACGAAATTCCCAACGAGAACGAGCATGATCACGATCACGCTTCATCAGAAGTAGTCTGCCTTGATACAGAACAACAAGCTCGAGTGGGCATTGTGCTTGGGGAAGTGCGGATAGTAAAAAATAGCAAAGAAATGTTAAAATTTCCCGCGAGATTGGCTTCAACGATTGATGGTGCGGCGATAGTAGGTTCGACTGTTGCAGGTAGAATCACAGAACTTTCGGCTATAGTCGGTCAAAATGTTTCTAAGGGGCAAATTTTGGCACGCATACAAAGCCCTGAAGGCGCTGAAAAAGTTAGTGAGTTTATTCGCACACAGGCAAACTTCAAAGCATCAAAAGCAGATGTTGAACGTGCAACAAAACTCTATGATGAAAAGATTGGTTCACTTAGGGATTTGCAGGCAAAACAATCTGAATTTGAAACTTCACGCGCCGAATTCCTTGCTGCGTCTCATGCTATCTCTGCACTGGGTTTAACCGAAAAAAACATTGATGATATCGATAAAGGTTTTCCAATATTTGCGCCAATAGCCGGAAACATATCTCAGATGAACGCCACACTTGGTCAACACATCGAGACGGGTCAGGATATTTTTCGTATTGTGGACAACAATAAGCTCCAAGTTCATCTGGATATTTTCGAAAATGACATACCGAAAATCGCACTGGGCAATGATGCAATAATAAAACTTGCATCTTCGGGCGAGAAAATTTCGGGTAAAGTAATATCAATTGGTCGTGAAATGGACATTCACAAAAAGACTTTTCCTGTAATTGTGAGCATCACAAGATCGAAGATGAGTGGTGTTTATGTTGGTATGTCGGCGGAAGTCTTCATTGAAAGCAATGTTACGAGTGCATCGGCTTTTCGTGTACCCGATGAGGCAGTTATTTTGACAGAGAGTGGTTACCGGGTTTTTGTAAAGGAAAACGAGAACACTTTCGAGCCGCGTGAAGTGGAAATTCTCGCTCACGAAGAACATAGCATGTTTTTGCGTGGAGAGTTGCATGACGGTGAGATTATTGCAGTTAAGGGCGGCTTTTTTCTTCAATCTCAGGCTATGAAATCGACAATTGTGGATGCCTGTTCACATTAATAGGAGAAATATGGAAAGCTATATCAAACTGATATTAAAGCATAGGCTTATGCTTATCATTGGGTTGCTGGTGATAATAGTCATTGGTATCTACAGTCTCAGCGGTTTGCCAATCGACACATTTCCAGATGTAACACCAATAATGGTGCAAATTTTCATAGAAACTCCAGGTCTTGCACCTCAAGAAGTCGAACAACTTGTTACTATTCCCATGGAAGCCGCACTTACCGGTTTGCCAAACGTCCAACAGGTGAAATCGGCATCGTCATTTGGTTTGTCGGTAATCTCCATCTATTTCGACGATTTCGTCGATATATTTGTTGCAAGGCAATTTGTAAACGAAAAACTTCAGGATGCTCGAGAGCAATTGGTAGAAGGGGCTATAGTTGAAATGGGTCCTGTAACTACTGGTATGGGACAAATACTGCAATACATTGTGGTCTCAGATTCATTAAATGCCATGCAGGTAAGAGAATTGCAGGACTGGTTTATAAAAGTTAGATTGAAGCAGATTCGTGGCGTAACTCAGGTTTTGTCGATTGGTGGGGAAGTAAAACAGTTTCAACTGCAATTTGACCCAAATGTTCTGGCAAAACACGGAGTTACCGTGTGCGAGCTTGTAGAGGCTGTTGAAAAAAATAACGCCAATTCTGGCGGATCTTTTGTGGAACACGGTTCGGAAGAATATCTTATCCGCTCCATTGGTGTTGCAAGAAATGAAAAGGACATCGCGAATATATTGGTAAAATACGATAACGGTGTACCGGTTCGAGTGACGGACGTTGCCTCAGTGCAAATTGTTCCCGAAATTCGAAGAGGTGCGCAAACTTGGAATGGTGGCAAAGAAATAGTCGCGGGTAATGTGCTAAAGCTCATTGGTGTGAACACGAAGACACTTATTGAAAAGCTTCGCGTTGAAATTGCAAGTTTGAACAAACAATTGCCCAAAGGAACACAGGTTGTAGCTTACTACGATCAATCGATGCTTGTGTCAAAATCGATGAGCACGGTTACAAGCTCACTGATTATC
>CAYUDB010000035.1:0-15849 GCA_964443405.1 uncultured bacterium | reverse complement strand
TCTATGTCGGTCATAACTCGATAATATGTGGCAAATTAACAAACTGAGGTTGTGAGATCTCGGTTATTTTTAAAGGTTCTGCTGCTGTATGTTGAGCTAAAAATTTAAGAAATACGAGGAATTTCATATATAGTTCCTTGTTAATACGAATTGCTTTATATTGTTTGTCTGTAATCGAAAAGTCACACTGTAGAAAGCTTGCGCTATGCAAAAATACAGTAACAACGTCGTTTTTATTGAATTTATTGACAATTAGCTGCGCTAAAATATCGGGATCTACCCAATTTAAATCAAGTTTAGAATAATGTTTGCGCCAAAATTTGTGTATTTTCGTTTTGCGAAATACAGTAACCGGGATTTCGGTTAAATTATTCACTTTAGTAATAGAGTTGCCCGAGATTCCTGTGATTTTGCAGTTGTGGTGTGCATGAAAAAAAGAAGCGTCATAGATTAAATGGTTGTTGTGCAATGCGATAAGCGTATTATTATCTGCGGAGTATGATCCAGCACGATGCGCGTTTGGAGAAATACCAGCGCATTCTTTTAGCATTGATTTGCCGTCGGCGATTAATTGATTTTGCTCAGCATATGTCAATTCATGAAGATTATAGCGATTATATAGTAAAAAAGGGTGCGTGTGTAGATGCACATCGCAGTTCTTTCTCAAAAAGTAATCGCATATTTGAGAAAAATTGCTCATACCGTATTTTACAGTACCATATATATCTAAAAAAATGTCGCAGTTAAAGCCACATTTAAGTATTTCGTTTACCATCGAAAGCACGCCCACTTCTGCGTTCTCAACCTGACCAAGCACGAAAACATCGAATGCATTCGTGCCAGTATAATATGTTGTGGCGCGATCTCCAAGTTCTACATCGATAGTTATCAAGATCTTAGGCATATTTCTCGGCAACGATGATCAAATGGCTTTTAGTGGCATTCGGAAATAGAAATTGCGAAAAGAAGGAAATAATTCGAACAAATAAAATACGTTTCAATATAAATTTTGCAAAAAAACTGAACAGTTGGCAGACAAATAAAAACAGCCAGAAAAGATGAATCGTTGTAAAAAATGATGTAAGCTTTTGCAATATTTTATTTTGCGTGGCATGCGTTTCTATGCGAGTTCCCAGTAAAGCGAATGGCATAAGCAAGTTCTCAAAATGAGTGTAAAAGTTTGCGTAGTTATAGGTTATGCGCAATATTTTGAACCGCTGTGCCACGAGCGTAATAGCGTCGGCTTCGTCAAAGTAACGGCTGCCGCGATTTATTGGAGTCGTAAAGAAAAATATGCCGCCTTGTGTCAGACATCGTGCGATTTCGTCAAACGATTGTTTTCGATCATTGTCGTTAAGATAATATAAAACATCCAGCGCTGAAATATATCCAAAAACTTGGGAATTATATTCAACCTTCGGTAGAATATTAACCTTTGCATCAATATATTTGAACGTATTTTGCACATATTTGACTGCATTTTCTGAAATATCACAGGCATATATCTGATACTCCGGAAAAATATTATGCACTAAGCGAGAAAAATCGCAAATTCCTGCGCCAATATCGAGGAATTTCTTCGTGCCGGATGCTAAATACGGCTTTAGCGTTGCAAAACATAGCGCAAGGCGAAATTTCTGTGATCCTCGCCATTGTTGACCCCAGCCATCAGCGGCTTTTTCCGCCACATTCTCAAAGCGCTGTTCAAACCAGCCCTGCGTGCCAAATTCATGTGTTTCCATAGTAGTAAAAAAAATATTTAAAATTATTTAGCAAGCTTTTGTTTTCGGTGACCACGCTTTATATTATGCGCGTGTATAGAAACTCAAAAACTGCGGTGCTGGTCACCGGTCACTACTGGAATTCGCGTCGCCGTGCCGGTTTTCACCACATCGGGGCGGCACTTGCCCGTGCCGGCTGGCAGGTGCTATTTCTTACTGCCGGTCTCAGCACTATCTCTAACCTACGTGGTCAGTTATCTAGATTACAAATTCCCGAATTCGAGTTGAATCGGCTTGTGGAACTTGGTGAAAACGTGCGAAGCTATGTTTGGTATCCGCCGTTTCACCCAATAAACTTACATTCTGCCATTTTAAACTCCATATTTGATCCGCTATTTCGCACATATCCTCAGTTCAGTTTAGATCCGATTGAAGATTTCATTGAACATGCAGATGTGTTTATTTTTGAAAGCACACCAGGGCTTTTTTTGTTTGAGCGCTTTCAAAGTGCAAATAAAAATGCTACATTTATTTATCGTGTGTCAGATGATTTGCATACAATGGGTGTTTCACCGTTATTGTTACAATGCGAAAAAGATATCATACGTGGATTTCACAATATTAGCTTTCCATGCCAATATATTCTGGATAAATATGTTTCTATTTACGGAAATGTAACACAATTTTCAATACTACCACACGGTATCGATAAAATTGCTTTTGATTCTGCAATCAAAAGCCCGTATATGCACGATAAAACAGCAATTTTCACGGGCAATGCGTATCTTGATTATCAATCTCTCAACATAATGGCAACAGCCTTCCCAGATTTCGAATTTCACATCATTGGTAATTTTCCAACCGTGGAATTTCGAGAAAACGTGATAACGCATGGCGAAATGTTTTTTATAGAAACCATTCCATACGTTAAGTTTGCGCGAATTGGTTTGCATTGTTTGGAATATGCACCGGGACGTGAAGCCTTTACAGATAGCCTGAAAGTACTGCAGTACACATATTGCAAGCTGCCAATCCTTGCCCCAAATTATCTAAAGTCGCAGCGTCGGAATATGTTTTTCTACGAACCTGGTGACCCAGAGAGCATTACAGAAGCCTTTCAATTAGCGATTACTTTTGACAGACTACATGTAACAGAGCAAATAGCTTCGTGGGATGATTTTGTAATTAACCTGTTGTCGGATGCAAATATATGAATATCTTGATCGACATGAGACCTCTATTATATGCATCACGTTATCGTGGTATTGGCGCGCATATAATTAACTTGACTCGTGCATTGCTAAATATTTCCGGAGATTACGAGATATATTTACTGTTTCCACGCAAAGATTTACATATACTAGAAGAAATTTTTGAAAACAAGACTGGTTTGGCAGAAATAATTACTGATTATCCAGTAAAAATGCATGAATTACCGTATTACTTTGTAGATCACAAATATATTAATACGCTATGTTCTAGATACGCTATAGACGTTTTCTTTTGCACAACCTTCGCTGAAATGCCAATTCCCCATACCCGTCTCAAAGTTCCAATTATCACATGGGTTTATGATTTGATTTTTTTCGATTATTTTGCGTTTTTTGGCTATACTCCGAAGAATATAGTTAAGCTTTTGTTGTGGAAAATCAAGCTTGGAGCTATACAACACGATGATGCGCTTATTTTTAGCTCGCAAGACTCACGGAAATCTTTTCTGCGCCGCTATCCAAAGTGTGTAGAAAAAAGTAGCATAATAGCTCTTGGAGTAGATGAATCATTTTATATTACGAATTCTAACATTAATTGCATTGAAAAGAAATACGATTTGCCAGAAAAGTTTGCAATTTTCGTTGGTGGACTCGATCCGCGCAAAAATCTGCTAAGTGTTATTAAAGCGATAGCGCAGGTCAACGCTAGCTTTGATATGAGGTTAGTGATCGTGGGCAATTGTCGCGCTAATGACCCAGCATATGACACTGTAATGAAAGAAATCGAAAATTATAGGCTCCAAGACAAAATTAAGTTCATTGGGCATGTTCCTTATGAAGATTTGCCAATGCTCTATGCGAAATCTGAAGTTTTAATATTTCCAAGTGTTGCTGAAGGTTTTGGATTACCAGTGCTTGAAGCTATGGCTGCAGGATGTCCAGTTATTACATCTAATTGTTCTTCATTGCCAGAGGTTATTGGAGATTGTGGACTTATTGTTGATCCTAATAGTGTTAATGAAATTGCAAACGTTATTTATAAATTATATACGAATGCACAGTTACGTGAAAATCTAGTCACTTGTGGACAGTTACGTGCTAGGCAATTTAATTGGTGTAAAGCAGCAACTGAGTTTTTGGAAATCTGCAGACGTGTGGCAAGAGACAACCGATAAAGCAGCTGAACTCGCGCGCGAGTGTTGCTTTTTTTTCACTGAAGAGTATATTTTTAACATGAGTTGTGCTTTGGAAATCGGCTGTATCGGCGTAGGAAAACTTGGCGGCAATTTGGCTGTGCAGCTTGCGCGTGCAACTTGCGCAGTGCGGCATGTTTACTCACGGCATCCTGTTGACGCGGTTATTGTTGCACGGGAAATTTCCGCGGGTGTATCACCGAGTTTGCACGATATTGCGCGAAAAAGCGATGTGCTAATCATCTCAGTGCCGGATGCGCAACTTGATGGGATACTCGAGTCGTTGTCGGAGTTGCCAGCGGTGCGCGCAACTTTCCTACTTCATACTTCGGGCAGCATTCCGGCGCATGCGCTGAACTGGGCTGGCATGGATTTTCTATGTGCCTCCATGCACCCACTCGCTGGTTTCTCGCATTTTGACCCACAACGTAACCTTTTCGCAAACATTCCATTCGGTGTTGAGGGGCACCCACTGGCGTGCGAGCTAGCAAATTCTCTTATCGCAAAAGTAGGTGGAAAGGCAATTGCGATCGATTCTAGAAAGAAAACTACTTATCATTTTGCAGCGGCGCTCGCGGCAAATTCGATTTTCGGAATCATAGCGCAGGCAGAGAGATTACTAATTGAATGCGGGCTTGCCAATGCTCAGGCGCAAGCTGTGGTTTCAAGTTTAATTATGCGGGTTTTCGAAAATTACACCGACTACGGATTGACACATGCAATAACTGGTCCTTTGGTGCGTGATGATGTGCTAACTCTTTGCGCACACTTCGATTGCGCAAGAGAACACAATATGCTTGAACAGTACTGTTCCAATATGCGAGTTGTGGCACAGGCAATTGACAAAGTTGCCCTCTTTGAGCATGTAACGCATTGTACAGCTTGCGATTAGTCCTTACTGCAACTGATGCGCTGCGTGTAAGCTTTGAGGGTGCTCGATTTTTCGATTGTTTATGAGCAGAAATCACTTATTTTGTTGTAACGCTAACATGGAGGAGAAATGCTCGATAAGGAAGAGCTCTATTTGAAATTTGATCCGGGCGACATGCACTCGCTTCTGTTGGATCTGCACAAGCAGATCACTTTGGGCAAGCAGATTGCCGAATCGTCCGACTATTCGCTGGTTGACGGCAATGAAATCGAGAACATAGTGCTTGCCGGCATGGGTGGTAGCGCCATTGGCGGCGATTTGCTTCGCTGCTATGCACTTTATGAGATGAAGGTGCCGTTCGTTGTTAATCGTGATTATTTGCTGCCTGGTTTTGTAAATGACCGTACTCTTGTTATTCTAAGCTCATATTCTGGAAATACTGAAGAAACACTTTCTATGTATGAAGCCGCGAAATATTTGCATGCGCAATTTTTTACCATAACGTCGGGTGGAAAAATTGCAGAACTTGCTGAAACAAATGGATTTGGTTTGGTTGAAATACCGGCAGGGTTTCCACCGCGTTCGGCTGTTGGCTATTCATTTATTCCACTTGCGGCGCTTTTCTCTTTTTGGGGATTTATACCAGATCAGGCTAAATCTATCGACTGCACGGCATTTGTTCTTGCGAAAAATGCCACACGGTTGTCGCGCGATGTTCCAACAAAAGAGAACATTGCAAAGCAGTTGGCGACCAAATTGCATAATAAAATAGCATTAATTTATTCTTCACCACGTTTTGAGGCTGTCGCTACTCGTTTTCGTGGACAGATTAACGAAAATGGCAAAACACTTGCGTATAGCGCGCTGTTTCCCGAGAATAATCACAATGAGCTTGTTGGCTGGAAAGTTTTGGGCGACTTTAAAGATTACGTGCAGCCAATTTTTCTTATTGATCCAGACGATCATCCTCGCAATAAGTTCCGCATGGATTTTGTAGCTAACGTAATGCGCAATTTAGGTTTAGATCCAATTTTTATCGAACCGAGTAGTGCAGATGCACCGCTTATGTGTCGCATGTTCGAGCTGATCCAGTTGGGCGATTTTGCAAGTTATTATCTTGCCATTCTGAATGGCGAAGATCCTAAACCTGTGCAAATCATCGATAAACTGAAAAATGCGCTTGCGCAATACACTGCGTAGTTTTTGCAGCACCATTGTAAGGGGGGCAGATCAAGCATCTGCCCTTTTTCTTGCACGACACTCATCGCCGAGAAAATTACAACCTTTTATATTGAAAAGAGTTGCTTTCTTAAAATCAGATTATCGTTGTGTTCTTCTGGGCAAGAAGAGCGGCATTTTTTCCGGCAACATAGCCAGTTGAAAACGCAGCCTGAATATTGTAACCGCCGCAATCCCCATCGATGTCGAGCACCTCACCGGCGAAAAATAACCCGGAAACCAGCTTCGATTGCATTGTTCGCGAATCAATTTCCAGGCAATCGACACCGCCAGCAGTTACCATTGCCCTGTCAAATGGGTCGGTGCCTGCAATCTGAGCCTTGTAGTTAAATATTTTATTTTCAAGCACTTCACGCTGTGAGCGCGTCAAATTTGCGCATTTTTCGCCATATGCAATTCCAGATGCAACTGCTATTTCTGCCGCTAAATATGACGGCAAACTAAGTTTTTCTAGCAAGGCGCGCACTGTGAGTTTACCGTTCGATGCCAATAAGACAGTCAAACTTCCGAAAAGCCTTTCTACTTCCTTTTTTTCGACAAATGCAATTGTCAATTCGTCGCCAATACTGCAATATCTTGCAATGTCTAGAATTACGGGTCCTGAAAAACCTTTGGCGGTGAAAACAAGATCACCGTGATTTTTGCAAATGATTTTCTGCTGCCTTGTCAAAGTTAATGCTATGTTTTTCAATGAGATACCTTCACAGCGGCAGAGTGCAAAATTTGCGATTTCCACACCACATAACGCCGGATGCGGTGCAGATATTTTGTGACCAAACAATTTTGCAAGCGCATAGCCGTCGCCAGTGGAACCTGTGGCTGGATATGTTTTTCCACCAGTAGATACTATAACAGTTTTTGCTACATACATATCTTGCTCAGTTTTAACAAAAAAATCATTATGTTTATGCATAATTTCGGTCACGCGTGAACGATATTTAACCTCAAGCGCAACAACAGAGTTTAGCAAGGTGCTAGCTACCATACGCCCATCTTCACATTGCGGAAATACCTTGCCATGTGTATCGATAAAAGATGGTAACCCTATCTCAGAAAAGAAGTTAATTACATCAGTGTTCGAGAGCTGATTTAGCGCATGACGTAAAAAATTTCCGTTACGCCCGTATTTTGAAAAAAAATCGTTAATTTTTCCGTCGTGAGTGAAATTGCATTTACCAGACCCAGCAATGGAAAATTTGCGCAGTGCGCCATCATTGCGTTCCAGCAATAACACATTTGCGTCATGTTTGCTTGCGGTTATGGCTGCCATAACTCCTGCAGTGCCTGCACCAATTATGATAACATCATATTTCTTTTGATAAATTTCCAACTTCTCACCAGTTTTAAGATTCTTCAGATGCGTGCTGCGATGCATCACTGTGCAGCGTGAACGTAAATTTTTATATTCCCTATAGTTACGACTGAACCAGCGGAAACCTTTCGTTTCTTGCGAAGTTCCAGAATCTCATCCACAAAAACATCACCATTGTCGATGATAATTTTTGCCTCCCCACCGGTTGCGGCTATGCCTATGTTTTTCAATAACTTGCATAGCTCAATATACTCAGAATCGAGTTCAAAGACTATTTCTTGCATTGTATTCTCGCCAAACACGTTAATTGTTGAAATTAAATAAGTTAAATCGGCTACTAATTGCATGTGTACAAACTCGCACAAATCAATATACAATGGCGAAGGAACCAGAGAACAAAGTTTTTTTGTTGCTAACTAATTTAAAATAATAAGTTCCTGGTGGCACAAGCTGCCCGTCAATGCGGCAATCCCAGCTCTCGCGTGCGAGATTGCACAGTCGTTTGCCCAGTGCGTCGAAAATCTCGATTTGCCAAGGCGTGTGCCCGTCAGGAATGCCGAACTCGATAATATCTTGTATGTTATCGTTGTTAGGTGTTACTACATTTGATTTTACCGTAAAATCTGCATCAGCTATGATTGTGGCGCGGATTTCGACTAGAGCATGTGGCATGTTGGCGGCATTGCTTATGATATGCAGTGTATCAGTAAGTTGTCCAATGAGTTGTGAGCAAAGTTCGAAGGCTATGTAGCGCCATTCATTAGTCGCTATTGTGCAGGGCAAAGCCGGTTCCAGGATGCGGGTTGTTAAGGTGTTTGATGGAAAGATATCATCGATTATAAGTGGCGCTGTACCAAAATTGTGTACTCGCGTACTGTCGATTAGACAATCACCTGCATGGAAGTCGCTACAGATTAATGGGTTAGGAAAAACATCTATTGATGCGTTCGCGGTTGCTAATATGTTCGCGAGCATAGGTGTTTTCATTTGTGTCAGGCTAGTGAGTGAAAATTGTATCGCGAGTGTGTCGATGAAGACGCCTATGGCTTCAGTTTGGCAACCAATTTCGATAATCAGGCTGTCGTGCGCGTTAATCTGAGGTGCATCTGGCATAACCGCAAAGAACACATTATGTTGCGTGAAATAATGTGAATCAATTGCTACAGGTATAGCGTTAAAGTTTTGCATCACGAGCTGCTGGGTATTACATGTGCTATCCTGAAAACATGAGAAAATCATGGCTGCCGGATGAGCGTAAATTGGCATCAATTGCGTGGGCAGGCAAGTTATAAATGCAGAGTCTAATCTCATGCAACCGAAGGTGTTGGCAACTGTTAACTTATACCAACCGTTTTGCGAGGTCGATGCAAAATAGTTCTCTACACGTGCTCCATGAGCTGAAAAATCTGCCGGACCGTTCCAAACATACGTATAACTTGTGTCATTTGGAGATGCGAACAGCGTAATGGTATCGCCAACAAATACAGTGTCGGGCGCAATAATTGTGGCAATCGGAGAAGGTATGACCGTTATGAAAACCATAGTGTTACCAATACAACCTGCTGAATCAATAGCAGTTACTGTGCACACAGAAGTATGTTGTGCACGAAATATTGCGCCCGTATCAGTGATGGCTGTGAAACATGTTTCAGGACGCCAAAGAAGATTGTAGGTGCCACTTGAGGCTGTTACAGAAACAGTAACCATAGTACTGTCATATATGCAAATTGAATCATCATAATGTGCAATAACAGTTAACGAACATGGCGCGTGTAAAACTTCTACAAACACACTTTCAGCAAAGATAGCAACACCGCAAGTCTGTGAATCACTTATTGTTGCAAAATAAAAACCGCTCGTTTCAGGTATCGCCCATGTGCCAAAACCTGTTGTGTCACGCACGTTATCTCCGCGCCATAAGATGTGCGCAATGCCATAAGTCGGGGAAAGATATGCAGATAACCAA
Organism: uncultured bacterium; assembly: GCA_964443405.1. GTDB lineage: Bacteria > UBP14 > UBA6098 > B30-G16 > B30-G16 > CAYUDB01. Next base: position 6,336 of record CAYUDB010000035.1, on the reverse strand, counting down.
ATGCTATCGCCATCGTAAATTGTTGTATGTGAAGCAGTTATGATTGCGGTTGCCGAATTATTCACAAACTGCGCATCGATTGTGAAAAGCAGAGTCTCAGTGCAAGTATGTGTAGCGCTTGTAAAAATTGCAAGTAAGCTTGTATCTGCTGAAACAACATGTCGCGCTCTCGTTATATCTGTAACATCAAGAAGTTCAATAGGTTCCCAGTGTATTTCGAAATCGCTCCCGCAATCGGAACAGGCAACTTCCAGTGACAAAGTTTCGCCGGCACATGCTGAAAACTCGCTTCCACCAACTGGCGCAAACTGTGGCACGTGTACAGTAATCATCACGGAATCGCGACAATAGCCATCCAATGCGTATCCGCGATAAGTTATTGAACGAGTTATTGTTGACACTGCTGGATTTTCGGTTGTTGCCGAAAAGAGGAAATCGACTGGTGTCCAAAAATAGGACGTGTATGGGCTTTCACCTGTGGCATGCGTTAGCAAATTGAGACTAGCACCTGCGCAAACTGTTGTATCAGAAAAAGATGCGATATAATCAAGTGTGCAGGGATATTCGGTTTCCACGAAGACAGTCAGCGTATCGGCGCGGGTTTTCATTCCACAGCGCCCGGAGTCTGTCGCGGTGACGATGTAGGTTGTTGTAAATGGCGGAGATACTTGAACATACGACGATTCCGCAAAGTCGATCCACAAAGCTGGCGCCCAAATTATGCGAGTTTCGCCGGCGTGTTCTACGATGTTTGTGTGAAGATACGCTATACCACCTGCCGGAATTGTGGTGTCGCAACAGGATTCGATAGCGAGCGTTGTTTCAAAAGTGTCCACGTGCACAAAAATACTATCTACGAACATGCAGCCTTCATGATCGGTGGCTGTGATCTCGTAACTTGTTGAAGAATTTGGAGATAAGCTTGCCGTTTCACCAGTGAAGCGCACACCGGCTGGTGGATGAGCAGCGAATGTTATGGGTTCAGCAGTGTTTTCGAAAGCAAAACTAACGTTTGCTGTTTCGCCACGACAAATGTCAAAAGTGTCTGCGCCGATGCGCGAGAAAGCCTTCACTGGAACGAAAATCTCGGCGTAGTCACTGCATCCAGAGTCATCTTGCGCTACAACCGAGAGCAAAGTGCTTGTTGCTAAATGTGCAACCGTATGTGCAGCAAATGGATCGGAGAAAACATGCGCGGGTTCCCATGAATAATTCACCAAACCATGCGCCCCAACTGCGGTAACTGAGACTGTGAGAGATTCGGAAGGGCAAAGCGCCGTTCCAGATGGTAAGCCTGTGTCGATGGAAATGTGTAATGAACAGCTTTCCGCTGGTCGAACTACCACTCGAACATATGCAGTTTCGGCAACTGTTCCACAAATCTGCGAATCGCTCACTATAACGCGAAAATTGGTTGTGTGATTTGGAAAAGCTTGTACAACATCAGAATCGGACGGCGAAAGATATGCCCGCGGTGTCCAGTCGTAGTGTAATGCGCCCGAAAATCCACTGGCGATGACGTGCAGATTTGTCGTGTCGCCAAAATCTATTGTCTCACGTTCTGCCCAGACATATCGCAGTTCCAAAGTTGTATCCACAGTTTCGGTGCGCACAAAAACAGTTGCTGTATCCTCACAATCGCCGCTTCTCACTATTACCGAAAAGTTTGTGCTCTCCAAAACCCGCGCCGCTGTGTTCTGCGAATGTGCAGAATCAACCAAACTTTCCGGAGACCATGCAAAACTTAGTTCCGGAACGGGAAAATCGGTTACATTCGCTCGCAAATGAATCTCATCACCGGCGCAAATTATTGTGTCATCGCATAAAATTGTTACATTCATTGGACAAGTTGTCGTATCCATTACGCGAATAAACACAGAATCACGCAAAGTATAGACGCAAATGCCTTGAGTATCTGTCGCAGTTAATACAAACCAGCCAGACGTTACAGGATTTGCCCAAGGATTTGGCGAATGCGGTAAATCTAATGCCGAAGATGGTTCCCACGTGTATCCAATTCCTCCAATTCCTCCCGATAGATTTGCGTGCAATCTCGTAGAGCTTCCTATATATATGCAAGTTTCCTCAGCAACTGGCAAAATTGTCATCGACGCTAGCGAACTGTCCACATCAATAAATAAACTGTCCTCGTGAATACACCCAGCTGCGTCGATAACTCGCAAATTAACTTTCGCATCTCGCAAAAATACTCCCGACGCTCGCAAACCATCTATTGTATCAAGCAAAGCTGGTGGCGACCATTCGTAACTATATGGCGCAATTCCTCCAATTACTTCTCCAGTAAACCAAATCCTTTCTCCAGCACAAATATGATCTCTATCAGCTAGCAAATGGGTTTCGTAATCGTCGCTGCGAACTGTAACTGATGCAAAATCTACACATCCAGAGTCGTCCACAACTACTACAGTGTACGAAATATTCCCAAACGGTGTGCAAGTTGGTTCCGCAATGTCCACCGCTGATAAATACGTGCTCGGTGTCCAGGTGTAATCCACTAAACCATATCCGCTGTCAACCGAAACATGTAAATCAAATGAACTACCAGAACAAACTGTCGTGTCGCGCGATACTTCATCGATGCGAAGATGACAAGCAAATATCGGAACTACATAAATCGTTATGCGACCGCGCACTTCATATACCCCGCATTCTTGACTATCCCTTACCACAACCTCAAACGTTGTTGTATCCGTTAAAGTAGCTCGCGGATTAAATATATGCGCATCGTCTAAAAGTGCGGCATTGCTCCAAGTTATTCCAACATCTCCACAAGCTCCCTCAACTACACAGTGCAGATTTGTGCTCGAACCAGAATGCAAAAAAATACTGTCCGCAGAAAGTGATACTATTCGCAAATTTCGTAAAATATCTCGCACTTCAAGTTCTACAACCGCAGTGTCACAACATCCATCAATCGTAGTTCCTATTGCAACCCACGAACCGTTCATTGTCGAATCCGAAATTCCAAAGTGCAATGCCTCACCAAAAAATATCTCCCCACGTGGAGATATCCACTTGTACGAACTTAATCCAGGCGTGTCAAAATATAAATCCGCAGCTCCACCAGAACAAATTGGCGTTCCACAATGCGCCTCAACTTCCGGCTTATCCCTCACAACAACAACGCAAGTCGCTGTGTCAACGCATCCAGCAGAACTTCTCACGATTAATCTATACTCGCCCGCATGCGAAAAATTCGCGTTCGCTATGAAAGGATTTTGTAAAGTGCTCGAAAATCCTCCGACACCTGTCCAATTATATGTCATCGAAGAGGGACTGCCTGTAAACTTTATCGAATCTCCCTCGCACACGGTCAAAATTCCTCCAATCGTGGCGCGAGGTTTTGCATTCACTGTCAAAGTTGTTAGAGCAGTGTCGAGACAACCTTCGTCATTTGATACAACTAATGTGCACACGCCCGAAAAACTTATTTCAGCTGGTCCGAGATTTGGATTCTGTAGAAAACTTTCTCGGTGACCAGGCAAAATCCATCGGTAACTTCGCAAACCATCCGGTTGCGCTCGCAAAAATACTTCCGCACCTTCGCAATATGGTCCGGTGTTCGATGCAATTGCGTTGGGTTTTGGCAAAACTGTTATTCTCACGCTGTCCGAAATTCCGCCAAAAAAGCCCACTCCTATTTGCTTAAGTTGCCAACAAAAAACATGCTCCCCACTTGCTGCAGGAGAAGTTACAGTAAAGTTGAACACTGCATTAGCTCCCACATTAATGGAATCGAGAGGTAATTGCACAGAATCGACTCCCCAAGAACTTGTGCTACGTTTATATAAATAGATGCGATCTGTTCTTTTCAACTTCAAAGAGCCGCAATTATTAAATGTAACTGAAACATTCACAGGTGAAGACGCGCAAATAGGACTTACCGGAGATGTTTGCACAACAAAACTTGCGTCGAGAGAGTCGAAATTACATGTGATAACGGCGTCGGAAGATCCGGAGACATATACATGAGATGCGGCACCTCCGTCGCTCCATGTTTTAAACTTGAAAATTGGTCGGCGCACACCCAACTGCGGTGTTATCGCTTCGAGAAAATGTGCGGAACCTCCGCTTAAAGAATAGGGCCAGCTGAAAGTATTTTCCGAAACGTATTCATCTCCGTCAACAATGAAGCGGAGGTTTTGGGGATTGGTGCGAATTGTTACTTCGGGATGTCTGGGAGTGTCGAACGATATGGAACTCCAGTCGGAATAGATATAAGTTCCGCTTTCACATTGGAAACGTGCTCGGGAATGCAGGAAATATCTTCTAGCAGGCACCAAAGGTTCCATATTCACGAAATTAGTATCTATAAACGTTCCCGAAGAAGGTGGAACACTTGAATAACCATAAGCATACTCGTATCCGCGAGCAAAAATCACGTGATGCCAAAGTCCGTCAGCTGATAGGGGAGTTATATTCCTTGCGCCGAGACATTCGGGAGTTCGCAAAGGCGGGCAATCAATAGGTGAACCTCCTCCGATTCTTAGTAAAATTGTGTCGCTAACGACGCGCCAAATTGCAAACGTATCTGAAACAAATTCTTCAGTTAATGAAATTTCCAAAGTGCCAACGCGAAATCCTCTAACAATAAAATTGTAAGAAGAATTATCTCCGACATTTAAAAAATCGCCGCTATCGGAAGCCAAGTAGTAACACGCATTTGCTAAAAGTTCTCTATCCACATCAAAGGGAGAGTGCGAATAAACATCTCTGTAACACGATGAACCTGTGCAAATAGCGGAATCGGGAAAAACAATATCGGCGATAGCATATGAAACGTCGATTGGTTTTAGTCGAAACGCCTGGTATTCATTTAGGCAGTATTCTGTTCTTGGCAAGTGAGAGCCTGATCTAGTTACGATGGAGTCCACAGTTGCGCGAATGACCTTAAAACCTCCGGGAGTGATAAAATCGTCACCGGAGTATGACAAATTGATATAAATGTTACCTGCGGCGACAGATACGCAATGCGCGCAAGAGCAAACGCACAACAAAGCAAGAATTACGTTGACGAAATTTTTCATATATAAAACCTCCGAATCATTTCGGTTATGGATTTACTTTTGATCGTTTAAAAATTTTCCGTAAGCACAGGCAAATTGCGATAATAATTAAAGAAGTGATCATTTTTCACCTCCAAAACCCTTTCGGGCATCTAGAAAGCCCTTTTGACAGCTTCGCGCGCCCTTTCAAACATAACCAAAGGCGCTTTCGCGCTTTTATAAGGCGCTTTCGCGCTTTTAGAAGCCCTTTCGGGCGTTTAGAAATGTTTTTCAACTATTAACTAACCATTTCCGACAGTGTAAAAATTTTCAATGGAAACGGCGCAATGCGCCTTATCAATGTAAAAATCTTCCTTTGCGACGCCTTTACGATTTTCGCACGTTAACGAAGCCCTTTCGGAATCGGCGCGATGCGCCTCGGGCGTTGACAAACCATTTCCGACAGCTCTAAAATTTTCAATGGTAGTGGCGCGATGCGCCTCGGAAACCGCAATTTTTTTGGGGGCGGTGCGGTTTTTACTTTCGGACACTCGCAAAGCCCTTTCGGGAGCGATGCGAGTTAAATTGGAAACGTGCCCACCATTAATAAACGTGCCGAAATTTTCAATGGAATCGGCGCCAGCCCTTTCGGGCATCTAGAAATTTAAATCGGTAGCTGCGCGATGCGCCTAATCAATGTAGAAATCTTCCCTTGCGACGCCTTTACGATTTTCGGGCGTTAACGAAGCCGCCTCGGAATCGGCGCCAGCCCTTTCGGGCGTCTAAAAATTTTCAATGGTAGTGGCGCAATGCGCCTCGGGCGTCTAGAAATTTTCAATGGTAGCGGCGCAATGCGAATTGGAAACCGCAATTTTTTTTGGGGCGGTGCGGTTTTTACTTTCGGACACTCACAAAATACTTTCGACAGCTCTAAAATTTTCAACGGAAATGGCGCCACGCGCCTAATCAATGTAGAAATCTTCCTTTGCGACGCCTTTGCGATTTTCGCACGTTAACAAAGCCCTTTCGGAAACGGCGCGAGCCCTTTCGGGCATCTAGAATTTTTCAATGGAAACGGCGCAATGCGAATTGGAAACGGTGAAATCTAAAAAATTATCAAAACTAATTTCTACTTCATAAACTCGTCTGAAAATTTCTACATCACAACTTGAAAAAATAACGACTTTTACAATTAAATCATCGACCAAATTTTTTAAAATCATCACCAAAAAACTTCCGTTATATCCAAAACTAAGTTTTTTACCCACGCAAAACTTCTCATCATCAACAAAACTAAAAAAATCATCATAAAAACTTACTTCATCATCAC
>CAYUDB010000034.1:0-15857 GCA_964443405.1 uncultured bacterium | reverse complement strand
AATTTATTGTTGTCCAACAGATTGCACGTACATCATCGGCAGTATTGAGCGATGTGGGTTGCGCGGATCGACGATGACATCGATTGCTGTGCCCTCGATTATGTGGTCAATAAGCATGTGAGTTCGCACCACTGCTTGATATTGGTTTCCCTCGAAAGTGTATGAGTATTTGATAATTGCGCCACCGCGCCTGCCTGTTGAGTCGAGCTTGAAAAGCACCTCGCCGCGGAGCGGTATGCCGGTTTCGAATAAGCGATTTAGGAATAAAAAGCGTGGCACGGTGAACAAATCGCCTAATGTTGATATCACTACAGCAGTAACTATTGCAGATGAAAAATACATGTTCTTGAAAAATATTGGCATCAGTAAGATTAAAAACGATACAATATAAATCACAAGTCCGACGGCGGCAAGGCGGTCGCGAATTAGGATTTGGAAAAAATTAGGTTTTTGGTATGGTGCATGCATTTTTACCTCATACAAAGTCGTTTGCTATTTCCGACAGCCAAATGTCAATGCGCGCGTCGGTAAGCTGGGGTTGATTGTCTTCATCGACTGGCAAACCGCAGAATATTCGCAGTGGGCGTGCTACTTTTTGCGAATGCTCTGTGCTGCAACTGTTTGATGAGCAACAGCTTTCGCTATTTGGTGAACACGCAGAACACGAGCTACCACAACCGCCGTCGATTGAAAGTTCGCCAATAACGGCTCTCGACTTTTCAAATTCGTAGCCAACGTCGAGAACGAGCCCGCAAAATTCAGCGCCACGTTCGTTTAAATATTCATATATTTCACCCATTCCGTCAACAAATGTCTCGGGATATTTTGCTTGATCTCCGAGTCCAAAAAGTGCCACTTTGACGCCAGTCCAGTCTAGCGAGTCGTTTGTGGTGAAAAAAAACTGCCAGCCGTCGGGCAACTGTCCCTCTCCGACAGTTGAGCAGCCCAAAATGATGAGGTCGTTGCCGTGCAAATGACCTGGCTCAAACTCTGAAATGTGCGCGATGCGCGTTTCAGAGCCGAGTTTTCCGGCGATGGCTTGTGCTATGCGTTCGGTGTTGCCGAGTTTTCCTGCGGTGAAAATTGCTACTCTGTTCATTTGTCCTCATTTGCTAGTTTCTCGCAATTAAAGCAAGTTTTTTTCTTAGGCAATTTTTTTTCGCAAATATTTGGCAGAAACCTAATTTTATAATACAATGAAACATTGTTTTACATATAACTGCTTTCGCCAATATGTTCACCTTGCGCACTGGGGCAATTACGACGAGTATATAAAAATTTCTTGCATTGAATAGTGAGATTGATAATTTATAGATATGGAAACAGTGAAACATAACGTACTAAACACCCCACTTGATATTCAGCAAAAACTTACATTTACTGCTGGGGATATTGTCAGGTTGTGCGGCACAATATATACAGCGCGTGATGCAGCGCATCTGATTATGTGTGAATCACTTGAGCGTATGGAGCCACTTCCATTTGCACTTGAAGGCGCGATTATTTTCTACGCTGGTCCTACGCCCAAACCACCTCTAAAACCTTGTGGTGCAATTGGTCCAACCACTTCTGCGCGAATGGCGAAATATGCAGAGCCGATTTTCTCTCAAAAGATAGGTGCAATTCTTGGCAAAGGTTTGCTACCCAAAAAGATGAAGGCATCACTCCAAGCTAATAATGTGTTGTATCTTATTGCGATTGGAGGCAGTGCCGCATTGCTATCAAAACACGTAATTGATTGCAATACAATAGATTATGATAATCTGGGTGCAGAGGCTGTGCATTGCCTTACGGTAAAAGATTTCCCGTGTATTGTGGCCATAGATTTGCACGGTGGAGATATTTTTGTGAGCTAAAATACACATATTCTGAAGCATTATATATATAAAATACCTGTCGAATCTTTATATTTTAACGTATTATATGGGATGCAAGAAATATTTTTGGGTATATTTTCAGATTATAAGTGCGTAATATGCAACTCGTTTAATATTGTGTTTTATCAATACTATAATCTTTTGCGAGTAAAACGCTCATTTCAAACTCATCAATTAGCCCAAAGAGGGCAATGCGTGTGCGCAAACTACCCAGTTTTGCGCGAAAATGTGCAGCATTTGGGGCACTGACAAAGAGTTTTGCCAAAAATTTTTTGCAATAACCTACACTCAGATCTCCACGCAATTCGAACTGCTTTTCCAGAAATTCTCTCATCGTTTTTAGTCGAGAGCTAAGTTTTATTTGTGAAACATTCGTATTACGAAACACTGCGGCAACTTCAGCAAAAAGTTCGAAATTAGATATAGCACCTCGTCCGAGCATCACACCACGAACGTAGTTTTCATGTGTATATTCTATGGCATCTGCGGCTGAAAATACGTCTCCAGTTGCAAAAACTGGGCAAGATAACTCTCGTGCTGCTTGCAAAACAAAGCGCTTGTCGCAGGTGCCTGAGAAAAGCTGCTTTGCTGTGCGTCCATGTATTGTTACAAACGCAACAGATTTACGCTCAAGTAGATGCAGAAAATCTAGTAACGAAGCCCATTCGTTCGCATCAGCAAAACCTACGCGAATTTTCACTGAGACGGGTTTCTCCGCGCATTGAGCGGCATCAAAAATTTTCAGCGCTACGTCCAGATGCGATAGCAATGCGGCACCTGCACCTCGCGATGTAACGCGCCTCATCGGACAACAAAAGTTGAGATCGATTCCTATTATCTTTTTGTCTCGTAACGCTTTAGCGGCGCGTTCAATAGCACTAGGTTGCGGAGAAAAAAGCTGAAGCACTGTGCATCGTGAGTCGATCTGTTCGTCGAGATAGCGGGGTAAAACCTTTCGCGCGCTTGCCGCAATCGCTTCTGCTGCAACCATTTCAGTAAAGACAATGTCTGCACCAAATGCAATGGCAAAATCGCGCCAAATCGAATCGCTGTAATCTGCCATCGGCGCTGAGATCACAAGCGGGTGTTTTTGCGCAAGAATCGCTGCCAGTTTACTATGGCTCTCATTCATGGCGACAAAAATGTGTCACGCAAGCTTTTGTCAAGTGTAAAACGTAAATCATTGTTCGTAAATTAGTTAACTATGCCGATGGAAAAAAGCTATACCTATCGCCGCAGCGTCAGTGGCATCGACAGGAAAATCGCCCGAAAGATGCAGAAGTGTCTTAACCATATACGCCACTTGTTCTTTCGTTGCGTGTCCGCTGCCGGTGGCAGCCATTTTAGCTTCATTTGGCGAAACACTATCGCATGACACTGTTTTGTGCGCACAAGCGAGCAAAATTGCCCCGCGAGCCTCTCCAAGACGCACGAAAACTTTTGCGTTTGTGCCATAAAAGGGTAGTTCGAGCACCACTTTTTCGGGCGAAAACTCGTCGATGAGCGCGCACACTTTGTCGTACAGCTTTTGCAAACCCAAACTATCAGTCTTTCCGCTCACCTTCTCGGCGCCGGCTGCGAAAAAAGTTTGTCCGTAACTATCGCCCTCGAGCACGCACCAACCCATTATTCGCGTGCCTGGGTCTATGGATAATATTCTTGTCATTTATTTGCTTATCATAGAGTTATTGTCAATTAATATAAGATGGCAACTTTCGCATTTCCAGCCGCGATTCATTAACCGTTTGAAGCCGAGACTCGTGGTGTTTGGCAGAAGTGCGCCGAGTGGTGCAAAGAAATTCGCGTTTTTTCTGTCGGCATCACACCAGAAAATGCCGCGCGCACCAGTGGCAAAACCACTTTGCATAGGCTTGCCACATTTAGGACAGCGGTAACTATGCGCATCGCTTGCGAAAGTCGTTGTGCTGTCGAGCTTTTCGACATTTTTCGGACGCGAACGATTGATAAAAGTGTATAATAACCAAAACATTACAAGTGCCATAATTAGCGGGACGACCATCATGGCTGCAATAAGCACATAAACGTAAGCAGGAGCTTGATCCATGTTTACCTCATCGAACAAAATATAGTTTTTTTATATCAGATTGCAATTCAACATTCTCAGTTTTCAGCAAATAAACGCCGGCTGGGGTTTCCGCTGAAGGCTGCCAAGTAGAATGTCCACGCCACACGTATTTGCCGGCGATATCATAAATCGCGAAAGCAGTGTTTTTTGATGTTTCGAACGTGCATTGAGCGTTAAATGGATTCGGAAAAACTCGCACGGCGGTGACGTTTTGCACGCGCGGAACATCGAAAATACTAAGTGGCGTATGTTGAACTTCTACTGTGTCCATCCAGGCGGCGTGGACGAGCGAATCTCCTAGGGCGTATGAAAATGTGCATAATGTGGTGTCGTTTTTCTGAAAGCGAAGTAAAAACGCTGTTGCATGTTTTCTCGCTATTGCCCTTTGTTGATCGCGAGTTATACTTGCAGTTCCATCGGTGAGATAATGTCCGTAACTATCGGTAAAATAGGTGTGGTTTGCCCCAGATATAACGGCAAAAGCGCCGTTTGGTGAACCCAAAGTTGCCCAGTAGGCACTGCGCACGTCGTTCCATGGCGCAATGTTATCTTCAGTTCCAGAAAGTATTAGCACAGAAGTAGTTATGCGTGCGGCAACTGTAGCTGGGGTGCTCTGAGGACTGCCAAAGGCAACGATGGCGCGCAAAGTATCGTGCAAATGATATGAACTGTCGTTATAATTCGCATATCTGTCACCCGCCAAAAGCGAGATGCTGCCACCCATGCTATGCCCAATAAACGCCCAATTATTCGCATCAAGTGTGCCGTAAAATAAATCTGAGGTGGAAAAATTTAAGTTCATTACATATCGTGCTGCTGTTATCATTAGACGCGCGCGATAATTGTGATTGGGATTTAAAAGTGGGTTTGATATTGTAGGCACAATACACACAAATCCCCAGCTTGCAAAGTGTTGCGCGTACGAATAATAATTATCTGTGCTTGTCATAAAGCCATGCCCGAAGGTGACTATTGGGCATGGCACCGCGGAAGCTGGAATAATACCACCCGCAACCGGATAATACACACGCGAGTTTGTCATTGTCTCATCTTCGGATGGTATGGAAGCTATTGTGCGGTAAGCGGTTTCATATGGACCAGCTGCCGAAAAATCGGGGCATTGCGCAGAAATTGACGCCGCGCAAAGCAAAAAAAACGCCAAGATTTCTCGCATTTACTCTCCTTTTCCGCAATATAGTAAGCTCGTTTTTTTGTGTGCAATTTTTTTTAAGTGCGGGTATTTATGGTTTTGCTAAACGCTATTTTTCGTAGCGCGAGTTAGCGTTTTCTCGATTAAAACGGTAACTTATCTGTGCAAATTGGTTTACATAATCGGTAATTATGTGCTTTGTGCGCTCAAAATAGCCGGTTTTATGTATCTAGCAAAAACAACGAGATAGGCGGGGTCGTATGCAGAACGAAATGCCTCGGAATGATGCATTGCCACAAAACCGTTTGCCCGAATTTTAGCCGAAAGATCGCGGTATTGTCCCGGGGAGAGAAATAGTTCACCTTCACGAATAGCTTCGCCCAGGTCTTGCCAAAGTGTCTGCAAAAGCTCTTGGTTTGGAACAAAATGCTCGGCAGTTAGCTCAAATGCTCGTAATACACTCGACAATTGGATGTTTTGCTCGCGCAATGCGCCAAAATGTGCGCGTACTATTTCACCATCGGGCGAGATTGGCTCGATGGCATGTTTTGTGTTTGCCACTGCAATATTCCACTGCTCATTGATAAAATAATCATCATTGTGAGAGTGAAAATTGTGTGCGGGTCCCATATTTGCCTGAAAAAGCACTTTGTAAATGTCCAGCACTTCGCAAAGCGGGTACAAGCTCATGTGCTCACGGATGATATTGAGCCACCACGGGTCCATTTCGCTCCATTTTCTATAGTCGAACAATTTAAGGTGAAAAATTTTTCTGTCATCATTTTTCTGCAAATCTTTTCGACGACTCTGAGCAAAATTTGATGTGTGTTTTTCGCAATATTGCCACTATTCGTGCCGAATTTGTGTTGCAACTTTTTTTTGGGAATATATTTTTGAAAAAAGAAGTTTTGCGCTCAAGGAATTGGTTATGTGGGCACTTTTTTGGAGACTTTACGCGGCACATATTTTTGCCGATTACCCATTGCAAACTCGTTTTATTCTCGCGAAAAAGGGCAAATTTTCGGGGCTGCTTCTGCATTCGACAATAGTTTTTGCCACAGCTTTAGTTTCCTTGTATCCTGCTATTTGGTATCGTCCGCAGCTTGCTTTTTGCGCACTGGCGATTTCCATTGCTCACTTTTTCCTCGATTTACTCAAGAATAAATCGGGCAAAACGAATTCGCGCCTTGGCACAGTAAACTACCTTGCCGACCAACTTGGGCATTTTGGCATAATATTGCTTTGTGCCACAATTTTTGGCTATGGGCATTTTTATGGGCAGGCAGAGCAATTCATGCGGCTTGCGGCGATATTTTTTGCTATTTGGGGTTTGCCCATTACGCTATATTTTTTCCGCAGCGCCATAAAAGGCACTGAGATTTCCATTTTCACCGAACCTTTTGCACGTTATGCACTTCTCGAGCGTACACTAATTTTTTTAGCATTGAATGCTGCAAACGCCTACATTCTTGTTGGCGGCTTGGTATTTGCGGTTGTAATACGCGCGCTACTTTATTTCAACGAGGAAAACGTGCCATTGCCTTTCGCTGAATGGCTTATTACTGCGGTGATTGCACTTGTAGCTCGATATTTCGCCACGCCGCTGCATTTCTTCGGCTTTTAATGCTTCAAAAATGTGGTGATTGAAAAACTCGTATTTTCTAAATTTAATCTGTTGAACTTAAAAGTGTTTGCGCATAAAAAATTACTTACATGATAAAACTTAGTTTCCACGCTTTTGCAACTGATTTGGCAAACGGCATGACAGTGGTTTTGCTTGCCGCAGCCGACAACGCGCTTTTGCCCATTTGGATAGAACGTTGTGAGGCACAGGTTTTGGCACATGCGAAAACAGATTCACCCGAACATATATCGCACACATTTTCGCTAATTTCCGATTTACTCACAATTTTTGATGGTGCCATATCAAAGATCGTCATAACTGGTTTGCGAGAAAGATCTTATCTTTCACTCTTGCACATTGAAAGTGGCAAGGATAGAGAATACGTTATTTCAGCAACTCCTTCCGACTGCCTTGTTTTAGCTGAGATGTATCACTGTCCAATTTATGCCTCGCGCGACTTGAAATTTTACAATTTGCTTTCGCCCATCGCCGAAGCGGAAATGGAACTTGCCGAGCGGCTTGTTCCCATCTCGCCCGAAGAAATAATCATGTAACATATATTTTTTGATTAATTGCCTGTACTGCAAGTTAATGCGTAGCATGCGATTTGTTTTCTGAACGTAATTATTGCTTGCGTGAGCGATAATTTTACGTGCACACCAGCATTTTTAAATGCAAATGGAACTTTTTACAGGTTTGGTGTGGCATGCATCATAAATGTAAGATTGCATCTTTTTGTTTCGTTTGCTTTTGGCTTACTGCGTATAAATTTGCGCAAAAAAAAGAAATTCATTGACTTGCGCGTACAAAGAGCGATTTTAATGTAATGAAAAAAGCAAAACGTACTTTCGCACTCATCGTCATTGCTGCTATCGCGGCGGTGACAGTTTTTGTTACGTGGCAAAGCATTACACGTGTTACGCCGAGCGGGCTTGCTTTGGATGACGGTTACATACATCTTGTTTACGCGCGCAATTTATTGCAAGGCAATGTATTCGAATTCAACGTCGGCGAAAAATCCACAGGCACAACATCACCATTGTGGGTTTTGCTGCTAGCGCTTTTCGGTCAAGTATTTGGGTATGTCCTTGGGGCACAAGTGCTTTGCGCAATATCCTTAATGTTTGCGGTGCTTTCGACGTTTTGGCTAAGCGAACGTATATTAAAACTCTTTGAAAAACAATCACTTATCGTTCCAATTATCTGCGCTTTGGGCATTATTTTCTACGGGCGTTTTTTTATACACGCGTTTACGGGCATGGAGACTTTGTTTTTTGCTGCAACTTGCGCATTTGTGCAAGCACTTTTTCTGCGGGCAGTAGATGATGATAAGTCATTTTCTATCATAGGATTAATTTGTGGGTTAGCTTTATGGATACGTCCAGAGGCGCTGTTATTTTTCGTTATTGTGCTCGCAGTTTTTGCCGCCACAAAAAAACCGAATTTCAACAATTGGCTACATTTTCTCATGGCGCCAGTAATTTTGACAGTCGCATATGTTGTTTTCAATTATACGCTTACAGGGCATTTTCTGCCGGGCACTTTCTATGGAAAAACAGCCCAATTTGCAGGCTCGCGCATGGATTATTTAAAATATACTGCGTCACTTTTTTTGCGTGAGAATATTTTTTTGTGCATAAGTGCCATAATTTTGCCGATAATCTATTTTTTACGCACAAAAAGAACAACATTGCTTTTACCGTTACTGTGGATTTGTGCGTTGCCAGTGGCGAAATTTGCCATGTCGTTTGCCGAAATCCATTTTGGGCGTTACACAATAGTTATCTTGCCTACACTCATGGCTTTAGGGGTGTCATCGCTTTTCGCAATATTTACTGCTCAAAAAAAATACATGACAATTTTGGCTTATTGTACTGCGGCGCTATTGGCAGGTTTTTCGGCTCGTGATTTTCTCAACTGGACGCACATCGCTGCCAAATGTGTTAAGCAAATCAATGATATACATGGAGATACAGCCAAGTTCATCGCCGCGAAATACCCACCGCACACAGCCATTGCCACGCACGACATAGGCAGGCTCGCTTTTGATACCAAGCTCGAAATTATTGACATTGCGGGCTTAGCTTCACCTGAATTTGCCCAGCTTATGTGGAAAAACCGCACAGCGTTCTCTATGCGCAAAACTTTTGCCGATTCTCTTGCAGCACAATTTCTTATCGCTAAACAGCCGAAACTTTTGGTCATCGACAGATCTTGGTTTCCTTATCTTGCGGCAAACAGGGCTGCTTTCGCACAAGTATTTTCTACACAAAAACTTACAAATGCTGTCGAGGGTATTCCCGAGTTTACAGTTTTTGAATTGCGTGATGGTTTTGAAAGCACAATTTTTTATTTCGAACGGTTTGGTTTTGCCTACGACTTGCAATCGGTGTTTGTTGAATTTTTTCCGCTTGTGGCGCAGTTGCGGGAGGATTTGGCAGAAAAACAAGCTGGCACGATTGCACAAAATTCGGTTTCGGAAATTGCAATTGCACTTGATGAAAAATATCCGCACTTCGAAGCTGGACTTGTCAATATAGCTATCGAATTATTATCAATAAAAGATTTTGCACGAGCGCAAGTTGTTGCAGAGACGGGCACTATTTTGTATGCGCGCAATGCCATATTTTGGAACATTTCTGGAGCGATATTATCCAATGCTGGTGATTTTTCTCATGCGCGTGATTTTTTTGCAAATGCGGTTACCTTGGCACCGCAAAACGCTGCTTATAGGCAAAACTTTGCCACCACACTCGATACCTTGGGTGATCACGGAGCTGCGCGCGCCCAACTCGATACTGTCGAATTGCTTCGCTCAAAGCAGTAATGTTACGTCAACCGATAGGAGAAGCGAGGGTGCGCTTGCGGGTATTTGTGAAAAATGCTGACAAGCAAAGTTTGTCGCCGATTTGTTTTGAGATGGCGAAAATCTCGCGAAGGTAATGTGGCGTAGCCACTTTAAAGGTGCCACCGGCATCCCACTGGCACCCAGCTGCCACCCCATATAACTGGCAACACACCGGCGCATCCTCACTAAGGCACACTATTCGAAGGAGTTGACGATGCACAGCACAACGTTGCCACGCATGAGCTGTGTGCCAGCTGGCGGCGATTGCTTGTAAACCTCGCCGTTGGAAAGGCTTGGTATGCGTCGAATTTGGAAATCGTAAACAAGCCCTAAGCGCTCGAGGGTAATCTTGGCGTCCTGTGCTTTCATGCCGACAAGATTTGGCACTTCGATCATTTGTTCGGCGCTACCTTTGCTAATGTAGAGGCGTATTTCGGTGCCTGCAGGAACAGTATCGCCAGCAGCGGGTTCGGTGGAAATTATTTTTCCTTCGCTGATGCTATCGTCGAAAACTTCGGTTTTTTCGCCGATGCGAAGGCTCATCTGTTCGATGGAAATTTCTGCTTGACGCAAAACCAAGCCACGTATTTCGGGCACAATAGAACGCACGCCACCCTTGCTCACAACTACGCGGATCATTCTGCCCTTTTTTGCCAAACTGCCCGCCTTGGGAATTTGCGCCAAAATTCGGTTTTCGGGAACAGTGGAAGAAAATTCTTCACGCACCACTTTCAGGCGAAAACGCTCGCGATCGGTGATTTGGCGCGCGTCTTCGTAAGAAAGGGCGACGATATTCGGTATAGGAAAAGCTTTCCCCGAGCCGATGATGAATGGAACCATAACGCGGTCGAAGAAAAAGATACCCAATATCGAACCAAGCCCCAAAAATAGGGCGTAGAGAAGAATATTTTTTACTTTGCTGAACATTATTTTGCCAAAAATATGGTTTTTGTGCGCATGTGCAAGCCATTCGATACACACACTATATATACACCACTTGCGCAATTGGTTGCGTTCCAGATGATGTGTTTTTCGCCACTGAGATCGCTTTCGAAAATTTTTGTGCCTAATGCGTCATGTATGCTTATGTGCCCGTTGTCGAAACCAGACAATTGTATATTGCACAACTCGTTGAATGGATTCGGAAAAACATTTACGTCGAGAGTGGGCAATGTTTGCTGATTCTCGCGGATTTTTGTTCGGTCCCAGTATCGGATAAAAATTTTGTCGGTACACGAAATGCGCAAACTTTCGACAGCGCTTACATTTGGCGCAGTGTTCCAAATAGTGCTCTCGGGCGATGCGCTTGATATCACATATGCGAAATATATGGGGTATCCCACGCTATATGGAAAGGAATCGGCTTGCCAGATGACCCATAGACTTTCTTCGGTTGAGAAATTGAACCCTATTTGCCAATCGTAGGCAGTTCGACCAATACCCGCATCCGACGGCGAGTAGTATGATTCTCGCAAAAGGGTAACTAATTCATCACCAGCAATATACGGTGTGAATTCGTCGATAGGAAAAGGTGGAAGTGGCACATCGATGAAAGCATCGTAAGCATTTGTGGCACCGGTGCGCGTGCCAATAAAATATGTGTAAGCATAATAAATTGTGTCGAACGAATCTGGGCGAAAACGAACTGGCATGCGCCATTCGACACCATAGACTTCGGCGGCAAGCGCGGTCAAAACTAACAGCGCCAAAATTCTGTGTTTCATTTCGCCTCCTTTGCTTTGGTTATCAATTTCTATTTCTTTTCCCTTTTCGCAAGTCTTTTGTCAGTTTTGCAGCCGTCTTGTTTTTCGGAGATTGAGAGAAACATCGCGAGCACAATTCGCATAATATTGGTAGAGTGAACCCCAAATAACCATTTGGCAAAATTCGACTTTTTTGTTTTTGCTTTGTGTTTTGAGTTGAGGATCTCAGCATAAATTTGTTAGCTGCAACGGAACTCGAAATTTTGCATTGCACTATTTTCGCAAGAATGGGAATATGATAAAAATAAGCCCTCGCTTTCACTACTCGCATAATGCACGCTGCCACTCAAAGTAAACGTGCGCAGGAAGTTGCCCTACTTAGCTTTTCCTTGTGCTTTTGAGTTTAGTATTTTGTTGAGAAAATCTAGATAATACAATGTGTCGCTCGTACTATTTTCGTTTAGCACAGCTACGAACTTCGCAGTGAAACGGTGTTTTAGCTCATACTATTTTGTTATTCGGGTGCGAAAACTGCCCGACAAAAAAGGTTGCGAAGATAAATCGATAAAGTATTATGAAAAGCATATACATTGGAGGGGAACATGCTGCTCATCGACAGAATAGGCGAACTTTTGACCATGGACACAAATCGCGGCAACTTCATCCGCGGCAAAGACATGGCAAATGCCGGAATTTTGCATGGCGCGGCACTTGTGATTGAAGACGGGAAAATTTTAGAATACGGCACACGTGATACGATTTTGCAAAAATATGACGGTCAAATTCGCGAATGCGTGGACGCACACGATGGGCTTGTAACACCTGGGCTTGTTGATCCGCACACTCATGCGATGTTCATCGGCACAAGGGAAAACGAATTCGAAATGCGCATCGATGGCAAAACCTATATGGAAATCGCTGAAGCAGGTGGCGGTATTTTAAGCTCCATGCGCAAAGTTCGTGAAGCTAGCGAAATCGATTTGATAAATGCGTCCATGCGCTGTGTGGATAAATTTTTGCGCAATGGCGTAACTTCATTCGAAATAAAAAGTGGCTATGGGCTCTCGTTCGAAGCGGAAATGAAAATGCTTCATGCGATTGCGCAGTTTGCCGCAATTGCCCCACAAAAAATTGTCGCCACTTTCATGGGCGCGCACGAAATTCCACCCGAATATCGACCCGACGGCAAAAGTGCGTATGTTCAACACATTGTCGATGATATGATACCGACTGTTGCGCGCGAAAAGCTTGCGCAGTTTGTGGATGTTTTTTGTGAACCGGGTGTTTTCGACCTCGCCGATACTGGCAAGATTTTGCGCGCTGCAAAAAGCAATGGTCTTCAGACAAAACTACATGCCGATGAGATCAAATCGCTTGGTGGAACAGAACTTGGCATAACACTTCGCGCTCGTAGCGTTGACCACCTTGCCGCAATAAGCGAAATTGGCATCCATCTTTTGGGAGAATCGGATACGGTAGCTGTGTTATTGCCCGGCACAATGATGTTTTTGAGCACTGCAAAATATGCTCCTGCAAGGCAAATAATCGATTCGGGTGGCATAGTGGCTTTGGGTACCGATTTCAACCCTGGAACATCGCCAACTACAAACTTACCACTTGTTATGTCTATAGCGTGCACGCAAATGCGCATGAGACCCATCGAAACTTTTATTGCCACAACAATCAATGCTGCTTACGCCATTGGCATCGAAAACGAATGTGGCAGCATAACTGCGGGCAAAAATGCCGATATTATCATCTGGGATGCCGATAACCATAGGCAAGTGCCGTATTTCTATGGCGATAACCTCGTGGGCACGGTTATAAAAAACGGCAATATGCTTTATCACAAATAACATCATGCAAAAAATCGCACATCTCATAAAAATCTTTGCGCTGCTTTGTGCAACTGCGTTTATCGCCAATGGTTGCTGGTATTCTTTTGCCGACAAACCTTTTCCCGAAATTGCCACTATCGCAGTGCTTCCTCTTGCCAACACCACAAACGAATACGATGTGGAGAGCAGAGCCACCGAACTTCTAACGCGCAAGTTGAGTTCATCATCATCGTATCGTCTTGTGCGGAAAGAAATTGCTGATGCTTCGCTTTCGGGCGATGTGGTTTTTTACTCGCGTGCCATAAACACATACGACGAAGCCGAAAACCCAAAAGATTACATCGTCCGAGTTCGTGCAAAACTCACCTTCACGCGCACTTCCGACGAGAAAACACTTTGGAGCGAGTATTTTGAAGGTTATGCCACTTTTCTTCCCGATGGCGACGAATCTTACGCCAAAGACGAAGCCATAAAAATGCTCGTCGAGCGTATTTACGATAAACTCAAAACCGGCTAACTCATCTGCCACGTGTTGCCCGAAGCGGCGCCCCTCAAAAATTCAAACAAGCACGTGCGACAAAATCACGATTTCTAGACCACCTTTGTAACTATAATTTTCGCCACGAAGCGCGACGAAAATTGTTGTGCACACTGCCAAGCGCTTATGTTTTGAACTACTGGTAGTGGTTTTTCTGCTTTAAAGGTGATTTTCCGGCGCACAACATGATAGAGATGCATGGCGCATAAATGTTCAAAACATTCCTGCATCAAAAATGGCGCATGTTGTTTTTGTCGAAAAAGTAATTGTGGCTTTGGTTCTAAGGAATGCAAAAAACCACCAAGTTTTCACTTGGTGGTACAGTTGCTCGTCGCCAGCTTCTAACTTCGGCGCTTTTGGCGCTGCCAGAAAGCAAATGAACATGAGCGAAAATTATTCTTCGGGTATTATTGCCTCGACCGGGCAAACATCTGCACATGCACCACAATCGATGCAAGCTTCGGGGTCGATGACATAAGTGCTTTCGCCGGGAGAAATTGCGCCAACTGGACATTCGCCTTCGCACGAGCCGCACGAAATGCATGTGTCGAGTATTCTGTGAGCCATTTTGACCTCCATAAATTTTTCGGGTGCAATCTAGTAAGTTTTTTCTGTGTGTCAAGGCAAAAACCAAAAGAAAACCAAAGGCAAACACAATCACTTTCCTACCTCACAAAGTCATACAACACTTGCGCAAAGCAGACTTTTGTGCTATTGTATTGTTCAAAATCTAATGGAGGCTCAAATGGCAGAGGGTAAAAAGTTCCGCATGGTCACACGCGGCGATTTTGATGGGCTTGTGTGTGCTGTGTTGCTTGCCGAACTCAACCTAATCGACGACATTGTTTTCGCACACCCAAAAGATGTGCAAGATGGCGTTTTTAAGCTTTCCGAAAACGACATTACGGCAAATTTGCCTTTCGACGAACGTGTGCACATCTCATTTGACCATCACCTAAGCGAGGCAATTCGCGTTGCCATGCCCGACGATCGTATGGTGAACATATCCAATGCACCCTCAACTGCACAGGTTGTTTTCGATTATTATGGGCGCGAAAAATTTCATTCACACATGGTTCAGCTTGTGGACATTGCAAATAAAGTCGATGCGGCACATTATACTACCGAAGATGTATTGGAACCAAAAGACTGGGAACTTCTTAGCTTCATTATCGATCCACGAACAGGTTTGGGCAGATTTTCCGATGGCGGCAAGCCAGTAAAACCGCTCATGGTTGACCTTGTAGATTATTGTCGAAACTTGCCAATTGAGCGAATAATGGAATTGCCCGATGTGGCGTCGAAGGCGGCGCTTTTACGCGAGCACGAACCAAAATGCAAAGAACAGCTTCTTCGCTGCTCAAAGCTTTTTGGCAATTGTGTGGTCATCGATTTGCGCGAGGAAGAAACTATTTGGTCGGGCAATAGATTTCTCATTTACGCGCTGTTCCCTGATGCGAATATATCAATTCACGTTCTGTGGGGCTTTGAAAAACAAAAAACCGTCCTCGCTGTGGGCAAATCCATAATCAACCGCACGTCGAAAACGAATATCGGTTCACTTATGCTCGAATTCGGTGGCGGCGGACACGCTAATGCCGGCACATGTCAGGTGGCAAACAAACATGCCCAAATGATTCTCAGCGCTGTCATCGACAAAATTAATGCCGACGGCTAATTGTGTCCCATTCATGTAAAAGCTTTCCACACGATTAATTCCACGCCTTTCGCACAAAAAGGAGAGGATAATGAAATTTTTCATCAAATATCAGATACTAGCGGTAATTGCACTTTTCGTTGGCAACATTTTTGCGCAGGGCGGCAACGGCATATACTTCATGGGCGGTGCCGATATGCTCAAAAATGGCGAAATCAACCAACATCTTGCCGCTGCATCCTTGCCCCAAACCGACCGCCAGCTTCTATCATACGGTCTTGGTTTTCACGCTGCGGCAAGCGGAAAAGTGCTTTTGGGTTTTTCTTACCACTGGCTTTCGAGTGAAGAATATCGTGACACAACCGACAACCGCATTGTCAAACTTTCCGAATCGTATTGGCTCATAGACATTGGCTATAACCTCATAACACTTGGAAACTTACATATATATCCTCTCGTTGGTGCGGGTTATGGCAAGCTAACACTATCCATCGCCGATGAACAGGCACCAACCTTCGACGAAATTCTCACTTCGA
>CAYUDB010000033.1:0-16012 GCA_964443405.1 uncultured bacterium | reverse complement strand
GGTTGGGCAAATGTTTCTGCCACATGTGGCACAGCAACTTCCAATATGCTCATTCAATTTGTGCCGGAGGCAGTTGGTGGCGTTGTTGTAAGTGTAAACCCAATTCGCATAGTCGCCGATGGCATATCAACAGCTACAGTTCGCATAGCCGTTCGCGACACAGCGGGCAACCCCATCGCCGATGGCACGCCTGTTTTCTTGAGCTTAGCAAACAACCTAGGTTTCATCGATCCGGCACTTGTCGTTACCACTGCCGGACAAGCAACAGCTACACTCACATCCTTTGTGGGTTTGGGCTTCGATACAATCTATGCGGATGCAGGTATAATTGGTTTTGCCTTAGTCGAGTTCATAGCTGGTGATCCTGCGAATGTAGTTGTCTATACCGACACAGTTGGCTCAACAACTGTCCCCGCTTTACGTTCCGATGGCATAGAAACGACAATGGTTTTTGCTGTCGTTACCGATGCTGTTGGTCATAGAGTTCGCGAGGGTGTTGCAGTGAACTTCTCAACTAATCCCGCAACTGGTATGGGCACTGTATGGCCTGTCGGCATAACGAATGCTTCGGGTGTTGCCTATTCGGTTTACACGGCGGGCACTATGCCAGGTCTGGTATCGATCGAGGCAACAGCTATTTCTGCTTCGGGCACGGGCATAATTCAACTACAACCATCAAACCTCCACACTTGCAACCTTTATGTTTCCGAGCATTATGTTCTTGCCGATGGTGTATCTCGCATAAGGGTTACAGCAATGGTGTTCGATGTCCTCGATTTGCCCGCACCAGATGGCACAGGTGTAAGATTTACAACAACACCGTCTTCGGTGCCAGCATCGTTCTATCCAGGTTACAAGCAGACCACAGCAGGTATTGCCGAAGTGGAGCTTATAGCTCCAACGGAAGTTGGTGTTTGTACAGTGTTCGCCTATGTGGACACAGGTGGTGGATATGCCACAAGCATTATCTCAAACCGCCAGGTCGTATATTTTGAGGGTGGCGATCCGCGAATCATAGTTTTCAACAAGAGCCTTGTGAACTTATTGGCAGATGGCACGTCTGTTGATAGCACCTGCACGCTCACCGTCCTCGATGAATATGGCAACTATGTTCCGGGTGCTACAGTGAACCTCAGCATCGATATGGGTGGTGTAACACCTGCGATTATCGTAACCGATTCTCTTGGGCGTGGCAAATTTACTATAGTCTCACCGAGACATGCGGGCACAGGTTTGGTTACAGCAGTTTCTGGCAGCGCAAGCGGATACCTACTTACGCGCTACAATGCTACACCGGTGGGCTCGATAGCGCTTTACGCTACACCGAACTCACTTCCAGCAAATGGCACATCCGAATCACGTATTAGAGCTGTTGTCCTCGACCCTGGTGGCAGACCGGTTTCGGATGGTATGTCGGTGTTCTTCCGTACGACGCGCGGTTACATTACGCCTTTCGATACTACTGTGAACGGTCAATCGTTTGCCACGCTCACAGCCATCGATACAGCAGCGATGGTTACAGTATGGGCACGAGTGGGCAACGATTCCACTTCGGTTAACGTGACATTCACAGCAGGCGATCCCGACACTATATACGTAGAATTCATCCCCGATACATCAAGTGTTGGTAGCCCACTTTTGGGCAAGGTTACCGGTAGCGTTAAAGATGCACTTGGCAATCCAGTTGGCATGGGAACTTTGCTTCACCTATCTTTGTCCGATTACGAAAAGGGCACACTTGGCGACACAGTTCTCACAACTGGTGTTGGCGCTGTTGGTGATTCTTTCGTAACCACGTTCACTTCGGGCACAAAGGCAGGCATTGTTTGGGTTACTGCAACAGCAGGAGCTGCTGCCGGTACCGACTTCCTATTACTAAAACCGCAGATAGCTCATACTGAAAGTATTGATGTCAACAGAAACCAAATCTATGTAAAGGGTTCGGGTAGTATCGACCAAGCGGTGCTCACAGCATTCTTCTTCGACCGCTACGGAAACCCTGTTGCCGATTCCACGAAAGTTGTCTATCAAATAACGCTTTACCCGGGTGGCGCAGATGCCAACAGACGTCCTTCGATGGAACCGCCACATCCCACACTTGGTCAACTGTTTTCCGATACTGTTTACACTCTTAACGGGCAAGCACGTGTTACACTTCGCGCCGGAAAGGCTTCGGGTGTTGCGGTTGTGCGCGCTACTGAGGTTAGCACGGGTGTAACATCTGAAGCACCAAGAATAACAATCGCTTCGGGTTTACCATATCACATTTCTGTATCGCGCACCGATTGTAATGTTCCGGGCTGGCTTGTGGACGGACTAACCAACACCATACTTGTAATTGTTTCCGATTCCATGACTAATCCAGTTCCAAACGCAGCAGTTTACTTTACCTGCGACGAAGGTGTAGTAACTGGTTCCGCCGTAACCGACTCCTTTGGTCAAGCGACAGCCACTTGGTTCAGCTCGAACCCGCGTGGTGTATCCGGTGTAGCTGGTAGCGGCGATGTTTTCATCAACGCGAGCACGCGCGGTGATTTGAGCGCATCGTGTGATGGCACACCAGGCTGGGTTTGCGATTCGGTAATGTTCTTCAACTCGGGTCCGGCAATCGATATGCTGTTCTCACCCGAAACTTCCTCAACTTTTGCCGATTCGAACAGTTATACAGTGTTCACAATGTATCTCAACGATGTGAACGACAACCCCGTTGCTGATGGAACTAGAATAACTCTGAGCACCTCTTATGGCACAGTGCCCGATTCGGTAACTACAACTGGTGAATGCTCTTCGAGCTGGGGTAGATTCCGTTACTATGGTTCACCAACGCGCCGCGATGACCATTGTTCCGATATGTTAGCGCAGGATGTAGGTATTTCGGCTTGGGCAGACTGGAGTTCGAGCAGTGCTGTTGTGCACTTGGAACACAATTTCTGCGACAATACACGCTCTTCGATACGTATGCCGAGTTCTATAGGCTCTGGTGGTTCCTTCTACGCTTCAGTGAACGTGCGCGACCAGTGGAGCAACCCAATTTGCGGCGAAAGCGTGCACATTTTGGTGACAGGTGGCACAGTTGTTGGTTCTGCAACAGTGGCTACCGACAACAGCGGTGCAGCACTTTTCACCATACAGGCTGCTGCTCTCGATTCTGGTGTAACATCAGGCACGGTTTATGTTAGTGCAGCGTTCAGTGCATGCGCAGTGAGCGGCACAGTGAGCATATCGAGCTCGCGTCTTGTGTCTCCGCGTTTTGGCACCGATGGTGAACTTCCGTCATCTTCACCGCTTTTTGTTCCATACGAAGTGCCAGAAAGCATAATACCAACCCTGCGCAAACCCGAGTCTTCGGGTACTGCACGAATTTTCGAACCGAGCGAGTGAAAACTCTTGCAAACACGTATTAATAAATCTAACTTCAACACAAGCAAGAGGTAACAAAATGACAAAACTCGTGGCAACATATACGGCACTTTTCGCAATCTTTGTGGGGCAGGCGTACGGATTGACATTTGGCAATCCCGCTGCCATGCCCCCTAAGGGTGGTTTCGAGGCGGCAGCCGACTATAACCAATCGCATCTGTACACACAGAACAGCACTTACGAAAACGATTTTACCACACATCAGTTTTATGTGCGAATGGGGTATGCGCCTTTCAAATCACTGGAGTTTTTTGGGCTTGTTGGCGGTGCCGACCTTGATTGGAAATGGACACACAAGACCACAATGAACAGATACTATCTCGACGGCAGCTGGGAACTTTCTGCTGGCGGTGGTTTGCGTGTGAAAACTCCATGGGAATTCGATGCTATTGGTTTCAAATGGCACTCGTTTGGGCAGGCGTCTTTGGTTTTGCACAAATCGCATTATCCTACTATGGAGTTTTCGCGTGAGCTTAGTCTCAAAAGCACGGTGAAGATTCAGCGATATGATGCGGCAGCAATACTTGCCGCGTACAGCCGCAAATTTGCGATTACCTTTTACGGTGGTCTCAATTTCCGCTATCTCGATGCTCGTGCGAATTATGTTGCCACAACTACCAGCACGGGTGTTTCTACGCGCGGGGATTTTTTGCTAGGTGCGAGCACTGGCAACGATAATCCACTTACGTTTCTTGTTACGCCTGTTTTGGGTTTGAACTGGCATCTCACACAATCTACCGCATTGGATTTGGAACTTGAGTGGGTGAATTTTGACAATGGGCAACCTGTTTTCGGTCTTTCGGCAGGTTTTTCACAATACAAATGATTTCTAGAAAACTGTCCAGATAGCTACGCGCCTGAGCTTTTTTCTACAGAAAACCACACCACCAAACGAAAGTTTGGTGGTGTATTGTTTGTGCAATTCATTTAAGACAGTGAATGTGCCCATTTTGCATCATGGAAAACACTTATCACAACATAGTTCGGAGGCTTAAAGAAGTTGAAGCTGACAGTAGTAGTTTGTTTTCGGAGGGAAATTTTTCTGGGATTATCCTTTGTTTGTCATTGTAACATCGAACAATAAAAAAGTCACCAAATAAAAGTTTGGTGACTTTTTATTATTCTTCGCAATCCATTTAAAGGCACACAAATGCGCTCAGTAGTTTGAGTTGCAGGTTTGCACATTTGCACAGGAGTTATTTAGTGCACTGCCCATAGAGAGTATTAGAATGAGGTTTTGCAGCCGTCGATGGTGAAAAGAGAATCTAGGAAAATCGTTACGCTATCGCCGTTTGCAATTGGCGCCCAACGAACAGTGAGGGTGTCGCCATGCCAAAGTGTTGTGGTGTGTGTGCCAACTATATTGAAAGATTCGGTGCTACCAGAGGCATGTCGCACGAAAATTCTCAAATAGGTGCGCGCATGATTTATTGTAGATGTCCCAGCTGGAACAATGATGAACGAAATTGGCGCATCAGCACAGGATGTGCGTGAGTTGCACACAGGATAGGGGCAACCGATAGTAGCTGTGGCATCGACGCAACATGGGTTTATTGTAAAAGTGAACGTGCTAGAATGTAATGTATCGCATGGGTTTATCGCGTCGATGTACCAGGTGTGTGTTTGTGGTGTGCTGCCAGTGTTGCGCATCCAACCAACCAAGTAGTGCAGAAGTGATATGCCTGTAGCTATTCTGGTTCCGTCGAGATAAACGTTGTAAGTTATTGGAGCTGTGCCCGAAGCAGGCGCTGTCCATTGCAAATCGACGAGTGTTGAGCAGCTGAAAGTGCCTGTTGGTGATATTAGATTGAAAGCACCGATGTCTGTGCAGCAGGGTTGAACGGTGAAGTTCCAAACTGCTGTTGTTTCTACGCCGCATGCATTATGTGCAATTACAAACCATGTATGCGTTTGCGGAGATGCTGTTAGATTGCGTATCCAGCCGTAAGAATGCGTTGTTGTTGTGAGGTTGGTTGCAACTGCTGTGCCATCGAGATACAAATCGTATTGTATTGGTGCAGTGCCCGTTGTCGAGGCTGTCCATTGGAAAGTTACGTTGAGCGAACATGTTGCCGAAGTTCCATTTGCGGGCAAAAGTAGATTGTTTGGAGAAACCGGTATGCATGACGTGAAATACCATGTGCAACAAGTGTCGCGAGTATTGGCACCGCAGTTTGCGCTTTCGACCGCATCGCTAAAGGTGAAGCATATGGTTATATTTTCGGGGTTGAGCATGTAAGTGGTTATGTCGCCTGCACGAACAGCAAATGAAAAATAGTAGTCACTTGTTACAAAAGTTGCGCAGTCACAGCTGCCAAGAGGTGCAAGGTCGGTGCAGTTAATGTGGTATCCTGTAAAACCTGCGAAAGGTATTCCAGATGTTCCTGTAGCAGTTGTGTCGGCGCGACATGGTGGGGGCCAGCCGATACCGTTTGTTAGTGTTATTTGTTGCAAGCCCAAGCCCGGATACATAGGCACAGGCACTCTAAATGGCGCTGTAGCCAAACCCGAAATTGCATTTAGTAATGCCATGCCAGCACCAGTGTCGCGCACATAACCACTGAAACGTATTGTATCGTTTACGGTTATGTGAGAGCCACAAGCAGGCGTAAATCCATGCTCAATTGTAAGAATTGGTGCACTGCGGTCAACAGTGATTTGGCAATGTTGAGCATAATTGAGCGCACAGCCTTGTATGTCGTAAGCCTCTTGCACGTAAAACGAAACTGTGCTGCCATCGGTAAAAGGTGTGGATGGCGTATATGACATTGTTTGTTCGGAAGCGTTGAAAACCAAACGTGCGTCAGGATAGGAAATTATTGTACCGTTGACGTTTATGCGCACGGTGTTTGGATTTACCGGAAAACAGCCCTCGAACTTGAAGACTATGGTATTGCACGCCGAAAACACGTCACAACGTCTCGGTTCTATAACAAGTGCATCCAAGCCAGGGCACCCGCAGTTTTCGACGAAAAGACAACCGAAAACAGTGTCGGCAAAGCTACCAGTATTGAGTGTTATGTTAAAACAGTCCTCGCAACCGGCACAGCCAAACACTTCGTTTATGCGCCAAGTTATTATTGCAGAATCGCCTGCCGCAATAGGACCTCGGTTTTGAATTGTGTCGGATGGTGTGTCGAGAGTGATGCACGAAAGCGGGTTTAGCTCTGCGCGCAAGAGCGAAATAGGTGCGCCCGTGTTATTGCGGACGGTTATGGTTATGGCAGAAAATTCTGCAATGTCGTCTGCAACGTCTTCCATGAGGTCGGCTACAGAAGTGGATGAAATGTCGTACCATCTACCACCTGTGGCAGTACAAACAGGTTGCATAGGGTGCCCAGATGGCGCAAGTAAATAAATATGCACTCCGCCTGGCACAGATGAGGCAAGTGAAATTATGTTGGCATTTGTATAAGGTGGGTCGCTATCGTCTTCGGTTTCGTCGGTTATGCAGATTATTATCTTCTCGCAAGTGTCTGGTGTGGGGGTGTAGTAACTGTCGATAGCGAGATAAACCGCTTCGGAAGTGTGTTCATAGGAACCTTCTGCGCCGCGTAATGATGCGATGAACGATGCAAACCGCGCGGGATCGTGGAAAAGGGTGTCGCCCACAGGAAAGCGTGCTGCATCGACGTAAGTTACAAGCCCATATGCGCCATCGTAGCCCATTGCCTCAAGAGTGCTTGCAAAACGCCCAATTTCGGTGTAAAGTGCATCGATTTTGTCGGTCATACTTCCCGAAGTATCGACTACGAAAATGACATCAGCACAACCGACATCGGTCGAGCAAATAACTGCTGGATTATCCCATGCGTCATGCGGCACGCGAACTGCGAAGCTTGTGCGCGAAACCGAAAGACCAGTATTGCGAAGTGGAATTTGACCGAAAATTGTTGTCAGTGTGGCGAATACGAAAAAAAGCGCAAATTTTTGCCTCATACATCCTCCTTTCACTCACAATAAATTCGTTTTGTCGCGCTTAGCAACTATTTTGTCAATGACAATATTGTCCTCCGGCTGTGGCACGGCGTAGTTTATCAATTAAGCTTACCTGACAATGAACATATTTGCCAAAAAGAGAGCTTGTTTTGCCACGCCCTTTGGGCTGCATAAAGTGATAGATTTCGAAAAACAATAAAGCGACGGCACTGTAGCAAAAAGCACCGTCGCAAAAAACTTACACCTAAGCTATCTTTATATCATGCAGCGTGTTATGAGCACAAGCAAAAACACCACCGGCATACTACGCCCGATGGTGTTGGAATGCACTGAGGTTATGAACGGGTAAACATACGTTTGAGGAAATTGTCGTCCTTGTGCCAGTCCTTGCGAACGACGACGTCGAGTTTTAGAAACACTTTTTTCTCAAAAAAATCTTCGAGCTGTTTTCGAGAGTTCTCGCCAAGTTTTTTGATCATGGAGCCGCCTGCACCGATAATTATGCCTTTTTGTCCTTCGCGAGTAACTATGATGTCGCAATCGACGAGCATCATGTCATTGCGTGATTCGGCGTCGGCAATGTTGCGCACATGAACTGTGGTTTGATACGGCAACTCGTCATCGAATAGGTCGATTATTTGTTCGCGGATTATCTCTGCCACTGCTTCTGGTTCTGTTTGGTCGGTGAAAAAGTCGTCGCCGTAGTATTTTGGTCCCTCAGGCAAGGAATCAATTATTGCTGTCAAAAGCTCATTGAAACCTGTTTTTGCTTTTGCGCTCACCGGAATCACGGGTGTATTTTCGGGTAAGTTTAATTTTTTTGCAAACACAACTGGGTCAAACTGCTTGATGGTGTCAATTTTGTTGGCTACCAAGATGACCGGGATAGATTTTTTGCTAATTGTCTCAAAGGCTGCAATGTCGTCGGTCAAATCGTGGTCGTCGATGGCGACAATGAATAGTGCTAAATCGGCTTCGTTGAAGCTGGACATTGCTTCACCGACAATACGTTCGCCGAGTTTATTCACGGCTTTGTGTATGCCGGGTGTGTCCTCAAACACAATTTGAAAAAAATCGCCGTTGAGTACGCCAATGGTTTTGCGGCGAGTGGTTTGTGGTTTGCGGGTAACCGCCGAAACTTTTTCTTCGAGGAAAGTGTTGAAAATCGTCGATTTGCCGACG
Source organism: uncultured bacterium (assembly GCA_964443405.1). GTDB lineage: Bacteria > UBP14 > UBA6098 > B30-G16 > B30-G16 > CAYUDB01. Next base: position 7,471 of record CAYUDB010000033.1, on the reverse strand, counting down.
TTTGGTGCGCCTAAAAGAGCAACGAAGCCAGATTTGAATTTTGTTTCTGCATTCATGATGTTTGTGCAATTTTTGTAAAAGGTTAGTATTTCGAGTGGATATGAAAAGTGGCGTGGTGCATGAGCATTGTGTGCAATTATTTGTCGTCTTTGAACTTATCTTTATACATGAGGATGTCGGCATAGTGCACGAGCAGTTCGACCTCATCTGGGCGATTTGCAGTGGCGCCACCTATGGCAAAATCGAGCTGGAAAGGATGTTTTTCTGCCATTTTTAGCTGCCAGATTATTTTTTTCTTACGCAGATTTGCAATAAGCTCTTGCAGCTGTTTCTCGGAAATTTCGGGCAAAAGAATAACAATTTCGTCGCCACCGTAACGTAAAACATCGTTTTTGGGAAAATGTGTGCGGATAAACTCTGCAACCTCGAGTAATACCATATCGCCCGAATTGTGCCCGTATGTGTCGTTAACTTTTTTCAAACCGTTTATGTCAATGAAAATCAATGACATGGGAATTCCTCGCATGAGGAAATCGCGTGCCTCGTTTGCGAGGAAATTGTCGCAATAATAGCGGTTGTAAAGTTTTGTGAGTGGGTCGCGCAATGCTTGTTCGCGAAGCTTATCGTAAACTTCTGCGCGATCGATAGCCAGAGATGCCTGAGCCGCAAGTGAGGATAAAAACCACAAGTCATGTTCGGAAAAGCGGTTAAGCTCCTTGCTTTCAATATTAAGCACGCCAATGGTTTTTCCGCCAACCACAAGTGGCACAGCAAGTTCGGATTGTATGCCGAAATCGGTGGCGATATAGCGTGGATCTTTTGCAACATCAGGAACGATAAGTGGTTGCCCAGATGAGGCGACCCAACCCGTTATGCCTTTGGTCATAGGTATTTTGTGCTGCGACACGTCACTTTGAAAACCCCACGATGAGCGCACGAAAAGGTGTTTTCTGTCGGCATCCAAAAGCAAAATAGCACATGCTGCATAACGGTATCTGTCCTGAATCATCCAAAGTATTTGGTCGAGGAGTAAACTGTAGTCGATGGTGGAAATGAGCGATTTGGAAATCTCGTAAAGTGCATTACTTTCGGCAACCTTTTCTTGTAAGTTTATGTAGAGGAAACGATTGTCGATCGATACGGCTATTTCCTCGCCAAGTGTGCGCAGCAATTTTTCGAGCGGCTCGTCATTTGGCACAACGCGCATGGAATAAAGATGAATAGCACCGATATATTCTGTTTTCTGCATTAAGCTTATGCGCATGTAACCAACAATTCCAACGCGGCGAGCATGGTCAATTATGGATGAGTTTTCGAATAAAAATGAGGTTTCTTCAAGTGTGACGAAACCGATTTTGTCCACTTTTCGTTTGGCTATGCCGAGCGAGTCGGTAGCAAGGTAGTTTTTCATTTCAATTTGAAAATCTTGCGGCACTGAGTCGGTGGCGACGAGTTCGAAAGTGCCGTCGGTTTTAAAAATATACGCTATAGCCGATTGTGTGTGGAAAAAACGATTTAGCTTATCGAGTATCTGGTGCATCATACCCGAAAAACTCGTGGTGGTGTTTCCTAAAGATGCCACCTCGCGCAAAAGTGAAAGGCTGCGAAGGCGGTAATCAGCTTTAGCGGTCATCACTGCAGCCTCGCGTTCGAACTCGAAGCGCGCCTCTTGCAATCGCTTATGCAGTGATTCGATGTCGGTGTAAACATTTTCGAATGCGAGCCAAGGTTTTTGGATGGTGTAGTCGGGGTTGTCGATGAATTTCGTGATCTCCATCACTTGTGTTCTTAAGTTGTTGCGGAAAAAACTTACGATGATTAAGGCAATCACAATTGAAATAACAAGTATCGGTGGCAAATAGTTGCGCGTATTGAAAGGATCATCGGCAACAATGCGCGTGAGAGTGGCAGAAAGCTCGACAACTAATAAAAGCTTTTCGTTCTCATCGTCGAAACCAAAAATCACCGTTGGATGATTTATATCGAGTGCAGTTTTTGGGTTCGATGAAAGGGACCAGATGTCGGCTATTTTTTCGAAACGTTCGGTGAAAAGAGCAGGTGGATAGTTTTTCGTCAAATCTCGTCGGTCCAAAATCTCGTTGCCAGTGGAAAAAATTTTTTCCCAATTGGCGGCGTTCCATTGGTAGAGGGTGTAGTTTTTGAAAGGTATTCGAATATGCGAATTGTCGAGAGTATTGCGGTGATTTTTGGCGAAATCGGAGAAAACACTTGTGGCAACGTTATTTATGTAGTTTTCATACGATGCAATGCGTTTTGCCTTTTGATTGTCGTGCAGCAGTACAAACACGAGCAGCTGAAAGGCAAAACACACCGCCGTCACTATGGCGATGTAAGGAATTAGCGGGTTTTTAGGTTTGTTCATGCTCATTGACAATAAAAAATGAATTTATAAGACTAAGTCAACGCCAATGTGCTGTAGCAAATTCTGCATGACATTTTCTTGTGAATAAACGAGTTACATAATAGTAGTTGCGAATGAGAAAGCGATGTTTCGCAAAGTTCAAACAAAAAGCGCAAAGCACACGTTAAAAGAGAAAATCCCCCACTTATGTGAGGGATTTTTTGAGTGAATTATTGGCAGAAGTTAGATTTTTGTAAGTGTGAGCGTTTGACAACCATCGTCGGGCATAAACCAACCTTGTTCGGCGTTTTGCTCAGCATCGCCATAAATATCGAATGTTGGGCGAGGAGTAGCGAGTGTCCCGACGCCAGTCCAATCAGCATCACAGGTATTTTCGGCGTCTTTGGCTATACGTATGCTGACATTTTCGGTAATCTGCTCATTGACGACAACGACATATCCCCACAAAATCACGTTGAAGTCTGGAAGTGGCCAGTTTGACGCACTGAAAGTTTGAGTCCATGGAGTGCCGTCAACATCAAATGTGAAAGTGCCATCGTAGGCGTAAACTTTCTGCACAGTGCCACCTGGAGTTAGTGTATCGATGACTAATTGTGCCGAAGTGAAAACTATGCGCATCTTTTTGCCACCAAGTGGTGTTGCGCATTCAGGCATTGTGCCTTCCCAAGTTCCCAGTAGCCAAGTGTAATTTCGTGGATTGTTGTTGTTATTATTGTTGTTATCGTCGTCATCATCGCCGCCGCAGCCGGTAAAAATACTTGCCACCACAGCGCAAATAGCGATAAAACCTACTGCCCACTTTGCCTTCATCGCGACCCCCAAATAAAAATTGTTGATAACAAATTATGCAAAATTCGAAGATTATGTCAAGCGAAAATTTGCGGAATTTTGCACAACGTGAGGTTATAAAACAATCGATGGCACATTTTCAAAGATTTTCCTCACAAGCATAAGACGATTAACAAAAGTTTTACTTGCAAAAAATGCGGTAAATTTTATACTGCGCCGAACAAACCGGAGATAAAATGAAACACAGCTTTTTTGCCACATTCATGCTATTTGTAGCCATTCTTGGCGCAACTAGCATTGACCTCACAACTGCTGAGAAAGTTGCTAGTGAGCGAGCACATAATTTCTATGGCAACTATACGATTTCAAACCATCACGCATTGTTCTCGCATGACAGTGGTCTGACTTTGGCATATGTTTTTGAACTAGAGCCTAAAGGCTATGTAGTGGTCTCTGGAAATCGCGACTTGCCGCCAATAATCGCTTATTCTACAAAAGGATACTTTGGTGAGAATAACGATAAAAACACACTACAATCGATGCTTATCGCTGATTTGATCATGAGAACAAATGCGGTGAATTCTTTGCCGCAATCAATTATAGATCAAAGACATATCAGCTGGGACCACTATTTGGCGGGCACTTTTTTTGATACACACCGAGTTCTACAACAATGGCCCCCTGAAGGCACAACGGAAACTGATGGTTGGGTGGAGACAATGTGGAATCAGGACGCACCGTACAATGCGTTATGTCCACTAGATCCACTTACTTCGACCAGAAGTTATGCGGGCTGCCCGGCAATAGCTATGGCGCAAATACTTAATTTTCACCACACAACTCAAACCACGCGCTTTGATGACAGTGACGATTATTATCATAACATGGGTTCTGGCAGACGTTATTGGATAGATAATAACTGTGAGGATTATGATTTCCCATCTTTCCCACAGCTCAATGAATATCTCGATACATTAGATGCGCATTACAGCTTAGGAATCACCATTACAAATATGGACAAAGCTGCGTTGATTTTTGCATGTGCCGTTGCATCAACGCAAGTGTTTAGCTCTGAAGGTTCGGGAACTTTTGGCGTTGCACAGGCAAACAATGCTTATTTGCGTTTTGGTTTTGGTGAAGTCCTTTTACTAACCGATGCAGACACCGACATATATGATGTTATGATTGATAACGTGCAGCATGGTTTTCCATTTCATCTTGCAGTAGTGGATCCTGCATGGAGTTCGGGGCACAACTTCGTTGTAGATGGATATAACACTGATGGCTTTTATCATGTAAACTTTGGCTGGGGCGGCATGTATGACGGTTGGTATTCATTGCCAGATGAAATTCCTTACGGGCTGACAGTTATCGAAGGCGCGCTGCTGAATATTTTCCCAGATCCAACGATTGTTAAAAGTCTGCCAAAGCCAACTCAGCTGACTGTTAACATTTTCCCTAACCCGTTTAATTCGACATGCTACATTTCAGCACCCAATGCTTCGCGAGTGGAAATATGTGATCTAACTGGCAAATTGGTGCAGGTTTTGCCAACAAATTGCGGTATTTGGCATCCAGATGCAAATATTTGTGCCGGTGCTTATTTAGTTCGTGTAATTGAACCGAATGGTACTGCAAAGTGTTTGAGCACGTTACTGTTAAAGTAGCGTCAACCTTGTTTTGAAGCCAATTTGTGTGTTGCGTAAACGGCTAAAGCAAAAATAAAAATAAATAGTATTACGATTTTATACCACAGAAAAAGCGAAAACATAAATAACGCTGCAACTGCAGAGCCAAACAGATCTGCGGCATAAATTGTTTTCGCTTTTTCTGGTTTTTGCGCGCTGAAGAATGCAAAGAAAATGCCAGATGTGAATCCTGTGCAGAATATTACAATGAAAAGCAAAGCGCTTTTTTCGTAAAATATACTTGCCGTGAGGGCAATTGCAAGAAGTGCTGTGGGGGCAAAAATCAGAGTTTTATGGTTGCTATTGGAGGCAGTAAAACATAAGCTGCCTAATGCGCTGCCTGCCATAAATATAGCTGATGTTAAGCCTATGATACCATATAGGTTTCCAAAAGAAAGTGCAATAAGCTCGGTGCAAAGTACTTGCAGAAACAATCCACTAAACCCAACGGCAGCAATCACATAAATATCAAGATGCGCATTGCGTTTTCCGCGCAAGAGTATCAGAAAAAACATAAAAAATAACAAAAGAGGTATAACAGATAAATATTTAATTGCGTTAGTTATTGTCCTGAAGTTAAACTGTGGAAACATAAATAATGCTTGCTGTGCAAACCCAGCGAAAAAAACTGGCAAAGTGCTTTTCCTTTCTAGACTCGCCATATGATGGAGCCAAGCATTTCGCTCCCTATTGAACAAAATGGGCAGATTTTTTTCGGTTAGTATTTTACCATATAGGCGATTTTCGTTATTTTCGGTTAGTGTTTGCGCAAAACTAAATGAATCCATATTTGAAGCGACTGCAAGTGCATGAGCGTCTACCCAGAACACCTCAACAGTGTTAAAGTGTTTCGTTGCATAGCCATACACAGTCTGCAGCAATTCGATTTCAAAGTCAGTTGGTGCATTGATGGCAATTGGAAATGTGACGGCAAAAATTCCTGTTTTCGACAATTTCTGTGCGGAATTTGCGAAGAAATCTTCACTCCAAGTTCCCATTTCGGAAATTCGCAACGGCAAAGAAGAAAAACATATTATTATATCAAATGAGTCGATAGTTGTATGCAAATAATTAACAGGTGATTGTTTTATAATCACAACATGCTCATTTGCAAGCTCCGCGTTTATCTGAGCAAATTGAGTTTGCGCAACCTCAAGTAAATCAAACGATTCAACTGGCAGACATATGCGCTTTGGATGAAATCGTGTAAGATGCGAAATGGAAGCATTTTGCCAACCGTTTATGAGCATAATGCTGTTACTATCACCGGCGTTCCACATTATTGGCAGAAGAATTTTCTCGCTTTCAACCGAGTCTGCGGAACTTGTCACCAAGTGTCCATTATATAATAACGAAATATCTGTATTTGTTTGCCAGATTTCAATTTTTCCAGACGAAATTGTAAAGTTTTTTTTCAAACTATATGAATAATCATTTTTAATTAGGCAAGCTTTTAGATGGGGTGTGTATATAATTGCGATTAGGCTCATCAAAAATGCAACTACAATTGGCAGATGATTTTTCTTGACAACATTAAAAATACTTAGAAAGGCTATCGTGCACATTAGAATAAAGATTATGTCAGAGTTTGCGATGGTTAAATTAAACATAGTGAAAGCCCCACCACAGCTTGCTCCCACAGCCTCTAATGCATAAATAACATTCGGTTTCAATGTTCGCGACAGCGAGGCAAATAGTTTGCCGGCAAAAAATGCAGGAAAGGTTAAGATAATTGCTGCAGAAATTGAAAAAAAAGCATTTTTATTATATATTGAAAAATCTACAAAAAATATAAAGAAAAAATCTATAATTAGTTTACTAAAGATAAGACTGAAAATATATAAAACAGCTATACGTTTTAATATAATAATCTTAGAAAAACTTCCAAATGCACCCCATATGAGCCAACAAAAAAGTATAAATGCGAGCAAAAGTTCATTTGCACCGAATCGACTTAGAATTTCACGCACCGCAAATGTCTGTGCATAGACTGAGAGAGCGCCAACTAGAAACGCTAATACGTGTATTTTAGTTGCACGGTATTCGGCGGTGTGTTTTGCAATTTTAAAATAAAACATGTAACTTGAACAGCATTATAGGGGATTAGTCATTTAAAAACGCTTCGAATACGCGTGCGCGTGAAGGATGGCGCAATTTTGCTAGTGCACGATTTTCAATTTGCCGAATTCTTTCGCGTGAGAGGTTGAACATTCTTCCGATTTCATCGAGTGTTCGAGGATAATTGTCTCGTAAACCAAAACGCAATGCTATAACATCAGCTTCTCTTTTGGTGAGAGACGTTAGTATTCTATCAATTTCGTTCTGTAACACTGCTAATGTTGCCATCAGAGATGGGGGAGTTGATTTGTCATCCTCAATGAAATCTGCCAAAGTGCGCGAATCTTCAGAGAAACCGACCTTTTTATCGAGGGAGACTTGTCCTTGCAGGGCTTGTAAAAGCGTATCTATTTCATTTTGAGATATATCAAGATATTCTGCTATTTCATTTGTCTCAGGCTCGCGACCAAGTTCTTGGGAAAGTTGTTGAAATGCACGAGAATATTTTCTTGCCCATTGAATAAGATGCGCTGGCAAACGTATGACATGACCT
>CAYUDB010000032.1:0-16523 GCA_964443405.1 uncultured bacterium | reverse complement strand
TGTGGCAGGTTTCCCTATGAACCTCGGTGGCGCGATAGATAAGCCGCCTCTGCTTTTCGATTTGAACGGTGATGGCGTAAGCGAAATTTTTGTGGGCACCGAATTAGGCAATTTCTACGCGCTTTCGGGCACAGATTTTTTATGGTCAACGAATTTGCGCGGTGAGTATGCTGGTGCTTTTGTTTTGAGCAACAACACAATAGGAATTTTGGCGCAACAAGCTCGCGGGAAATTTTTCGTTTATGATTTTGCAGGCACACAAAAACTTGCACTCGATTTACCCGCCGGTGATCTGCGTTTTCCGGCAGTAGCAATTTCGGACGATGATACGATTGTTTATGCTACTTGTGGCACCGAGCTTTCAGCGTCCGATATATCCATACACACAGCTATAACTGCTGGTAAAATTTCGGCTTGGGGTGATGCTACCGGTGCGCTTTTAGCTTTCAATTTGCGCGGCGATATGCTCGCAGGTTTTCCTGTGGAACTAAATGCTCGCCCATCTGCGCCTGTAATCTTCGACGGACGTGTATGTTTTACTGCCGAAACGTTACTTTATTGTTATCACAAAAATGGTGCTCTTGTCGAAAACTTTCCACTGCGCTTGCCTTTTGACACACTTTCTGCTGAACCATGCATCGATGCTAACGGTGAAATTTTCATAGCATCTTCTGCTGCAAAGCTTTATGCTTATGGTAAGAGTGGAGATGCACTCAATGATTACCCTATTGCGACTGGTGTTTCTATTGCGTCGCCAGCGTTTGGAGATTTTAATGGTGATGGCGTATATGAGCTTGCGGTAGGTTCACTTGAGGGCATACTCGCTTGCTGGGGTGGTTTCAACATCACCGAGTCGCCTGCATGGGCACAATTTGGTTATGGTGCAAATTTTAACCGTGTAATTTCCACCACCGAAGGCTTTGTTCAGTGTGTCGATGACGACATTGCCGGTTTTTACAATTATCCAAACCCTGCGAAATCGCTCACGTATTTTCGCTTTTCGACGGCACATGAGGGCGAATACACGTTGAAAATTTTTGACGAAGCAAATTCGCTTGTCACGAAATTTTCTGGCACAGTGACATCGAATTTTCCAAATGAAGTAGCATGGGATCTAACTGGCATCGCTACAGGACTTTATATCGCAGTTCTTGAGGTAAATATTGCAGGCACAAAATCCATCAATCGACACGTAGTTGCTGTTGTCCGATGATTTTTTGCAACTACTTTATTGTTTGGAAACAATTTAGCATGGTACAGTTGTTATCGAATAAATGCAACGCGCGCAGTGTTTGAATCCGGTCAATATGGATATTGAAACTGGAAACTTGGCGACAATAATGTGTCGATTTTGGAATAGGCTGATGGAAATTGAATTGCAATCAACAAGCAGATTTGTTTTTAGCAGATAGTTATTTATAAAGGTTCAATGGAGGATAAAATGTTTTGCACACAAAAAACGATACTCGCAATAGTGCTTGGTTTTTCGATGGCATGTTTTGCTCAAATATCTCTCCCTGCCGATCTGACAGTCAAAAACCTTGCGCAAAAAGGAGAGACAGCACAAGAAAACCCCGAGCTATTTTCAAGCTCGGGGATAAAATCTGTGCGTAATGCGTTTTTATTCTCACTTTTGTTGCCTGGTGCCGGCGAACTGTATGCAAAATCGTATGTGAAAAGCGGGGTTTTCTTTGCTGCAGAGCTTGCCTGTTGGGGCGGTTTTTTGTATTACAACGGCAAATATAACGATCAGGAAAGTGGCTTTCGTGCGTATGCCGATTCTTATTGGGTGCGCAGTGTTTTCACCGAATGGTACGACTCAATGCTGACAATCGAAGATACTACCGAACTTGGCATTGAGATTTTGCCCGAGACTAATACTCAGCAGTATTACGAGATGATAGGCAAATACGATTGGTTTGCGCTTGGTTGGAGTGATATTATTTCCCGCGACGATTACGAAATGCTCAAAGATTCCACATACAACATAGCGCTTTCGCAAAACGGTTCCGAAGTTCACAAAGCTTGCGTGCGTCTGTTTCAATCTGTCGAATCGGAAAAGCGCGACAAATACATGAAAATGCGTGCCGATGCAAACAGTCAATACACCACAGCTAAGTATTTCATTGGCGCTATTGTTGTTAACCATCTTGTCTCGGCTTTCGATGCTGCCATAACAACAAAGAAAACTAACGATAAGCTTTATGAAGGGTTTTCTGGTGTGCAAAGTGTTCGTATAGAACCTTATATCGCACTTTCAAAAAGTGGCGAACCTACACCAAAACTTATCTGCACCGTCACTTGGTAGTTTTGCGTATTGTGCCGCAAAGTTAATTAAGATGCTTGCGTAAGCGCGGCACATATCTATATTTGCTTGATTGAGAAAATTATTTTGGGGGTGACTTATGAATAAAGTACTGCTGCTATGCGCCATTTTGTGTACTTTTGGCGCTATGATTGTTTTTGCCGCCGATAGTCCCGTTGGTGCCGACGCCGAAGAAATCGCGCGTCTTATCGCCGAAATGCCCGATGGACACATCGACCCTGCGGGTTATCTCGACTGGAAAGTGAGGTATATGCGTGCGGTTCGCGGTGGCACCGAAACTTCTCACGATCTCGAAGAACTTCTGTGGACGACCGGAAACGGTTATGTTGCTGCGAAAGTCAGCGAGACCGCTGGTGAATTTGATGAAGGTGGCGATCCTTTAGGTGGCGGTTCTTACGTTAAGCTCACTTTCAGCTGGCCCTCAACTCCTGGCACCGAATGGACTATGTATTACGTCGATGGATATTCCGAAAAAACTTCCGAGTCCTTGCCCAGCACTAGCTCAAATTTCATGAGAGGCGATACAGTATTTAGTATTTGGAACAACTGGCATGGTGTCTATATACGTCAGGAAATTGTTCCGGTATCGTTGGGTTCCACTCCGGGTTTGAGCGAGCAGATTCGTTTTAAAGCGGTTATGAAACCCGCTGATGGTGCTTGCCACAATGTGGGTGCCATGGTCTATTACGATACCATGCTCGATTCCAATGATGGTGCACCAATTGCAACTGCATTTGGCTATACCGGCTATTCCGAAATGTTCTTTCTTTCCGACACAGTTCGTGGTATTCCACCAATTTGGCATGCATACGAAACTTCTTTTCCACCCGCTGTTGGTGACATTGTTGCAACGGGTATTTTGCGCGGCTATGAAGTTGTAACGCCGCCCGATGTTTTCTGGTATGGTCCTTGGCCCGGCTCGCACACCGAAGACTGGGATGATCCCGCTTGGGCAGCTTATGTTGGCGACTCCTTTGGTTGGGACACAGCCACAATGGTAAAATGGTATCCTCGTAACATTTGTGAAGGCGACTCGGTTATTTTTGTAACTTATTATGGAATTGGTTATGTCGAGGATGTTTTCCGTTCCGACCTCTACATATCGCCGCTCGATGCCACTTGTTCCGATGTCGTGCCAAATCCCATACCATTCTCACTCACAATGCAAAACGGCACCATGCTCGACATTCACAACTTAGTTGCATTTATCGATTTGACCGGCACTGGATTGCGTTATGTCGGTGGAGATCCAAACCCTGCAACTTTCACACGCATAGGTGGTTTTGGTGGTTCGCAAGTTGCCAACTGGCAAATTGAAGCGTTGCCTGAAGCTTTTGGCACAACTCAATGCTTCGAAGTCATCATCGTATCTGCCGAAGATTCTATCGCAGTTACCGACACCTATTGCGTCGATATTCCCGAAGTGCACAGTATTTCCGCTACAGTTGGCGCGAGTGATTTTGTTGTTCATCCAACTACAACTGTTGGACTTACATCAGAAGTGCACTGGGAACTTGGTGAAGATATCCTCATGTATCATTGGACTAGTACCCCAGCATCTTCGATTTCCGATCCACATTCTCATACACCAACAGCAGTTATAGAAACAACTACAACGTTTGTTCTATCTGTGAGTGACACGACCGACTGTGTTGGTATCGATTCGGTTACGGTGCACATGCAGTATTTGCAATCGGGTTTGTTCACACCAGAAGCCAATTGCGATGGCAGAAATGTTGTGGAAATTTGCTATACACTGCGTGGCGATCCGGGTACAATCGAAGTTATTGCGAGCACCGATGCCGGTTCCACTTGGAATGCGCCGATAACCACATTCGAAAACGCCACAAACGATTTGGGAGCACATATTCAGGCAGGCACGCATTGTTTCGACTGGATAGCATCTACCGATTTGCCAAACTATGAAGCCGACAATTTCCGCATCAAGGTCAAACTCACAGGTTTGGCGTCGTCGCCCGAATACGTCGAAATAATAAACATGCTCGATACAAAACCACCGGTTATATCGGCAATTTGTCCTCCCGATACGGTTATTTATGGCGATACAATATCGCTCGACTGGCTTTTGACCGATCTTCACGATGCTGCAACAACACCTGGCAAAGTTTATGTCGATTATTGTGCAGGAGTCGATTCTTTCACTATCTCATCGCCTATTAGATGGTCGCCAGAACCTGTTGTTTGTGATAGAGCATTGCTCATAGTATCCATGCCCGATTCCTTCTGCAATTGGGGCATCGACACATGTGAATTTAGCATAGCATCGGCTGGTAGTATAATGGTTGCTTTCCCCGAAACAATTGCCGCAGCTTGCGAAACACTTGACGTGCCGATTGTCATACTTGAAAAATACTTGCCATTGGCGTTGCGCATGTCGATAGATTTCAGCATTAATAGCTCCATAATTCACCCGATAGAATTCCGTTCGGCTCTACGTCCTGCCATTTCGTCAGCAGTGCTAACTGGTGCCGATACCAGATGGCGCATCGATATAAACTGGGCGACACGTGGTTTCATAACCTCCGATACCGTTGGCTATGTGAAATTTGTTCTTGACTGTGGCGCCATGGGTGGCGATTTCAGTCCACTCAAAATCGATGCTATCTCAACCGATCTTATGACCACGAGCTGGGAAAATGGGCTTATCGCAGTGGATTACGATCCACAACCTTGGATGCAAGTGCTTACATTTACAGATCTTTCTGGTGTAAAGCGCGATAAGACATTGGCTTTCGGTAATTCACCAACAGCACGCGATCTCTACGATGCCACATACGACATAGTTCATGTTACACCGCCGCCATCCGAAATCGCAGTTTGGTTTGAGCTCAACGATGCCGACAATCCCACATTGCGTCGTTTGCAACGCAGCATACAAGACATGAACCCGGTAAACGTATGGAAAGCGGTTATTGGTGAAGCTTCTGGTCTTTACGTTCACTGGAATCCATATGCGTTTGACGAGGGCATCTATTCACTCAACGGACTTCTCGACATGCGCGCCGATACCGATTATTACGCAGCACCTGGCGAAACCCTCACCATAACCTGGACTTTGCCCGGTTTTGAGAACTCTTCCATATCGCTTGTTCGTGGTTGGAACTTAGTATCGATACCTGTTCATAGCCCGTCTGGTTCGCCGAATTCGATTTTCCCGGGAGTTTTGGCAGGTCCTTATGGTATTGACGCTTTTTCAAGTAGCTTCTTCTATGCCGAACGCGTTGAGCCTGGTCAAGGGTATTGGGTGTTCTCGCTCGACGATGTAATTTTGCCTGTTGTAGGTGTTCGCGTCGATAGTTACAGCCGCCCTGTTGCGCGTGGTTGGAATCTCATTGGTGCCACAGCTACAGCGCAACCGCTTACCGCGCTTAGTATACCTGGTGGCGTTATCATCAGCCATTTTGGTTATGAGACTGGTGCTTTTGTTGTGCCTACAATGTTGCAGCCCGGCAAAGGTTATCTGATATTCACAAACATTCCTGCGGGTGTGCTTTCGCTTCCCGCCGAATAGAAAACTCGAATGCGGGCATCGCGTTTTGCGGTGCCCGCTTCGAATTCTGTAGAAAGGCAAAAATGCGCAAAGATTTGCAATTGATACTTACGATTTTAGCTATAATCGGCGTAGCGAACGCCGAGAAAATTTTTTCGGGCACGAGTTTTGCCGAAGATAAAACAGCAGGCAAACGAAAAAACGTCACTTTAGCTGTGTGTTTATCGGTGCTTTTGCCCGGAGCGGGTGAAACATATTTAGGTGCACACAGTTCTGCGGTGCCATTTTTCGTTGCAGAGGGTGCTATTTGGACTGCATTTGCTTACAATGCATACAGCGACAAGTTTACCACCGACCAGTATAAGGCTTTTGCCTCAAAATACGCAGGTGTAAACGTTTACGGCAAGGATGATGAATTTTTCAAGACGGTTTCGCTGTATGAAAGCCGTGATTTTTACAACTATTACCTTTTGGTAACTACCGAAAATCGCGATGCACTAATTCCCGCAACCGACGAATGGAATTGGCGTTGGCGCGATACCGGAAAACAATTACAATTTTACGATATGCGCACTTCTGCCGAAAAATATGAACGCAATACGAAAATTGCACTTGGCATAGCAGCAATTGATCGTTTAATTAGCGTAATAAACGTATTGAGGCTCGCTCGTGGCGGTGCCGGTTGGACTATCAACGCGTCGCCCGACTACCTAGGTACGCCGGAGCTTGGTTTCAAGGTATCTGTCGAAGGAAGTTTTCCCACAAGCGGAGATGACAAATGAGAAAAATTCTGCCGGTAGTTTTTCTGTATGTGTTTGTTTGTTTTGCAATAGAAACAGTATCTTTTTCTAATGGTGTGGTGGCAGTCGTTCTCGATGCCGCTAGCGGCAAATTCACTATGGGCGACCTCGAACGTGGTGGCACTGCACTCATCAAAGGTTTTCCCGATACCCCTGCCTACACTCGTTTTTGTGTGCGCTACAATGGTACACCTATCTGCAACGATTCCGTACCAGGTGTGGAATTTTTTACTCTTCGCGATTCCGCCGACATAACCGATAACGTGCTTTCCATCGAATTTAACCTTCGTGGTAACCGCATGTGGGAAAAATTCTACAATGACCCTGATATCGATTCGCTTGACGGCTTTTTCTTCATCGAATACACATATTACCACGACATAATCGATAGTGCTCTCGTAGGAATTTCCTATTTTGCCGATATACAAATTGGCAATAACACCAATCCAATCATACTGATACCTGGCGAATCTGTTCTTTTTGAAAGACGTTTCGTAGGGTCTGATGTTCCTGTTTATTGGAAGTTTTTCGAAACTGCTGCCGATACTTCATCGGCTCTTGGCATGGGAGTGTCATTTGGTCGCCCGGAATTGTGCCCCGATTTTCTAGTGTTCTCCGATCTTGCACTAATCCAGAATACCACATGGGAGCACACAGGTGTAGGCAGACCCATATCCGACTTGGCAGTTTTCATGCGTTGGGAAGAGCAATGGATGCAGCGTTACGATTTTTACATTGTGTCGCATCTTTACGGTAAGGGCTATCCATATGCCGGCATTAACGAAAGCCGCAAGGTTTTGCCTACTCACATGATTTTAGGTGCACCATATCCAAATCCCACAAATGGCGGCACGAGCATAAAAGTTAATGTGCTTACCGGTGCGCAAGATATTGACGTCGATGTTTACGATATTCACGGCAAATTTGTCAAAAACTTGCATACAGGCACACTCGAAGTAGATGAACATTATTTCCGTTGGAATCTCGAAGATGAATACGGCGCACCTGTTCCTTCAGGAGTGTATCTTTTCCGTGTCTCCACAGGTCGTGGAACATACAGCCGTCAGGTAATGGTTGTACGCTAATCTCAAATATGCCTCCACAGAGAGTTCTGTGGTTAATCTCATTCGATGCGGCATAATAGTGGTGCGTTATCATTAATGGCTAAGCTTGCGTAATTCTGTTAATCTCTTTTGACGTGCGAAGCTTGCTGATAGGTGGTTAACTCATTTCAATAGCGCTAAGTGATGATAATCGCGCTTTTTGATATCGATGTTTGTATGATAAGTTCCTTTGCAAGACCGACGAAGTCTGCAATAATAGATGGTTAGTATTTTTTTGTGAACACAGCGAGTGTCAGGATATTTTCAATAAGCTGATAAACGAGCCTACCAAAATTTTGGTAGGCTTTTTACTACGTAAACTCGTTGCATCGACCATTGAAAAAACTTGCAAAAATGCATGTTTTGCATATATTTGACAATGCCATGAAAACAGATAACTCATACAGAAAGCCCAAATTTTTTGGTGCACGACAAATAATCGATTACGGTTGTTAATGGGGGAATATCCCCCTTTTTTGTGGAGGTTGGCATGAAAAAATACTTGATTTTCGTCTTTTTGATAACCTTCTCGATAGTTTTGGGTGGCATACTTTCACCCGAAAGTGCCGAGAAATTTGCAGCTGTCGATACTGACACAAAGCTTGACGTCATCGTGTGGATGCACGAGACGCAGAATTGGACACAAGAACGTGCTATGCTCGAAAGTTTACCTGCTGGTTCGCATCGCAAAAAACTTGCCACCCAGCTTCTGCGCGAGAATTTCGACATAGCGTACTCACGTATTTCGCAAGTTGTATCTCAGCTCGAACATAACGGAGAACTTGAATTCGAGCGTGTGCTTTTTGGCGGTTTTTCCTTTTCGGCAAAACTCACAAAAAATGCTGCAGAACTTCTCGCGGTTTGTGATGGCGTGCGCGAAATTTTGCCAAATGAGCCATTACGTGCAAGGTTTATGATAACGCACAATTACGAAAACTTGTTGGAACACGAAGCATACAAAGCACTTTGCGTTGCCCCAGCAGATTTTTCTATTGTGACATCTTCTATGCGCGAACCAGCACTATTGACATGGCATGTGTCAAAAATCGACGCAGATGATGCTTGGGCTGCGGGTTATAACGGCACTGGCGTCCTCATAACAATAATCGATACCGGCATCGACTATAATCATGCCGATCTGCGAAATCGCATGTGGCACAATTCGGGCGAAACACCTTCTAACGGCATCGACGATGATGGAAACGGCTACACCGATGACTATTACGGTTACGATTTTTACAATGACGATGGCGACCCTATGGACAATCCTTCTGATGTGCATCATGGTACAAACTGCGCGGGCATGGCTGTGGGCGATGGTTCTGGCGGTGAGAGCACAGGTAGCGCACCGGGTGCCAAAGTCATGGCATTGCGCATTGGTAACGGCACCAGTTTTGCCGGTTCTGCAGACGAAGCTTCTGCTTTCGATTATGCCCTCGAAAAAGGTGCAGACGTTATAAGCATGAGCTATGGTTCATATCCAACTTCTAGTGTGAAAAATTGGTATCGCTATTACGTTACAAATATATTTGGATCTGCTGGCATAACTGTTTGTGTTGCAGCAGGTAATGGCAATGGCTCGGGCGGGCACTATTCTGCACCATATGATATTTCCTCGCCTTCCGATATCCCACCGCCATGGTACCGTGCCGCCGAATCTTCACCAGCGGGACCTGTGCTTTCAATTGGTGCCACAACTGCTGCTGATGCTGTAGCATCATTTAGTTCTCGAGGACCAACAGAATGGAATACAGTTACTTACACCGATTATGTTTCGCCAAATACGCTCATAAAACCCGATATTGCAGCACCAGGTGCATTGGTCCGCACCACAGTTTGGAACTCGACATACGGTTATGTTGATGGCACTTCATTTGCCTGTCCATTGACCGCAGGTGTGGTAGCACTTTTGCTTTCAAAAAATGGGTCACTGACACCGCGTCAAATCGATTCGCTTCTCGAACGCACTGCAAAGGACATTTCCACCTCAGGACGTGATAATAATTCTGGCGCAGGTCGCATTGATGCAGATAGTGCTTTAGGTTTTGTTTCGGGCAAGGCGGTTTCCTTCGATTCTGTTCGCATTGACGACGTTGTTACAGGCGATGGCGACAGAAACATCGACCCAAGCGAAAGTGGGCGCATTGTCTTTTATTTGCGAAACAGTGGTTCTCTTTTAGCTCCGAACGTGCGTGTCGATGTGACATCGGTTTCGAATCCGCACATAGCAATCGTTGATGGGGCGAGTAATTTCGGTAATATGGCTGCAGGTGTGTCGCGTAACAATACTTCCGACTATGTTATCCTTTCGGCGAGCGCACTGTCGCTTTATGGCGAAAAATGCATGGTTTACTTTACAATTTCCGATGCAGAAGGTTTCAATCATCCCGACTCGTTTCAATTTAGAATTGGCACATATCCATATAAAGCCATGTTTCACGATACTTTAGCTACATTGCTTTTGAGCGTAACCAATTTTGCTACTGTGGCAAATCCGGGTGGTATGGCTTGGCCCTGGTCATCCGACAGCTCAAATGTGCTTTACATAGGTGAGCTTATGCTTTCCAATAGTTCATCTTATGTGGCAAATGGGGGAGATGATTTCTATCCGCTCGACACAATAAAACTTTACACGCCCGGGTACATTGGCGATAGAAATGGGTTTACCCAATATATCGATTCACTGAACGCAGTTATTGTGGAGCAATATTCCTATCAATGGCGCACTTCACCAAATAACGACTTCATAATTTTCTACATGCGCATAAAAAACCGCCTGTCTTCGCCAATAACGAACCTTCATGCGGCATTTTATGCCGATTTCGACATCGACCCATACGACACAAATTATGCTTATGTAGATGCTTCACAGAGCTGGAGTTACATGTATCATTCCACATCGGGACCATATTTTGGAGTAGTGAATTTATCGGGGTATATTCGAGCAAGCGCAGTTGACAACCCAACATATGTTTACGAAACATCTGGTATGGGTTGGACTGACCTTGTTAAATGGAATTTTCTTACGGGCACATATTCTGCGACACGCGGCACAACAGCAAAAGACTGGTCACTTATGAACGTGCTTGGTGTTTTCAATTTGCCCGCACACGACGATACTTTCGTTGCTTTTGCAATAGTTGCAGGTAGCAATCTCTCCGATTTTACCACGAATGCGAACCGAGCGAAAACTGTTTACGCGAGTTTTATCACTTCACTCGACATTACCGAAACCGATAAACTGTGCCCGAGAATTGCACTTAATGCTTGTCCCAACCCTTTCAATTCAAGCACTGAGATCACAATCGAATTCGATGAACCATCAGATTTTGAGCTGAAAATTTTCGATATATCAGGGCGAACAGTTTTTTCGAAAAACTTTGCCAAAACTGCAAGCTCCATGAACAAAATAGTATGGAAACCACGCGAAAACATCGATGGTTCGGGCGTTTACTTTACAAAAATTTACGCGCAAAACAAATTGTACACATGCAAGCTTGTTTTGATAAGATAAAAAAGTGAACAAAAAGGCGGAGTAATCCGCTTTTTTGTTGATATTTTTTTTGTTTCATTTATTTTGACCTGATTAGTATTATGAAAAAACTTGTGGATTTTCCGATTGGTGTTTTTGACTCAGGCGTTGGTGGACTTACAGTTGTGCGAGAACTGTTAAACTGCCTGCCTGGGGAAGATGTAATATACCTTGGCGACACCGGCAGATATCCTTACGGACCGCGGTCGGCAGGCATAGTGCGGCGTTTTGCGCTGCAAAATGCTCGTTTCCTTGCGGGTTTCAACGTGAAAATCCTTGTTGTTGCTTGTAATACTGCATCTTCTGTCGCTCTCGATGAACTTCAACGATGGTTGGCAGTGCCAGTTATCGGAGTTATAACCCCAGGCGCGGCAGAAGCAGTGAAAGCTACACGCAACGGTAAAATCGGAGTTTTGGGAACTGTTGGCACAATAAACTCTGGCTCATATCAAAGGGCAATTACTGAGATTTCTGCTTCTGCGCAGGTTTTTGCCAAAGCCTGCCCACTTTTTGTGCCACTTGCCGAGGAAGGTTGGCTCGAAGGACCCATCGTTAAAAGCATAGTGGAGCATTACATTTGCGAAATACTCGAAAAGGGTGTTGATACTTTGGTTTTAGGCTGCACCCATTATCCTCTACTTAAAAATGCTATAGCAGATGTCGCTGGTACAAATGTGGCAATAATCGATTCGGCATCCTCACTTGCCGCAGATCTAAAAACACTTCTAACAACCGAACATGCGCTTTCAACACGCAAAAAAGGTGAACTGAAACTCTTTGTAACCGATTCGCCCGAAAAATTCATAAAGGTAGGCGAAAAGTTTTTGCAGACCAAATTCTGCAACCTCGAAACCATAGAAATCGATTTGTAAATGTGTTGGCTCCAAAAGGTCAACTTATTAATAGGAAAATATTTAGGAGGCATAATACTATGAGTAACAGGAATAGTGCTTTGCTAGCGCTTTTCTTATTTTGTGCGGCTTGTATTTTCGGCGATGCCGGCTTGAACCTTACGGGACCAGGTAAACGCGATTACTGGACTCAGCGAACCGATCACCCTGTGCGTATTGAAGTTATGGATACGTCTGGCAGTCTTATCTGCCGTGGACAATGGTCTGTTGGCAATACCTCGCCTGGTTACCAAAAGCTCACGACGAACTATCACTGGCCTAGTAGTGTCACTGGTCTGTTCTTGTCCATCATCATCGACGGCACATATTATGTGAACTATTTTGCACCAACGCCTATATGCGGTTCACCCGTAATCTCCTATAATCTCAACAACTATTATGCAGGCTCGTCTTTGCGCTTCAATCCATCTGAAGGGCAAACCGAAATTGTAACACGTTGGATTATTAACACGGGCACAGGTGGTTTTATCGAAATCGAACAGGTGCTTCTGCCAGTTTTCAAACGCCTTGGTGAAGACACCTCTGGTTTTGCGCGCATACAGTACACAATTTACAACAACGATATTTTTACACATAACATAGGTCTCACCATAAACCAAGATGTGAAAATTGCCGACAATGACTGGCCCAATGTCCTTATAGGTGGTCGTTATACGCCCACGAACCAACTTTTTCGCGCACCGGTGCCATCATATTGGGAAGCATCTTCCGCAACATCTTGCATACCGACAACCATCACTGCTCGTGGTATTTTGCGCGGTGGCGACGCCACTCCACCAGACTTTTTTGCCATAGGAAACACTATGGAACATGCCACGCGACCAAGAATCGCCATGACGTGTATCGACAGCACAATTTGGAATTCTTGGATAGGTGGTCCATCGGGCGATATAGGTTTTATGGCTCAATGGGATCCCATAGCAGTGCCCACCGATAGGCAAAGACGCATTGTTACCTATTATGGTTTTTCTAAATGCGTGCCTATTACCGATGTCCTTAATGTGAGTGTTTCGTTCCCCGAAATTGGCGTTGATAACTGCATGGTTGACACACTTGTCGATGTTCTTACCATGATAAGCCAAGACCACCCTACTGCATCCACAATTTACCATTCGCGCATATGCCTCACTGTCGATTCACCTGTCTCGGTGAGTTCCATTGTCTTTCCACCTACTGCCGACTCCATAACCTGGGGTATGCACAGAGTTTCACCCACATGCTTTGAATTTGATAGTCTTGTTCCCGATGTTATTATTCCAATTACATGGATTTTGCATATTCCACCCACTCTTAGCACCACAGGTTTTACTGGTCGTGCCATGTTCCATGGAGAGTCTCCGGAAGTGGAAGTGCCAGATTTCGATGATACAGTTAGTTTTACCGTGCCGCGATTTAGCGGCATAGGACCTATGGCTGCACTTGCCACTGGCTCAGATACCATGATCTACGTAAATTGTACGACATTCGAAGTCCCTGTGAACTACTCCGATGACGAAGGACTTGATCCGAACTGGGTTATTCCGTCTGTTCGTGGCATAAGTAGTGTACGGTATCGTCGCTTTGGCACACCTTTTACGCCGCTATCCGGCACGTTTTATCTCACACCTCCTTCCGATTCCCTGTTCATGATGGGCACCGAGTGCTTTTTGATAAAGCTGCCTCCTGTGAAAGATATTTATGGTTGTCCGTCATCTGATACAATTCGAGTCAACGTGTGTAGAGATACCATACCACCTGTTGTGCGAAATGTTGTCCCTGCTCCGGCAAGCTTTCTTACCACAGCTACACCAACTATCGGCTTCACAGTTGTCGATACCGGTGCGGGCGTGAAACAGGATAGCATCTATTTCAATTACCGCATTGGCGGTGGATCACCGATAAATCTCACATCCACATCGCCTGGTGTTACAATTACACCATTTGCCGACTCTGTACGAGTGAGATATCCACTCACTTCTGTGCCGAGTGAAACCTCTGTTACAGTTTGTGTTACACGTGTTTTCGACAACATTAAAATTTGCACACCACCGAATATCAACGAGCATGACACATGTTGGACATTCTATATCGATTATACGGCGCCACGTGTAACTGTTGTTACTCCACCTGAAAGCATTCAATACATAAGCTGCGATACACCAAATGTATGTCTCCGTCTTGTAGATAGATACGGCATTGATTTTTCCACATCGCATCTCATTGTCCAAGCAAATTCCACAGTTTACGACACTGCTACTGGCTTGCATCGAGATCCTTCCGATTCGACTATCGTATGTTTCCGCCCTGGTCCGTATGCTTCTGGCACACTTTTGACGGTAACACTTTTGGAACTGTGGGACATAGTTGGAAACTCGATTTCCTCACCGGTAAGCTGGGATTGGGTTATCGACACTGAAGGTCCTGTGGTTACCGATCTAGTGCCGCCATCGGGTTCATTTGTTACGGGCACATTACCGTTAGGGCGAGTATTTGTTTACGATTCTCTTGCAGGTTTGAATTTTACGGGTATGACCATTAGTATGCGCAAAAATGCAGCTGCCCCACGTAACCTTTCAACTGCAGAATATTCTGTAATAAGCGGTCACGAAATTCAATTGCGCCCCACGGATGCTTTCTCTTACCTCGATTCGGTTACTTTTTGCATAACTCGACTTATCGATTCGGCTTTGGTTTGTGATCCGAACAATATCGACACACCCATGTGCTGGTTTTATCGTATAGATAACCGTCCGCCTGTGGCAGATCTCGTTGTTCCCGCAGATGACGCCACTATTGCCATGGCTGGTGGAGCAGAGGTGTGCGTTCAATTTACCGATGCTGTGCCAATGGACACACTTTCGATAGTGCTAACAGTTAACGGTTCTTCACCTGTGATGGGCACATATAGTTCTGCAACGCATCAATATTGTGGTCCTGTTCCGTTTGATGCGATATTCACGGGCATGTGTAGCGAAGCTTATGTTACAATTGCTTCTGCTCGTGATTCTCTTGGTAATGCGATGACACCTGTTTCTTTCCGTTACTATGTTGATATCTTCCCACCCGAACTCGGTTTCCATTTTCCACTCGACGGTATGATACTTGCCGACGATTCTGTTGCGCTCGAGATTTTGGATTCGTGTTCATTTATACTTGAAGATACAACTGCCATTGAGGTAAAAATTCGTCGCGGTGGTGCCACGTCCTATATCGATACAATTCATGGTTTTGAGCCATGTGTATCTTGGGGCACTGCAGGATATTCGCTGCGTGATACTGCGTATATGAACCTCGCTGATTGTGGTGTGCCGCTTCTATCTGGAGACAGTATTTACATTTGTCTCATTCGTGCATCTGATACTTTGAGCGATGCTACGTACGGTTTCAACAATTTCTTGGGCAGAACATGTTTTTCATACTATTACAGCCGTGGTGGTCCTGAGATTGCATTCCGTTCACCTGGTTTTGGCTCAGCGATATCTTGCCATGCTTGCACGCTCGCCTTCACCACATTCGACTCAAACTCTGTGGACATATCCACTTTGCAACTACAATACTCAGTGAACACAGGTGCTCCGGTTACAATATCCTATCCTCATGCGAGTTTGCGATTTATTCCTGGTGCTACGCGAACCGATTTTGACACTGTGCATTTTGTTTTGCCAGCAGCTGTGTCGCATGGCGATAGCGTTACGGTAACGATAATCATGCTTCGCGACTCACTAGGTGTTCAGATTCCCATGCCGAGAACAACATTTTTCCGTGTGGACTGGAATGCGCCTGCAATTGGAACTGTTTACCCAACACCAGGTTCACTTATCGATGTTATTTCTCCGCGAATTTGGGCACGCATAACTGATACCCCTGCCGGAGTGAACCCGACATCAGCAGTTTTCACACTAAACGGCACGCCGCCACCTTATCCACACGATGGCACATCGGTTTTTTGGCATGCTGATACGCTTATTTTTGACCTCTCGATTACCGGTATCCGAATTTTCGACACAACAGAAGTATGCATCGACCTCGACGATAGAGCTACTGTTTGTCCGCCAAACCATTTGCGCCATTGCTGGAATTTTGCGCTCGAATCTGGGGGTCCTACTGTGCACCCAACTGCACCTACACGCAATTCTGTTGTTTCTTGTAACCCAATGGAATCTATTGTGATGACCATAACCGATTCCAACGGAGTTGATTGGAGCACATTGCGCCTTGCAGCCTCTGTTCCGGGTGGCTCGACTTTCAATGCAATTTATGGCGACCCGCTTCTCGATGTGTCGGGTTCCACAGTTCGCTATACATTCCCATCTGCAATTACCGAAGAAGGCGTGGTCAATATCACAGTTGAAGTTTCAGAC
>CAYUDB010000031.1:0-16529 GCA_964443405.1 uncultured bacterium | reverse complement strand
TAGCTCGATATTTTCGGATTCGAGCTTTTCGATTCTGTCTGTAAGTTCTTTTGAATCTTTGGGTTGCGCTTTTGGAGTGCTTTTCTTTGCTGCGTCTTTGAGCTTTTTTTCGGTGGCAACGCAGACGTTATATTCACCTAAAAGCCCTCCCCACATAGACGCATCGAAGCGCCAAACGCTTTTGGGGTAGTTTTTTACCAAGTCCTCGAAGCTTTTCTGAGCATCGCTGTATTTGTTGAGATAAACCTCGAGATAACCTTTTTTGTAAAGTGCCTCATCAGCATGTTTCCAGCGCGGATGCTTTTCGAGCAGAGCAGAGTATTCTCTGTGTGCGGCATCGAATTGGTGGTCGGAGAGTTTATCGGCTGCATTATAATAGAGACGTTCGGGCGAGTTTTCGGGATACTCTAAATATGCAGCGCAGCCCGCACCAACCATGAGTGTTGAGGCAAAAAATATTACCGCAAAAAGCGCAAAATTTATTTTCAATGAGCTTGTTTTCATATCCAATTACAAATCACAGTTTTTTTGAACTTTGCGAGCTTTTTATACTGACCGCTCATCTCGCCTATAGTGCCAAAAAGCTCTGGTTAAAAACCTCTATTTGAACCTCTAAAAACCTCTCCAAAAGCAGAAACCAAAACCGTCTAAAACAGGAGGCGTAGCCTCTGATAACACGCTACTGCGTGTGCGTGAGCACTTCATAACCACCGAAGTTGTTGCCGCCAGCGTTTTTGAGCACTTTTTTGATTTTGGACGCATATTCGACGATAATATCGGCGCTAACACCGCCTCGAGCGGGGTTCACATCGACGATGGCGATAGTGATGCCGAAGAACGGAAAAAATCGTTTCACACCGTGGCGGTCTAAGCCGCTAATGCCGTGTTGAAGTCTGTCGGTTTCGTCGTAGAATTTGGGGGCATCTTTTATTACAGTTGAAACTGCATGTTCGGCAACATCGCGAATTTTGTATGCATCGCCGATGAGAACATAATCATCGCCACCTATATGCCCGAGGAAATCGTTTTTTGTGCCACGTTCTTTGATGGCATCGCGCAAAGCACGGGCAACAAGCAAGATGACCTGATCACCTTTTGAAAAGCCATAGCGGTCGTTAAACGGTTTGAAGTTGTCAATATCGACATAGCCTACCGAGAAAATTGCGCCGGCATTGATGTTATCGTTGATAGTGCGCATTATTTCGTCGTTGCCGGGCAAACCCGAAAGTGGGTTCGCATTTCGGCTGGCGCGGTTGCGACGTAAAATGCTACGTATGCGTGCCGAAATTTCGCGGTAATCGATTTGGTCTTTTACGAGATAGTCGTCGGCGCCGCCATCGAAACCTTGGAGTTTGTGTGATATGTCGTCGAGGCAGGTGAGCATGACCACAGGCACATTTGCTGTGGAAAAATCGCCCTTTATGCGACGGCAAACCTCAAAACCGCTCATTTGCGGCATGTTCACATCGAGCAAGATTAGGTCGGGTTCTAAACGCTGCGATAACTCTATGCCACGCAATGGGTCATCACAGGTGAAAACCTCAAAATCATTTGCCCGCAATCTCGCCTGCAATACGGCAAGGTTGTTCAGCTCGTCATCGATGAGTAAAATCTTTTCTGACATACGAACTCACCCGAAAATTTCCCGCGATAATCGCTATCCTTTGGCGAAACCTTGCCGCAATAAGAAAAGCACTCGGCGCAGGTTTCATCTGTAAAATCGTGTTAAATATTTCAACAATCGCTATGACTCACCAAAAGCCGTGTATTCAAAAATCGTATCACAGTTTTGTGCCAAAGATCAAGTTCTTTTGGAAATTTGCTCATATCAAAGAGTTAGCCATTATGGCACAAGCTATTTTCGTCGCACCGACCAATGCAAACCGCTTTTGGGACACGAGATTATACAATCGTTGCACGATATACAATGTGCACTTTCAATTTTCTCATGTGCGGCAATATCGATACCCATAGGGCAGCTTTTCTCGCACAGTTTGCAGCTATTGCACGCCTCGACATTTCCCGATAGCACAAAATGCGATTTTTTCGAAAAAAATGCCAAAAGCGCACCGTGCGGACAAAGATAACGGCAAAAACCGCGTTCCACACGCAAGGAAACTGCCAAATAGAGAACCAAAAAGACGATGCTCACTGCGGGTATAGCGATTTTGAACGCTGCACACATCCAAAAAGCAGGACAGGCGACGGTGCATACGAGATTACCAGTCCACAAGGTGAGAAGCACCAAAAGCGCTAACACACCAGTCGAAAAGATGCGGAGTTTCTCGTTGAGCCAGTGTGGCAACCGTTTTGCCGACATGCGAAGCACTTTGCCCAAACCACCAAGTAGTTCCGAAACCGTTCCCAGAGGGCAAACCCAGCCGCAAAACACTCGCGGAAAAACAAACGAGGCAACAATGGTCACTATGCCTATGGCTATTCCTATGACAAAGAACACATCGATACCGGCTCGCAAAGAGATTAGCGGCACTTCGACAACCGTCCACGGGCAAATGTTGTGCACGCCGGCGCCATCGAAGAAGGCAAATGTCACCCAAAACGCAAAAAATGCAAAACTAAGCTGCAACAACGTGCGGACGACATTTCGAAAAAATCTTTTTCCGTGTCGATATTTCATCCTTCAATGCATAATTATAAAAATTAAACTGATTTTGGCAAGAGTTAATATTGAACATTATAAAAATTTTTTATCGTTCTGATTAGTTTGGTTTTACATAAATCTATATGTAGATCACATGCCACACAACACAAAAATTCACACTACTTAAAAACATCCCATCGCCAATCAGCACTCTCTCAAACAACATAAAACTTAAGGGAATTTGTAATCGGAAAAGCTTTCTTCCACACTCACACTAAAAGATATGACCAAAAGTGCCCTGCCATAAAGCTTCGCATGCGAGCACTTCGGCACACGATAACCACTTTCATAAATATAATCAGTGCTCGTCTCAAAAAAATCTAGCACCGAAGGCGGTTTTGCCAAAGTGAAATACACTCGCAAAAAGTGCAAATTCCCCTCGTCAAAAAGTGCATAACCATCAAAATGTTCATCGTCCCGAATTTTCGCTCGAAAGTTTATTCTGCGCGCCAAAATACCCTCAAAAACAACTTGCCCACCATCACTAAAAACATAATGCGACCAAAAGTTTGGGTTGAACGGCTGTTTGCCGAGCATGTTTTTCGGTGGCTTGCCTGCGGGTTGCTTGTCGTCGTCTGGTGCACCTTCAACGCGCTTGCTTAAAACCTCAGTTTTCAGGCTATCATAACGGAAGCGCTTGTGAAAATTATCTGTAATAACGCATGTCTTCTGCTTTGTTTGACTTGGGTCGGTGAATTTGCGTGTGAAGCGTTTCGAGCGGCATGTCCAAAAAGTTGCTGTATGTGTGCTGTCGTACACCACGCAAGCGCGCACAAATTTCTCTGTGTCGAATTTTTCGGCACAAGCTGCTCCCGCACAAACCAATATCAACAAAACAAACGTCGCGCACCGCAATGCAAAAACCTCCGAAAATCATAATATACTCACTCAAAAACTCCACGCAATCCCTTTGAGCGGCGCAGCGCCAGCAGGCGCCTTTCAGAGGCGTAGCGCCAGCAGGCGCCTTTTAGAGGCGTACGCCTCCTGCCCTGAATAAACTCTGCTACGCTCAAAACCAAAGCAAACAAAAAAAGGCGCACGTTATTCATGCGCCCTTCGCGAGGTAGTGGTTACAATCTAAGGCACACCATAAATGCCCAAGTTTTGTGGGTGCCATAAACTCTGAGCAATATATGTTGTGGTGAACGGAAATTTGCAAGTATTTTTTTCGCGCGTCGTCATTTTTTTACCATAACAGGCGCACCGTCAAACATGCCAAGTATGCCTTCGGTAACTATAAGCTCACCCGCCTCAAGACCCGATGTTACTTGAGCGGTAGAATCAGATTCAACACCCAATGTTATCTTCCGAGCTTGGGCTTTGTCTCCCACCACAACATAAATTAGGGTGTCGGAAGCAAGGGCGGTTTGAGGCACAACAATGGCATCGCGGGCTTCGGCAATAACCAAATTCACTGCCGCAAACATGCCAGATTTCAACATGCGCCC
Source organism: uncultured bacterium (assembly GCA_964443405.1). Taxonomy (GTDB): domain Bacteria; phylum UBP14; class UBA6098; order B30-G16; family B30-G16; genus CAYUDB01. Next base: position 12,419 of record CAYUDB010000031.1, on the reverse strand, counting down.
ACCATTTTTGATGAGCACGGTAACTTTATATGTGCCCGAAGCCGCATCGGCAATTTCGGCAGCAGCATCTATGTAACCATCGATAGTCGTATCGGGAAAAGCAGGTAGTGTAATTATAGCACGTTGCCCGCGAACGAGTTGCGTGCGGTCTCGTTCCGATACAGCAAGCTCAATCTTTGCCTCAGACATATCCACGATTTTCGCAACACCGTTTATGCCGGTCATGGCATTGAACAGCTGCCCGCGTTCGCCGTTAATAGACGCCACAATGCCCGCAAATGGCGCTCGAAGCTCAGTCGAACGTGCAGCAAGTTCGTAACCCGCTTTCGCGGCTTTGTAACCTGCCTCAACTTCATCAAACTGCTGCTGGGTAATTGTGCCTTGCTCATGAAGTTTTTTCATGCGCTCATATCCCTGCTCCGCAGCTTTGAACTGTGCCGCTGCTTGATCGAGTTGTTCGGGTGCAAGCTTGGCAACAATTTGACCCGCCACAACACGGTCGCCCTCTTTCACCGGTATGTCAACTATCCACGAGCTAAGCCCAGGGGAAAGTGCAACTTCGCGCACACCACGAATGGTGCCGCTGTAATGCACGGTGTGATATACAGTTCCGCGTCTTGCCTGCACCGCCGCAATTTGCAAACCCGAAACTTGCGTATCATCGGTGCGAGCATTGGCGCTTGTAGAGCAACCGACGAAAAATATTGCCGCTATGAAAGTGGCAGTTATGAACAATAGCGCTATGCTTTTGGTACTCATATGTTTATCCTTTTGCATATCAGTTAGATTATCTTCTCTATTGGAATGTGCTTTTTTTATGTGGAATCTTGTCATTGTTTATCTTCGCACTTTTGCTGCTCAGCATAACTTGCAATTTATCAAATGGTTATCAAAAACTAGTTGCATTTCCATTTTTTATGGTCTTCGAACCATAGCAAAACTAAGATTTTCAAATTATTTACCCAACAACATATTACGTGCTTTGCAGAGGCATTGCGCGAGAAAGTGAAGCCGCTATTTGTCAAACGAGGCAATTTGGGTTTCAAGTTCGCCTGTTAATTTTTGAAGCTCGCACACGGCAATGTTAAGCTCGGCAAGTGCATCGATTTTGCTAATGCGTGCGCGTGTGAGATCGGCTTCCGCATCGATGACTTCGGTGTTTGTTGCCGCGCCTGCAGTAAAAAGCTCATCGGTCACTTTGTACGATTCGGTGGCTGTTTCCAATTGGCGATCGGTGATGGCAAGCTTTTGGCGTTTTTCGTCAATTGCAGAGTGTGCAGCGCGTGTTGCAAGGCGCAAACCCGAAAGTGCGTTCTCGTGAACATATTGCATTTGCGCAACAGCGCGCTTCGCTTCAAAAATCTTTGCCAGTTTCGTGCCCCAACCAAAAATTTCCCATTCAGCCGAAGCTGTGGCTGTCCAGCTTTCGTACCAGTTGTAATTGTTTTCGCGGTCGGGGTTATCGTATGAGTAAACGAAAATTGCTGCAAAGCTCGGCAAAAGCCCCGATACTGCAAGTTTGTGTCCCTGTTTTGCCGCGCGCAAACCTATTTGCAAAAGTTGCGCGTCGTGAGATGAGGTTTCGGCAAGACGGAGTGCCGTTTCGAGTGGGATGGTGTAGTTTGGTGCAATTAGCGATTCGGCAACAGTTAATTCTGTCTCATGTGAAAAACCCAGCGCTGTGCAAAGAGCATCGTGCGCAAGGCGAACTGCATTTTGCGCCTGCAACACCATAAGCTCAGTCTCGTCGTAATTCACTCGAACTTTGAGCGCGTCTTTTTTGTGCAACATGCCCAAGTTGCGCATGTTTTCGACGTCGGTGAGATGCTTTTTGAGTTGTTCATTTGATGTTTTGGCTATCTGCTCAAAGTTTTTTGCCTGAACGAAACGATAATATGCAGTCAGTGCCGATGCGGCTGCATTGGTTTGGGCTTTGCGCCAATTTATGCGTTTTTCTTCGGCACCTGTGCGCGCGAGCGAATGTGCAAAAAATATTTGCGCCGAAACAGGTTCTACCACTTGCAGTTGAAGCTTTTTTACTTCGGGTCTGCCCATGTCGAAGGTCATAGCTTCGCCGCCGGGGTAAAGTGGTGGCACGTATATTTGTGGCACCTTATCGAGGCGTGTGTAACTTGACGAAAGCTTTGCCGCCGGCAAAAATGTGGTAAAAGCCTCATAAGCTTTAGCTCGCGCCTGATCATACTCACATTTTGCGGCGAGCGCGGCAGGGTTCTCGTGTGCTGCAATACGCATGGCATCTTCCGCAGTTAGCTGCATGGCGCCCACATATGCACACCAGAACATCAAAAGTGTGGATATAAGAAATTTTTTCGTCGCTAATATATTTGCGCATATCATTTTAGAACCCCTTTTAAAAAAATGCCGGTTAGGAACTTAGCATTAAGCTCCCCAGTGTATATTCCAACAAATTTATGTGCTAAAAAGCTTCGCACAAGTCCTGTTAATGCAATATGTGCCTGCTCGGGTGAACAATTTAATGTCTCTTTATCGAAACGAGTGAACATACGTGTGCCAAGTTCGTTTAGTCGCACGTGAAAGTGCATTACCGTTGAGGTTTGTTTTTTAAATATGTCGGAGCAAGAGCCGAGCATTGCCTGATGCAGATACCTGAAAAAGTGCTCTTCTTCGTTGTACAGCTCGAAGCTATATTCGACACACTTGCATATTGTTGTGGGCAAATCGTTATTGGATTCGATGAGATTTTCGATTTTTGCTATCATTTCTTCTGCTTTTGCCCAAAAAATCTCGGTGAGCAGCTCGTCCTTGTTTTTGAAATAGAGATAGAGCGCACCTTTGGATAATTCGGCTTTCTCGGCAACCTTATCCATTGAAACGCCATCGAAACCATCGATTCGAATAACATCACGTGCGGCGTCGATAATGGTTTGGCGGCGCTGCTCTTTTTCTCGTTCTCGTCTATCTTTTGTGGACATCATAACCCCCCAGTGTTTCGACACAATAGCCAGGTTTTTGTAAAGAAAACGGAATCGCGTTCTATTTGTGACTTCGTGGTCAAAATATGGCGAAACTTGCCTGTGTCAAGACTTTTATTGCTCACACTTCGGCACAAACAGGCACAATATTTGTATTTCGCCTTTATCAATAATTTATCCTGACTGTAATTTATTTTTTTCATAACAGCAGAATTATCAATCAATTGATTGCACTTGTAATAAAACTGTGGCAGGTTAAGCATTCATTAGCGAAAAACCTTCTCTGTTGGCGGGCACTTTTCAGTCAGTTTAAAGTTTTGATACTCTTGTAGTTGCCTGTTAATTATGTCCTGTCTGCATCAAAAAAACGGTGAGAAAATAAAAACCACCAAGCAGTGGCTTGATGGCTTGCATGGCTGTGAGAGATTTTGTAAAAAAAACACAAGACACTGCTCTTACAAAACGACTGGTCTAAATAAGTTTTACAATCACAATAACTTATACCCGCCGTTATCGTCTTTTGTGCTCAAAAATGCTTTACAAATTGCGTGCATGAACCAAAAACAAGCAGATAGCATCTTGCGACAGGCGTCTTGGCTAGTTTCTCAAAAAAATCATTTTATGGTGATCTCGTAGGTTTTTTCGAATTTATTCTTGGCGCGGTCCTCTAGCACAATCTTAACGAAATGTTTGCCCGAAGAAAAACGCTTTTTCCCTTTGATGGCTATTGTTGCGGCTTCGGGGTCGTATTCGGCAAGAGTCCAGTCGTCATCGACGTAAGCTGTGGGCAAATTCCCAAGCCCAAAGCCCGAAAAATCGTCGCGCACCTCAAAAACTATGGCATCGCGCGATGCCGAAATAAAATTCGCCCAAGGTGATTTGTCGTCGCGTTTTAGGGCAAATGCGCCAAGCGAACGCACCTTAGCTGTAATTTGCCTGCCCTTGCGCTCAGTATCGACATAATACCAGCGGTCTGCCCACCAACGCACAACACACACATTCGCCAAACTTTCCGCAGGCAATGAGTTCGCCGCCGTCGGCTCGAAAACTAAACGGGCTGTCTCACGAAAATAAAGCCAGTCGGGCAAAAAATTGAAAAGCGGGCTAACTACCCCCTCGCCCGAAGTGTTTTCGACCCAATTGTAAACAGCTGTGCCCTCATTGAGAGCACCACCAGGTATTTGTAACGAAGCACGCCAAAGCTGCGATTCTCCCGACGATTCAGTCCAGTTTGCAAGCAAGCACATTGTCGGGTTGAACTCGCCGAGCACAGCGTATGGGAAATCGGGGTCGCCCAAAAAAATCTGCACACGTGGCATGAGATAACCCTCAAGCTGCGACGAACTATGACGCAAAAGCCATTTGCGCGGGGTGAGCATTTCATAATCGATGTTGATGTCTTTTATTGCAAAATCGGGCACTGTTGCCGGCGGAACATCAAGTTCGACAAGGTAATACAAAAATCTGCCACACACGAAAAGCGAACATTTGTCCGATTTGAATTCGGTGGGCGCAAAAGTAGAAATGTAATTTGGCAAAATTTGCCGATTGTCAGAACCGCGCGCCCGAAAAGCCCCGTTTAGCGTATCGATGCGCACTTCCGAAACATTTTCGCCAATTTTGCTAAAAGTGCTCTTCCCTTTGGGACAATATTCTAAAACAGTGTTGAGCGGCGGAGTTTTGAGCACGAGTTTTTTATTTTTTTTGTCACCAACGATTTCCAGTTCGGCACGCTCGGGCTGTGCTGCGATTAGCTTGAGCTTAAGCTCGGTGGAATTGCCGATAAAGTCTTCGATGTATATGCGCAGTTGGTGCTCGCCTGGTGTGAGTTTGCTCGCATCGATAATACCTTGCGCAGGCGTGGGAAGCTCAAAAAGCGTGAGCTTTGTGCCGCCCGGCACGAAAAGCTTGTGAAAACGGCGCCCGAAAAGTGCCTCGAGTCCGCCGTCGTAGAGGTAACCGATATCAACAGTTTCCTCTGCCGAAAACGAATCGTAAACACACCCAAAAACTTTTACGCTATCCAAAAACATCTGCACCTTGCGCACGCCAAGTCGATTCGCATTTGCCTCTGCAGTTTTGTCGTAAAAATCGACGCCCAAGCAAATTTCGCCCCATACGCGCAAAGTTTTGCCGTTCCAAGCTGCATCTTTCGGCAAAAGCAATTGCGGTGCTGAGCTTTCTTCCACCCATGCGTTTTGTGAAAGAGGCACAATCGCTACAGCCTCGATTGTTGGTTTTGCAACATCTGGCGGCACGAAACCGTAAAGATGCGGCGAAACATAAATATCTTTTTTGCGCTTTGTCTCAAAGTGTATGTGCGGTTTTCCTATGCCTGTTTCACCTGAAAAAGCTATGGTCTCCCCTTTTTTGAACGAAAATTCGTTTTTGAGAAACCACTTTTCAATATTATGTGATTTTTTCTCATACTGCTCTTTAACTGTCGCTATTTCAACACCTTGCGGATAACGACTTAAATGTCCCAAAACCAAAGTCAACGAGTCATCAAAAATAAAATACATCGCCCTGCCATAGCCGAATGGCGATACAGACACCTTTTGCACCCAGCCATCCGCAGGTGCAATAACAGGTGAACCCTCAATAGCACGCAAGTCGATGCCACCGTGAAAATGTGCCACACGAAACTCGGCAAAGGATGATGTCATGACATCGTTATTGGGTGCAAGCCATTGGTATGCAAAAAGTTTGGTTATAAAAACAGTGAAGACAAGTGCTTGGACGAGTATTTTTTTCATGATGCGCTCGTTTTAATGGTAATTGAACGCCCGCTGATGATGCGATAATGCTTGGCGGGTTCGAAAAGTATGTTTGCAATTCATTCGCTCGAAACACCCGCAACTGCTCACCATCGTGTGCGGCAAAAGCATGTGTCGGTGAAATCGCGCGATGTTTTTTAATCAGCTCACATGTGTGCCGATATTTTCGCCTGCCACAACTCGCACGAGGTTATCGGGAACAGTTATGTCGAAGACGAGTATGGGCAATTTGTTCTCTTGTGCCATGGCAAAAGCTGTCATGTCCATTATTCGCAAATTGTTGTGCAGCGCGTCGTCGAATGTGACATTATCGAATTTCACAGCGGCAGGATCGATTTTGGGGTCGGCAGAATAAACACCATCGACTTTCGTGCCTTTGAGAATAACATCAGCGCCAATTTCCACAGCCCGAAGTGCTGCAGCGGTGTCGGTGGTGAAATACGGGTTGCCCGTGCCGCCAGCCAAAACTATCACGCGTCCCTTTTCGAGGTGGCGCACAGCTCTGCGGCGAATATAAGGTTCGCAAACCTGCTCAACACTTATTGCCGAAAGCACACGAGTTTGAACACCTATGCTTTCGAGCACAACTTGTAAGGCAAGCGCGTTGATTGTGGTGGCAAGCATGCCCATATAATCGCCAGCAACGCGATCGAAGCCGAGCTTGGTGCCCGAAAGCCCGCGAAATATGTTTCCACCGCCAACAACTATTGCTACATCTACGCCCATTTGCCGAATTGCAGCTATCTCTTTTGCTATGCGCAAAATCGATTCGGGTTGTATGCCGCCACCTGCGGTTCCGCCGAGTATTTCGCCCGAAAGTTTTAGCAATATCCTTTTGAACTGTGCCATTTTCCCTATCTGTTTGAATTGTGTCGTCGATATTCATAACATCTGCGCGCGCAGCTACACTTGAGGTCAAATCCCATAGCCGATGCCGATGGTGTGATTTTGCCCAAGTTGCCCACAAAACGATATGCCATAATCGAGGCGTATGTTCTTGTGCACAAATCCTGCACCGAAAGATATTTGAGTTTCCTCGCCGCCAAATTTTGCCCCCGCACGCAACTGTGCCCATGATATTGGCTTAGCTTCGGCGGCTATGCCAAAAAGCACATCGCCCTCGTTTGGTTTTTGCGCAGATACGCCACCAGATATAAATCTGTTATCGTACCAAAGCGAAGCATTGTAAACAGTTGGTGGCGAAAACACAAAATCGAAATAGTTTTGGTCGCCACCCAAATCAACTGCCGAAACTCCAGCGGTGAAATTCGCATATTGCGCTGCCATGCCAAGCGAGAATAAGTTCGCATCGAAAGATTTTTGCTCGATTTTCTCATAAACATGCCGCCATGCCAAGCCAAATCTCAAAAATTTGTACGCGTAGGCACCGCCCAAAAGCACATTGGCACGGTTTGCTGTCCAATAGTAATCTGGTTGTTCGGTGGCAAATTGACGAGCCTCAATATCGGCACATGAGGTTACATTTGCCAGCGCAAAGGCGCCGAATTTCGCATTTGACCACGATACCGAAATGAACTCATCGTCGAAAAAACCCAGACGACTGCGATAAGTTCCCATTGCACGCAAATGCGGGGTTTGATTTGCACCAAATGCGGGGTTGAGATGAAATTCGGGAGCGACATTGCTAAGAGCTTCGCTACGTGCCGAAGGCGCATTTTTGACATACACAGCATAGTTTGTTTGGGCAAATATTATGTTGCACAAAACCATAAGCCCAATTATTGTCGTTACAAAATTCGATTTCATCTCAACCTCCAAACGTGAACCTTTTGTCACCATGCCAGTAGGCAGCCACCTCATCCTAAATCCTTTTCCACAAGGAGAAGGACTTGAAAACCAAAAAGTAAATTGAGCGGTGGTTTTAGTTCGAATCATGATTTTCAAATTGCTCTGCTGACAGCAAATCTCGCCGCAAGCAGGAGGCATAGCCTCTATAAGGCACCCACTGGCACCGGCGTAGCTGTTATAAGCCCACTGGCGCCACAAGCTCGGCGATGCGCCTTAAAGCTTCGGCAATGTTGGCTTCGGATTCGGCGATGGACAAACGTAGAAAACCGGATAATCCAAATGCCTCGCCCGGAACTACTGCCACATGCGCTTCTTGTAAAATTGCCTCAGCAAGTGCTGCGGACGTTGGAAAACGTTCGTTGAGAGCAGGGCGCACGTCGCAGAAAACATAAAATGCACCTTTAGGTGTAACTGGAAGAAAACCGCGAATCTTGCCGATGAGTTCTAGCGCAAGCAAACGACGACGACGTATTGTCTCATCGAGCATGGTGATGAACGAATCGTCAAGCCTCATCGCCTCGAGTGAGGCAAATTGCGAAAGTGTGCACGCATTGGATGTTTGATGACCTGCAATCTTGCCCAGTGCGGCAATGAATTCGGCATTGCCCATAGCCCAGCCAATACGCCAGCCGGTCATGGCGAAAGTCTTTGAAACACCGCTAATTACAACAGCGCGCTCGAAAAGGTTTGTGCCCATTTGCAAAACCGAAAAATACTCACCTTCGAGGATAAGATCTTCGTAAATTTCGTCGGAAATGACGATGACATTTGTGCCCTCAAGCACGCGGAATATGCTTTCGATTTCGGCACGCGTGTAAACTGCACCTGTAGGGTTGTTCGGCGAGTTCAATAGCAAAACACGCGAACGCTCGGTGAGTGCCGCTTTTAAATCGGCGGCGGCAAGCTTGTAATCGTTTTGCGCAGAAGTGGGCACGAAAACCGATTTGCCACCGGCGAGCTTTACCATTTCGGAATAGCTAACCCAATACGGCACAGGAATAATAACTTCATCACCGCGTTCTAAAAGCACAAGCAAGGCATTGGAAATAGCTTGCTTGGCACCGGCGGTTACGGCTACATTTTTTGCTTCGAGCGGTGTGCCATATTTTCTTGTGTAACGTTCGGCAACGGCTTTGCGTAAAGCGGGCATGCCGAGTTCGGCTGTGTAACGTATTTCGCCGCCGTCGGCAGCACGTTTCGCTGCATCGCGAATTTGCTGAGGTGGGCTAAAGTCGAGTTCGCCCGCCGAAAGCGATATGATCTGTATCCCTTGTTCTTTCATTGCCTTAGCACGAGCTGTAAGTGCTAATGTAGGGCTTGCCTCAATCGACTGCGCAAGTGTAGAAATTTTCACCTTCCACTTCCTGTTAAAAAACCCCCGCCGCGGAATTGCGACAGGGGTGCTTTTTCCGTCTTTAACCGTAAAAGTTACTTGATAAGTACGGTTTTTGCAACTGCAAAATTATCGCCGCTATTCGCACGAACGAAATAAATACCCGAGCTACAATTGGAACCATCGAAAGGTAAATTGTATTTGCCCGCCGAAAGTCCTTTACCCAATGTCGCAACCACTTTGCCCGTTATGTCGATAACATCCACCGAACCACCATCGGGCAAATCGACGGAAATTGACGTTTGCGCGTTGAAAGGATTGGGGCTTACGCTGAGGGCGAGTTTTTCGGGTAAAGCGCTGTTTTCTTCGACGCCCAGAGACAGTGGCGAAAGCCAATAAATAATGCGATACATTAGGGTGTCACGCGTTGCCTGAGTGCTCACACCTTCGAAACTAAAGGCTGTGTAAACCACTTTGTATGTGCCCGAATCGTAACGCACACCGGCATATTGACCGGCTGTGGCGTAGTTGAGGCAAACTGTGCCACCTGTGTATGCTGTTATGTAATCACAATAACGCTGATTGCCAGCACCATCGCCACCGGTGAGCGAAAATGTAAGACCATTGCCAACAGGGTCGCCTGCAACGCCGTTCACAGTGCGCGAATAGGCGCTATCGCCCGCATATGTGGCGCGCAAGTAATTGTTGTAAAAACTCGTAAGAGACGTGGCACCGCCACCAGAAGCATCTTGATACCAACCAATCTCGCAGCTCGAAAAATACAGCCTGCCGCCGCCATTGAGGAAGTTTTGCAAATTTGTAGCTTCGGTGCTTGTGAGCACGCTCGAATAGTTGCTGCCAGTTGACCAGACAACCACCTCAAATTGCGACAAAAATGCCGACGATGGAGAACCATATACGTCGCGGTTGTATGTGCCCCAGCTTGCACCAAGCCTATCGAGCGAACCTTCGAGCCATGTGTTGTAATTTTGCCCGCCGTCCGCATCGACGAGAAGAATTTTTGCCCCTGCCGTATATTTCAAAGTGAGAGTTTCGGGGTCACCAATTGTGGGAACTATGCGCACTGTCATTTCGCCTATGCCTTCATGACCGTTTGGATTTATGGTAACATCGAAATTCTCTACGCCCAATGAAGCCAGCGAAAAACTCGTGCTGCCGGTAAATGAACCGTGCGAGTTCGATGCTGTGTATGTCCAGCCTGAGGGGAAAGATGTGGTAATGTATGTAGTGTAACCATTGCCCAGTCTGCCTTGGTCGAAAATAAGAAAATCGAAATTTCCTGGGTCGGTAAGTGTTGGAGTGATTCCTGCTTGTGCTTTTGGCGATGCGGTAAAACGACGCTCGGCAACATAAACTCGCGCCGCCTGAATAATTTGCTTTGTGCTATTGTTCTGCACAAAAATTATAACCGAACAGTTGTTTGGAACCGATGCATTGTCAAAATCGATGACTTGTGAATATGTGTATATGCCTGTGGAAGTATAGGTTACTGATTGTCCTGTTGCAGAGGGCCACATCTCGCGCATTGCCTCGTAAAACCATCTCTGACCGTTTGGTGCAGCAAAATAGTAATCGTCTTCAACGAGCACATAATAGAGGCGCAAATCGCCCGACACTGCCGTTTCGACATTTACTGTGAGGTTTATTGTAGCTGTTGTCAATATGCCCGATTTTGTAAATAAGCCCGGCGTATAGGTTGCCGAAATAGATATAGGCGATGCTGTGGTAAGACGTGTGTTCACCGAAGACACATAAGAGCTTGATACTGTGCCGTCCACAAAAAATGATGGCACGCCCGTAACGCCATAATAGGTTACAATGCGCGCTGTGTTCTGCGATGTGTTCATTGCATAAAACGGATCGGAAGAACTGGGCCACGACGCATGATATCTAATCAGTGCCAAACGTTGTAAATATGGCGACACAAGGCGCATGTCATCGAGAAGGTAATTGGCGCTCACACAAGGACCACAGCTAGTATTCGTGCAAAGCTCGCCCAAAACCATGCGCTCTGCTGCAAAAATCGATGTGATGACAAGCGCAATTGCCAAGCCCATCATCAGCTTTTTCAAATGTTGCATTTTGCTCCCCCTCGAGTTCAGAATTGGTTCACTTATATGAGATTATTTGTTTGTCTGTGCTTTTTGGGCAAAAAAAATGTTTCGCAAAGATGGCTATCAATCTTTGAATGGACAATACTTTAAAAATAATGCTAGCACAGTAAAAGTGTTGTTTAAAAAGTGCGGGAAAGACACATTAAGCATCTTTCCCGCGATGTGGTTTTTTTATTTGAGCAAAAGAACTTTTTCGGTAGCCAAACCCTTTTGAGAACTGGCAGCAACAAAATACACACCCGATGCAAGTTCAGAGGCATCGAAAGTGAGGTTGAAAATGCCAGTAGAAAGGTTTTGACCAAGCGTTTTTACCATTTTGCCCGTGATGTCGAAGACGAGAACATCGCCGCCCGACGGCAAAGATACGGTTACGGCACAAACTGAGTTGAAAGGATTGGGGCGTGCGGAAATTTCGAGGACTTTTGGAGTGGTAGCCGCACTTTCGGTAACCTTTGTAACGCCAAACCAGCTCAAAATGCGATCCATGAACAGATCGCGCGAGGCGGCTGTGGCTATGCCCTCAAAACCAAACGCTGTGTAGAGCACTTTGTAGGTGTCCGAATCGTAGCGCAAGCCGGCATATTGTGTGTCATCGCCATAGGTGAAACATAAATTTGCACCCGAGCGAAGGTTTATAACATCGGGATATGCCTGATTGTCGGCACCATCGCCACCCTCGATGGCAAAAGAAAGCCCATCGGAAATCAAATCGCCGCTAACACCGTTCACCGTGCGGTCGGCTGCTGCATCCTCTACAAAGATGGCTTTCATGTAGGCATTGTAAAAACCCGTAAGAGCCGCAGAGCCAACTTCGTCCACGTAGTAACCCAATTCGGGGCTGGACATGTAAAGGTTGCCGCCATTGTTCAAAAATTCAATGAGCGCAACTGCATCGGCATCTTCGAAAGTGGTAGAATAATCCGCGCCTGTTGTCCACATAACTATGTCGAAATTCGACAAGAAAGCACCTGTGGGTGCGCCTAAAGATGCGTGGTTGTATATGCCGTAGTTGTAGCCCAAGCGCGACAATGAAGCTGTAAACCATGTCTCACAGTTCTGTCCGCCGTCGTCATCGACGATGAGAATGGACACACCTGCAATGTAGTTAATCTCAGCACCAAGTTCCACGCCAAGTGCTTCGGAAGTGGCGAAAACTGAGAGTTTGCCTGTGCCCGGATTTCCGTGCGGGTCGATGGCGATATTGATGGTTTCCTCGCCGCCCGAAAGCACGCTTATGACGGTGGAACCAGTGAAAGGACCTGCAGAAGTGTTCGCAATGTAGGTCCATCCTGTGGGAAGCTCAGAGTCATCGACGACAATAGAATATTCATCGCTGAGCCTGCCATCGTTGCGAACGGCAAACTCGAAATTGCCTATCTCGGTGGGCGAAGATGTGGCTGAAGTGGAAACT
>CAYUDB010000030.1:0-16655 GCA_964443405.1 uncultured bacterium | reverse complement strand
CAAGCACCTGTTTCAAACGCGACAAAAGAATCCGAAATCACTGCTCCCACAACTCCTTCGTCAGAGTATCATTCAGAATCTGCCTACTACGATTCCTATGGCGCACAAATTCCGCCCGAATGGGTCGAAGAGCTTAAGGCTGCTGGCGTGGAAATGTTCACTTACGAGCAGATGATGCAACGTCGCAAACAGGCTTACATCGACGCGGCAAAATCTCGCCAATCTATTCCCGTTCCTGCACAACAGCAAAACACCGAGTCCAAATAACTCGTCTATGCAAAACACAAAGCCCCCGAAAATTCGGGGGCTTTTTTATTGGGAAAATTTCGCAGTCGTTCGAAACTGTGCGCAGGAGTTTTTCGCGAAAGATTATTCGCGCGCAAGCTTTTAGACAATGAATTTATCGCAGAGCGACAAAAAATTATAAGCGGTCAAATCGTATTGAATTGGCGTTATCGACACGAACGACTGGCGCAAGGCAGCCACATCCGACACATGTCCATCGGCGAGGTTGCAGTCATCCTCGACAATGGCACCAGTCATCCAGTAATAAGTTTTGCCTTGCGGGTCGATGCGCCTATCGAAATAATCGTCGAAATACGAGCGTGACTGCACTGTAATCAAAGTGCCCGCAATTTTTTCACGTGCCACCGATGGCACATTCACGTTTAACAAAATGCCAGTTGGCAGTTTTTCCGTCGCCAAGTTTTTCAAAAGCCGTGCTGTAATCTCCGCCGCATGTGAAAAGTCGGCGTCCTCACGCTTTGAATCGAGCGACACGGCAAGCGATGGGATGCCCAGCAATGTGGCTTCGGTAGCCGCCGAAACCGTGCCCGAATACAACAACGATGACCCAACATTTGCCCCATGGTTTATGCCCGAAACTACAAAATCGGGTTTGCTATTCAGCACAACGCGCAGCGCAAGTTTTACACAATCGGCGGGAGTGCCATTTGTGGCATAACCAAAAAGTTTGCCGTCGCGCGCTATTTCGGTAATGCGCACAGGGTTAGCAAGTGTTATCGCATGCCCAACTGCCGATTGTTCACGATCGGGCGCCACAACTGTAACATTATGTTCACGCGAGAGATATTCCGCAAGCGTTTGCAAACCCTTTGCGAAAATGCCGTCATCGTTTACAAGCAAAACTTCCATCTTTTCTCCTCGCCAAACTCGTCCTAACTATTATTAAACCTCGCACACCAAACGTTCTTCCTCGAGAACAGCCCATCAAATAAAACAATTGTCCACAACAAATCAAGTATTTTTGTCAACCGGTGTGCCAGTTGGGGTGCCAGTGGCACCTTTACTAGCGGCTACGCCGCCTGCTCTAAGCGAGATTTTCGATAATTGAAAACCACCAAAGTTTCACTTGCTGGGGTTTTGATTCTCGTCACAAACCTTTGAAATTTAATATGTCTGTGGTGCTTCAATAAGTGCTTAGTGGCATTCCCCTCTCAATCCCCTTCTCCCCGATGAAAGGGGTGAGTTCGTGAGAATACAGGCTTCGCCTGTAACCTTTTTCAAATCCTTCTCTTTGGGGAGAGGCATGCGAACGTGGTTTAATGATCCCTATCAATGACTATTAGGTCAGGAGGCGTAGCCTCTGACAAAAAAAGCCACTGCACAACGCAGTGGCTTCTAAATACCGAAACGTAATGCACACTAAAGCGAACGAACGTATTCGATGCCCTTGTCGATGGCGCCATTGTTAAGTTCAATAGCCTCTTTGTGCTTTATAACGCGGCTGAGTGAATGCTTTACCACATTCACATCCAAAAGCCCCGTTTTCGCAATTATCGCGCCAACAATTATCATGTTCGCCGAACGCATGCTGCCAAGTTTATCCGCAAGCTCCGACACCGGTATGGGCAAAAGCTCAATATCTTTGCGCTTCGGCGCAATGTCGATAAGCGAGGTATTGTAAATAAGTAAGCCGCCAGGCACGAGCATATCCTCAAACTTTTCGAGTGAAGGCTGATTCATTACAACAAGAACAGATGGTTTATCGACAGTGGGAGAGCCGATGCTCTTGCTCGAAATTTTCACGTGACAGTTCGCAGTTCCACCGCGCATTTCGGGTCCGTAAGATGGAATCCACGAGGAATGCCAACCATGTCTCATGCCCGCTTCGGCAAGTGTGGTGCCCAAAAGCATTATCCCCTGACCACCAAAGCCCGCGATGAGCATCTCGGGGTTGCGATACTTGGGCGCAACTTTTTCCATGTCGGCAGCAATTTCGTGAACATCGCCTGTCAAGCCCAAAAGCTCATGGTAACGTGCAAACGATACATTCTCAGATTTGCGATCCCAAACTCCAGCTTCACGCTGTTCGATAACATCTTTTTTTACACCAAGCGGGAAGTTTTCGACCATTTTCGTCATGATGAACTTTTTGCCATCCACAGGCGTCATTTTCCAACCCGATGGGCATTGCGAAAGCGCCTCTACAAGCGAAAAACCTTTACCGTCAATTTGGGTTTGTATGGCTTTACGAACTGCACGACGAGCGTTGAGTATGTTCTTCGCATCGGATAATGCAACACGTTCAACATAAGCTGGTGCCTCAAGTGAGGATATGAGTTCGGCAACTTTCATGGGATAACCTTCCACTTCGGCTTTTCTGCCATAAGGGGATGTCATAGTTTTCATGCCCAAGAGTGTTGTGGGAGCCATTTGTCCGCCCGTCATGCCGTAGATGGCATTGTTGACGAAAAAGACGGTAATGTTTTCGCCGCGATTGGCAGCTTGCAAAATTTCATTGCCGCCAATAGCAGCCAAGTCGCCATCGCCTTGGTAGGAAATAACTATAGCGTTTGGGTGCGTGCGTTTGATACCTGTGGCAACTGCCGGTGCACGTCCGTGAGCAACTTGAAAATTGCCGGTGTCGAAATAATAGTAAACAAAAACCGAACAACCCACTGGCGAAATCATAATAGTGCGATCGGCAATGCCAAAATCTTCAATAGCCTCGGCTATAAGTTTGTGAAAAATACCGTGGCTACAGCCCGGACAATAATGCGTATCTTGTTTGTTGGGGCTTGGGTTGCGCTCGAAAACATCGTAAAACGCCCCTGGTTTTTTATATACGGTTTTGCGCTCAGCCATATTTTCCTCCATTTTCGCAGATGCGGTGCATCTTGAGAAAAGTTATTTAGCGAGTTTGATTATTTGCTCGGTGACTTCTTCGACAGTGGGCACAATGCCACCCATACGACCGTAAAACTCTACATCCTTGATGAATTTCACAGCAAGGCGCACGTCGTCAACCATCTGACCGTTCGACATTTCGCATACGAGGAACTTTTTCGTGCTATTTTTTTGTGCCAGCTCGAAAAGCTTTTGCGACGGGAATGGGAACAGTGTGATTGGGCGAAGCATACCAACTTTCACACCAGCTTCACGTGCACGATCGATGGCAGTTTGCATAATGCGCGAAACTGTGCCACATGAAATACAAACATATTCTGCATCGTCGAGCATGTATTCGGCAAAACGCACCTCGTTTTGTTCCATTTGAGCGTATTTGCGCTGCAATTTTTTGTTATGTTCTTCGAGTTCGATGGATTCGAGGTAAATGGAGTTTATGAGGTTGGGACGAGTTTCGGCATTACCCAAAACAGCCCAGCTTCTTTTGTCGAAGGCACCCGGACGAGGATCTGGGAAATCCACAGGCTCCATCATTTGTCCGTTGAAGCCATCGGTGAGCACAACAACAGGATTGCGATATTTGTCGGCGAGTTCGAAGGCGAGCATGGTGAAATCGCACATTTCTTGAGCGCTATTTGGTGCCAATACCAAAAGCTTATAATTTCCGTGACCGCCACCTTTGACAATTTGATTGTAATCGGACTGTTCGGGGGCGATATTACCTAAACCGGGTCCGCCACGTTGCACATCGACGATGACAACAGGAAGCTCGGAACCACAGCAATATGAAATACCTTCGAGCTTGAGCGAAATACCGGGTCCTGATGAAGCAGTCATAGTGCGCATACCAGCGCCTGCTGCGCCATAACACATTTGAATGGAACCGATTTCCGATTCGGCTTGCAAGAAAACTTTGCCCATAAGCGGAAAATACTTCGCCGCAGCATGGGCGATTTCGGAAGCAGGTGTAATTGGATAGCCGAAGAAAGCATCGCAGCCCGCCAATAGCGCGCCTTTTACAACCGCTTCATTGCCTTTTATGAATTCTTTTGCCATATAGCAACTCCTTAAAGTTAGTCTTTGAAGACGATTATTGCACCCGGTTCGGGGCAGGTGTAAAAGCATGCAGCACAGCCAATGCAGCCTTCGCCTTTGTAGTGGGCGGGATGGTAGCCGAGCTTATTGATTTCGCTCGTCTGCTCGATACATTTTTTGGGGCAGATATCTATGCAAAGTCCGCAGCCTTTGCAATGATCTTTCTGCACTTCCATTCTCGGCATTACAATACCTCCATCGAGTGATTTAAAACAATTTTTACGTGTGCAAGTGCACCGTTTATAACAATAGCCTTCGCTACACCGTTCTTATTTTGCTCGCAATTGAAGCGAGAGTAGTTTGCAATTCCATTTCTTTTAGTTCGGGGTCTTCGCCCTGAATGTATTCGATGGCGGAAAAATTGTCGCCACGTTTTCGATTTTGTGGTGGTTCAAGTGCCTCGATGAGTAAAGCTTCGAGTGTTGCAATAAGTCCGTCGAACGATGCGTACGACATGGATTTGGTGAGCGCACCAGTTTCGGTAACATCGAGTAAGCCAAACCACGAGAAGCGGTTCCATCGTCCACTCAATCGATCAAGAGTGTGCTCGTAAAGACGTTTACCCAAAGGGCGGTCGATGCAACGCCCAACGTAAAGCACTGTGTGGTAATCGTATAGTATGTAAATTCCCTTTTGTTTGGCAAAATCCACCGCTTTGGCAGAAGCCTGTTGTTTGCCAAAGATTTTAGGTTCTGGGCGCCAAACGATTCTGTCGCGCTGCCAGTACATGCCAAAGCTTTGAATAATTGAATCGGCAAGCTCACTGTTTTTCTCGGTGAGAAGCTCGGCATCTGTCTGCGAGTCGGTTGTGGTGCCCTGTTGTGGCGATACGCAAGGTGCTATGGTCGTTTTTTTGAGGGTGAACACGCCTTTATCCACGCGCAAAAAGGGCGAGTTCGTATCGTGCTTTATCGATGCTGCAAGTTGTGCGTTAACTGTTGCTGCAGGCGTTGCGCCGTCGGTGGTGAAATACCCGAGAGATAGAATTTGGTCGGTTATTTCGGTATAGTGCAATGGCTTACCGTTTTCCTCAAGCACTCGAATTATCGCGTCTTTCCAGGTTTTTTCCATTTTTTCACATTAGCTCTTTGTTACATTGCAAAACACAGTTGTAAAACATCTGTCACACATGCGAAATCAACTGCATTTATTACGACGCATAGAAGCGCAAAATTATCCATGTGACTGTGTAAATCCATATTAGAGAATCAGTTCTGTCCCAAAATCCTCCATGACCAGGGAAAAATGAACCCATGTCCTTTACGCCAAAACACCTTTTGAGTTTCGATTCGAAAAGATCGCCAAATTGTCCAATGGTTCCCGCAGCAAAAGCCACAAACCACACGGCGCTGCTATGTGAAGGCGCAAAAAATCTCAACGCCACAAATGCAGTTAGAAACGCTGAGGCAAAACCCCACAAGAACCCTTCGACAGTTTTATTTGGCGAAACTTTGGGCGCGAGTTTGTGCCTGCCCATAAGTGAACCACCCCAATACGCAAACGAATCAACAGTCCAAACAGTGGCGCAAGGGAATATGCCCCAAAAACTTCCGTATTGTGTTACCTGGGCAAGCGAAGAAAATAACATGCCTGCATAAACAGTGAGAAAAACAGTGGCGCCAGTTCGAACAAAAGCATTTTCAACGTCGGTACCGATAAGCTCCGCCAAAAGCAAAGCGAGCATGGCAATAGAGAAAAGCTCACCAAGCGCTAAATAACCGGTGGTTGCAGCAAGCATGAACGCACTGGACAATAAAAACACCAACGCATATCGCCAGATTGGGATTTTTGTAGGAAAAACTTTTGCGAATTCGTAGATTAGCCCAAGGCAGAACAATTCTAGCATAGCGAACAGCACAAAACCGCCCAAATAGAAACCCACCAAAACCACTGGACCAAAAACCAGTGCAACGGCGGTTCTTTTCAGCATATCTCGCATGTTGCACAAGAAACGCACAATTTCGCAAAAGTCAACTCACAAAGCAAAGTTTGGCAAAATTTTCGCAAAATTTTTAATGATTTTTTAACATTTACCACGTGCATATTAAAATTGGAACAGCGTGAATATGTCATTTATGAAACAAAATCAATATATGGAAAATTCGTGCAGCGATATTCAGAGAAAAAGCATTTGCAATGTCCGCTGTAACAGTATATTTGTCATGCGGGCACAACTTTGGAGAGAACATGGACGAAAGAAAATTTGCGATAATTCTTGCTGCAGGACTTGGCAAGCGCATGAACTCCGATTTGCCAAAAGTTCTGCATCTTCTTGGTGGAAAACCACTTTTGGGCTGGGTGCTCGATGCGGTTTTGCCGCTTGCACCCGAGAAAATTGTTGTGGTAGTTGGACACAAACACAATTTGGTCATCGAATACATTGAGCGCGAGTTTCCGGTTTATGCCACTTCAGGACAAATAACATTTGCGCATCAAACCGAATTATTGGGCACCGCCGACGCAGTGCGGCGCGCTTTGCCACATCTCCCAGACAGTGGCAGAACATTTGTTCTCTGTGGCGATGTTCCGCTCATCCGACCCGGCACATTGGCGAAACTCTTTGATGATCACATCAAAACAGGTTCGGCACTCAGTGTAATTTCGGCGCACGTGCCCAATCCCGAAGGTTATGGGCGCATCATACGAAACACAATGGGCGAATTTTTGCAAATCATAGAACATCGTGATGCAACGCCAGAGCAACAGGCAATTGATGAAATAAATTCCGGTAATTATGTATTCGATATTGCACCACTGCGTGAGGAAATTGAAAAAATTTCAAATATTAACGCTCAAAGAGAATTTTACCTCACCGATGCAGTAGAGCGCTTTCGCGAGCGAAAACTGGGAGTTTGCGCGCAACCTGTGGGCAATTTTCTCGAAATATTGGGCATAAACTCTCAAGAAGACCTTCTAGGTATGGAGACTTTTCTGAAAGCTACAGTTGGTGGACACCTTTAAAAATCCATACAAAAAATAGCCCAACACTACAAAAATTACCATATTTTTGCAAAAAAACTACGTTTTATTTGGAACAAAAGTGCAAGGTTTGTGCCTTGCACTTTTTGTTTTTTTCCACGCAACTTAGAGTTTTAAGAGTGCTGGATGTAATATAATTTATATATTTAAAAACTATGCTACAAACCTTTTGCATGTTTGTAAAAAAGCTCTATTTTATAAAAATTGAGGTTTGAGCTGAAATAAAAGCATGTTGTGCTAAAACAAGTTACGGCAATATACATGACACAATTGATGCGATTTGCAGCTTCTGTGTGGCATTCGTTTCGTTGGAGCAGATTTTTGCTTTACGTGGGTGCAGTGCCAGTTGGATTTGCCATAAGCTTTTGTAAAACAAAAAATTACGATAGCATAGCGCATTTATATATCTCGGTAGTAGCGTTTTTTTGCGCCTGGTTATCGGCAGTTTTGGCAAACGATGCAGCAGATTTTCGTGCTGACATTGTGTCGGGAAACAGAACTGTTGCTACTCAAAATGCTCTGTCGCCTGCCGCATCGAAAAAACTGGCGCTTATATTCGGTTGCATCGCGATTTGCGTGGGAGGTTCAATCTCCTTACAGCACATGCTTTTCGTTGCCTTATTCGTGTTTTTCTCCCTGAGCTACTCGCTTAAACCATTTCATATAAAAAAGTTAGCCTTTTTAGCAACTGCGTTGTTGGGCATCATAATTTTATGTGCCATGTGTGCAGGTTTCGTTGCAGCCGGTGGAAATATTTCCATTTTTCCCAAAAAACTCGCTGCAGCTATTATAATCTGTGTGATGCTTGGCTTTAACTCGAAAGACATCAAAGACTTACAGGGTGACAAGATTGCAAAAATTTACACTTTACCTGTGATTTTCGGTGAAAAATTTGGCACAAAAATCTGTGCAACTCTTTCGGGCATATCAGCTTTACTCTTTCCAATACTGTGTGGTGCACGTGATATAACTATGCTTATTTTTGGAGGCATATTCGGAATCGCAGCCTATTGGCACATCGCTCGTTCAAAAACACATAAAATAGAACTATTGATACCACTCGCAGCAGTCTATGCCGCAGTCGTGATCACCACTATATATTGCCTTTAATCTCCGCTAAAACACAATCTGTGCACGTGCTTGAAATATAGTGCGTTGCGAAAATTTGCTGCCCCAAAAAAAGTGCAAAAAATTATCGGCAACTGCGCAAAAGCCCTTGACAGATTTGAGGGGGATGGATACTTTTTCAGTGGATGCAAAAGGGTTTTTTTGGAAAAAAATGGATCTAAATGGAGATTCACCCATTAGCGCATTGTAGGGCAAAGAATTATGTTCATAGGAAGATACCAACATAAAGTCGAGAACAAGGGCAGAGTTGCTTTGCCCATAAAACTGCGCGAGGCAGGTAAAGGGCTTATGTTCTCCGAATTCGTTGCAACCAAAGGAATTGGCGGTTGCATCGCACTATTTCCTGTGGACAAATTCGAGAGTTTTATAGAAAATTTCGACCCGACTTCCACATCGGATCAAGAGAGCCTCGATTTCTATCGCGAGTTCGCCTCGTGGGCACATTATGTGCAAATCGATGCACAGGGCAGAGTTAGCATACCGGCAATTTTACTCGAAGAGGCGCACGTCTCGGAAGAAGCACTAATACTCGGTGTCGTTGACTGGATAGAAATTTGGGAACCACGCGATTATCGCAAATATCTCGAAACGAATAACACAAGTTATGATAAAGGGGCGCTCGGCTTTTTTAAAGGGGCAATACGCGGCGCCAAAAAAGGCACAAATGGCACATGTAACGGTTCTGCGTGATGAGCTGATAGCAATCGTAGTCACCGATCCTGAAGGCACTTACATCGATGCCACACTCGGCGACGGCGGACATAGCGAACGACTTTTGGAACTCTTTCCAAAAGCCAAACTCATAGGCATCGACGTTGATGACACTGCTATCTCCATCGCAACACAGAATCTCAAAAAATTTGGCAGACGTGCTACAATATTTCGGGGCAATTTTGCCAACATCGAGAAGATAATTCGCGAGGACGCAAAAGCTTTTGAGGTGCAAGGAATTATGTTCGATTTGGGTTTGAGAACCGAAATGCTCGAAGATCCCTTTCGCGGGTTTTCATACAAGCTCGAAGGACCTCTTGACATGCGCTTCGACCGCTCTGCGCTTAAGTCTGCCTTTGAAGTGATAAATAAATATCCCAAGGTAAAATTAGCCGAACTCCTTCACACAAACGCAGATGTGGACGACGCAAACAAAATCGCTGCGGCAATTCTCCAAAGCCGCACGATTTCGCCCATAACCACAACTTCACAATTGGCAAAAGTTATCGGTGAAATTATCCCTTCGCACAAGCTAACTGACTGTTTGACAAAGGTTTTTATGGCTCTTCGCATGGAAGTGAACGACGAAATCGGCAAGCTCGAAACTTCTCTTTCGCAAAGCCTTTCACTTCTGGAACTCGGTGGCAGACTTGCAATTATCACTTTTCACTCTAAGGAAGATGCAACGGTAAAAGAGTTTTTCGCGCGCGAGGCAAAAGATTGTCTGTGCCCGCCAGCATTACCCGTTTGTAGATGTGGACATCGAAAAACAGTAACCGTTCTAACTAAAAAAGCTATTGTGCCGTCCGCCGATGAAATTGCGGCAAATAGAAAAGCAAGGTCGGCAAAACTGCGCGCTGCGGAGAAAATCGCATGAGGTGATATGAAAAGTTTTCGCAAAATATTTTGGGGCAACTTTCGATTTCTAAAAAAGCTCGCCATTGTAGTGGCTGTGGCTTTTTTCGCTTTTGCCTTCGTGTGGCAGCGAGCATACACTCTTTCGTTGTCGCATCGCGTTTCCGAATCGAAAAGCACGCTCCGAAAATGGCAATGCCTCAATGCCGAAAAAGCCAAAATACTCGCTCAGCTCCAATCGCCCACGCGAATTGAAGAGCTAAACACACTTTTTGGAACATTACAATACTCAACGCCACAGTCCCGTGTTTTGGTGTATGAGAAAATCAACCCACCAAAGCCCGAGTCACATTTCGCACAAAGCTACGCGGCAATCAAAGAGCTGATCGTTGAAAATGCTGGCATTTTCGCGTTATCGCGTCGCCAAGCCTGGAAGCTCGAATATGGCAATTTGTGATTTTTCTCAAAACCTTTTCGCACATTCGATTTCACGTTTTTCCAGAGGAACAAAACATGTTTGGTAGCAAGCACATAAATCGAATCATCATCGTAGCTGTGGCTTGGATACTCGCTTTTGCGGCAATTCAAGCGCGTTTGGCACAGCTGAAGATTCTACGTGCAGGCGAATATCGCACCATCGCCGCCAAACAGCACAACAAGGCTAAAGACGTGCCCGCTCGTCGTGGCTCGATTTTCGACAGAAAAGGCAGACTTTTGGCGAGCGACCAATACTATTACGACATCTTCGCCGATCCAACGCTCATCGATTCGCTCGAACAAACCGATTCCATCCTGTGCGGCATTTTCTCAAAACCACGTGGCTATTATGCCGCAAAACTCTCACAATATCAGGGCAAACGTTTTGCCTACATCGAGAAAAAAGTCGATCACCCACATGGACAAATACTTGCAACAAAAAAACTTAGAGGGATTTTCCTTTCGCCATTTTACAGCCGCATATACCCTTATGGCAACTGCGCATCGACAATTTTGGGCACAGTCGATTTGGATGGCAAAGGTATTGCGGGCATCGAGCGCTCTTACGACTCGCTGCTTTCGGGCATACCTGCGCAAAAAATTATCTTCTGCGATGCGTTCGGGCAAGATTATCCACTTCAAACTTATTCGTCGGGCGAAGCTGTGCCAGGTAACGATGTTTACCTTACCATCGACATCGAATTGCAACAGATCCTCGAAAACGAACTGCGCGCAGCACTCGAAAATTATGCCGCCCAAAGTTGCTGCGGAATTTTGATCGATCCTGTTACTGGTGAAATTCTCGCTATGGCATCACTGCCCGATTTCGACCCGAACAAATATTCACAGTACCAACTTTCGGCACTCAAAAATCGCAATATCTCCGACCCATACGAACCGGGTTCAATTTTCAAACTTGTCACCTTTGCGGCAGTGATCGCCGAAAGTGCCGCCGACCTCGAGGATAGCGTTGACACACATGGCGGACAAATGAGTATCTGTGGCAGAATTGTAAAAGACGTGCACTCTGCTGGAAGAACTAGCGGCGAGGAAATGCTTATCGAATCGAGCAATGTGGGCACGGTTTTGCTCGCACAAAACTTAACCAAAACCCAATTATATAATTACATCTGCAAATTCGGTTTCGGTACCGCCACAAACATTGACCTGCCAAGTGAATCTTACGGCATTTTGCGCAAACCCGAAAACTGGTGGGGCACATCCATGGCAACACTGCCCATGGGCTACGAAATCTCTGTAACTCCCCTTCAAGTGGCATGTGCTTACAGCTCTATCGCCAATGACGGCAATCTCATGCGCCCATTTTTGGTATCGCGCGCTATGAGTGTAGAGGGTGATGTGGTTTTCGTCAAAAATCCCATAACCATTCGCAAAGTGGTGCCACAATTCGTATCCGAAAAACTCACCGAACTGTTGCGTCGGGTTGTAACCGATGGCACAGGCAAAACTGCCAAATCGGAACTTATACAAATTGCGGGAAAAACTGGCACAAGCCACAAATCGATACTCGGCGAAAAAGGTTATCACGCATCAAGTTACTATGCATCGTTCGCAGGTTTTGCGCCCTATGACGACCCCTATGTGGCAGGCATGATAGTCGTCGATGAGCCGAAAGGTGGCGTTTATTTCGGCGGTTCGGTGAGTGCACCAATTTTCAAAACCATTCTCGAAAAAGCAGTCTGCGCAGGAATTTTCCCTGCCCCTGCCTCAAAACGCCTCTACGTTTACGAATCGGAGCAAAATGAACTTATATCCGTGCCCGAGCTTGTCGAAACCACACCCGTCCAAGCTCGCGAAATACTTCACTTGCGAGGACTTGAACCCAAATTCGTGGGCAAAGGCAACACAATAATATCACAGGTGCCAAATCCTGGCGAAAAAGTAAAGCCAAACGAAAAAATCTGCCTCACCCTTGGCGAAACCCCAACCGATAACGCAAATTACATCCAAATGATGACAGCGCCACAACCAACAATCGCCAAAATCTGCACAGTGCAAATCGATTCAACTCTTTCACCCAACACATCTTTCATCATCGACACATCATTTGTCGAAGAACAGCAACCTGTTCTCAAAATGGGCAAGAAAATGCCGCAACTATGTGGTCTGCCACTGCGCAAAGCAATCGAAGTGCTGTCGAGTGCCAAAATCGTTTTTTCTGTGCGTGGGCACGGTTTTGTGGAAAAACAACACCCTGTCGCCGATTCAATTCTCTGTGCAGGCGAAACTTGCATAATCGAATGCGCCGAACAAAAGAAGGTTCCAAATGGAAAAATGCTTCAAGCCGCTAAATAAACACATCTGCGCCGCCATCGACGAGCTAAATTCGAAACTCGTCGGCATAAGCTTTTCGCACGTAACTTCCGATTCGCGAAAAGTTTGCGCCAAAACCATCTTTGTAGCACTCACTGGAACAAATGTCGATGGACACAATTTCATCGAAAGTGCCGTGCAAAATGGCACAGTAGCCGCCATCGTGCGAAAAGGCTTTGCAGCAAATCACCATTTCGGCATACCGCTCATTGAGTTTAACGACACGCGCGAGGCATTAAGCGCACTTTTGGCTTTGCAAATCAAGTCGATGCCCACCAAAATCTATGCGATAACCGGCACAAATGGTAAAACCACAATAAGTTACATGCTCGAGCGTATTTTTGCAACTGCATCGTTACGCGCGGGTGTAATAGGCACACTCGGGTATTCCATCGATGGTGTTAGCAAAAAACTTTCGGTTACTACGCCGGGCGCCGAAGAGTTGTGGCGGATTTTTGCCGAAATGGGTGAACAAGAAGTAACACATGTAGCCATCGAGGCATCATCACATGGTCTCGACCAGAAGCGTGTGTGGGGCATAGAGTTTGCCGCAGGCATATTCACCAATCTCACCCAAGACCACCTCGACTATCACGTGGATATGGACAATTATTTTGCGGCAAAGGCAATTTTGTTCGAAAACCTTGCGTCCACAGCACCTGCACTCATCAATCTCGATGATCCTGCAGCACACAGATTTCTCAAACACAACAAAGGCATGGCTGTAACCTATTCCATCGAAGATTTCACCGCCGACATTTACATAAAAATCGAATCAATGACAGCTGCTGGCAGTGTTTTCGAAATTCACACGCCATGGGAAGTTTTTAAATTGCATTTGCCATTGCCGGGCAAGTTCAACATTTACAATGCAGCAGCAGCAGCAGGTTCGGCACTTGCCACAGGATTTTCATCGGCACACATAATGCAGGGTTTGGAAAGTTTTGCTGGAGCACCCGGGCGATTTTCAAAAGTGCTTGCCGGGCAAGATTTTGCGATAATCGTCGATTATGCACACACACCTGACGCACTCGCCAATGTCCTCACAGCAGCACGCGAATTTACAAAAGGTAAACTGTTTGTTGTTTTCGGTTGTGGCGGAGACCGTGATCCTAAAAAACGCCCTATCATGGGACAAGTGGCAACACAGTTGGCAGATTACGCTATCGTAACATCCGACAACCCACGCTCAGAAGAACCTAATTCCATAATTGACATGATAATAGCAGGTATAGTTTCGAACAACTACATACGAATTACCGATAGACGTGAAGCAATTTTCCATGCCATAAGCTTAGCAACTGACGATGATTGCATAGTTATCGCTGGCAAAGGACATGAGGATTATCAAATTTTCGCCGACCGCACTATCCATTTTGACGACTGCGAAGTTGCACGAAACGCTTGTGCCACAAGATGTTGCGATAGAAACGAGGACGCATGAAAACTTACACACTCCAAAAGATTGCGAACATACTCGGCGGCAGAATATTTTTGCCACAAGACGTTTCGGCAGAAGGAATTATACCATCTGGCGTTTCGGTGGACACGCGCACGATCTGCAAAAATGAACTATTTTTTGCGCTCGTTGCCGTGCGTGACGGTCATAGTTTTCTACCAGTTGCACTAGCAAAAGGCGCTTGCGCGGCAGTTGTAGAACACGAAACAGATTGCCGAATACCGCAAATTGTTGTGGAAAACAGTTTTGAGGCAATTGGTACACTAGCAAGACATTTTCGCGCAAACTTGTCCACGCGCTTTATCGCCATAACTGGTTCTGTAGGAAAAACTTCCACACGCGAGATGACTGCAGCAGCTCTCGGCACAAAATTCTCAGTTCACTCGTCACGACGCAACTTCAACAATCTCATCGGTTTGCCACTTACGATACTCGAAATTGATGAAACTGTGCCGCCCGATTTCGCAATAGTTGAGCTTGGAATTAGCGAATGTGATGAAATGCAAAAACTTACGCAAATTGCTCAGCCCGATGCAGCAGTTATAACCGCCATAGCGCCGGTTCATCTCGAGGGCATGGGCAACATCGAGACCATTTTTGCCGAGAAATTTGCTGTAACCTACGGCATGAAAACAGGTTCTCCACTTTTTGTGAACAGCGATTGCATGGACGCCAAGCTTCTTGAAAAAGTAAAATGGCAAAAAATCTATCGTTATGGCACGTGCCTCGACTGCGATTTCATCCCATTCGACGTAAAGTTTTTCGATGCACATGCGAATTTCAAAATTCAAAATGTGGAACTTACTTTGGCACAAATTGGCAAACCACCGCTTTATGCGGCACTTGCTGCTTTTGCTGTGGCAGCATATTTCGGCGTAAACCAAGACATTATCGCCGAAATACTCTCTACACTCGAAGCTCATGAGCATCGTATGCAGCTTTTACGCAGCGCAGGTGTCAGCATAATCGACGACAGTTATAATGCCAGCCCGCTTGCCGTAGCCGAATCGCTTAAAACGCTCGAACTTGTAGAAGGCTTTCGTCATTTCGCCATACTGGGCGACATGTTCGAACTGGGCAAACACGAAGATGAATACCACGCACACATCGGCGATGAAATTCGGCGCCAAGGACTTGATGGTGTTGTGTTTTTCGGCACACTTATGAAAAATGCCGTCGATGCAGCAAAACGTTGTGGTTACGAGGGCATACTCTTTTGGACTGTCGATTTTGACGAGGCTTGTGATTTTCTGTGCGAAGCACTTCAGCCTGGCGATGTGATTTTGGTTAAAGGTTCACACGGTATGAACATGTTCCGTTTTGTGGAATTTTTGCAAACAAAAGGCTTTTGAGGCTCAAATGCTCAAGAAATTTTGGAAACAAACTATCATTGTGGCGCTTGTAGCAATAGGCAGCACGGTTTTCGCCCAAGGACTGTCGATTACCATACGCATGAAAGCGGTAACGGTAAATGTCGATGACCGCACTGTTTTGGGCAATGCTTTCTTTTGGAAACCTGTTTTACCAGCACTATTTACACCTGCTAAGACAGGCATAGTGTGCATCGAGAAACGCGAGCTATCTTTTGCGCCACCTTTCGAATGAAACCATTATCACTGTTTGCGTAACCGCAAGCAGTAACGAGGCTTGAAAAAAATGTTCTACACGCTCATGCAACCATACTGGCAAGATTCGGTATTCAACCTGTTTCGTTACATCACGTTTCGCACGGTGATGGGCGCAACCACTGGGTTCATTGTGGCGTGGGCAATTTGCGGACCACTTATCAAATATTTGAAACGGAAAAAATATGAGAGCCAAATTCGCGAAGATACCCCCGAACGCCATCAATTGAAAAAGGGCACGCCAACAATGGGCGGACTCGTAATAATCGCAGGCGTTCTCGCGGGCACACTTCTGTGGGCAAGGCTTTCAAATACATATGTTTTGCTTTCTTTGGTGAGCCTTGTGCTCACAGGTGCTATTGGTTGCCTCGACGATTACTTAAAAGACATTCGCAAAAAGCCAAAAGGTTTGCTCGCCAAATACAAGCTTTATGGGCAAATTGCTATAGGACTTGCAGTTAGCATAATGATTTACCTAAACCCGCCACTAGATGTGCTTCGTTCGGCAACTGAATTGCCATTTATAAAAAACGTATATCTGCCCATGGGCATAGGTTACATACTGTTCACAACGTTGGTAATAGTCGGTTCATCAAATGGCGTGAACTTATCTGATGGGCTCGATGGGCTTGCCGCAGGTTTGGTAGGCATTTTAGCCGCAACCCTAACTGTCGTAGCCTATGTTTCTGGTAGAGCCGATTTCACAAATTACCTCAACATAACCTATCTTCCTGGTAGTGAAGAGCTTAGTATTTTTCTGGCGTCCATCGTGGGGTCACTTTTGGGGTTCTTGTGGTTCAATTCGTATCCGGCACAAATTTTCATGGGCGATACAGGAGCAC
>CAYUDB010000029.1:0-16804 GCA_964443405.1 uncultured bacterium | reverse complement strand
CACAGGCATGCCGCCTTTTGCGCTATTTGTTGCCGATTCTGACATGGTCCATATAATTGGTGGCACGATGTACACTTTGAGATTACCCGGTGAGATTAATGCTGCATACAATCATTTCAACGCTTTCCAGCCGACCGATTCATTTTGGTTTCGCGCAGATCACAGCACCATACTTTCTGATTTTGCATATTATCCAACTTCACGCCAACGCACTATTGCTATGAGTTTCATTGACGCAGCACTTGTGAAAATAGGTGAATCGCCTATGCCGCGTCAACAAAAATTACATATTTTTCCAAACCCATTTAACTCTGCAGTGCAAATTGATGCGCCCGCTGATGCTAAGGTTCGCATAACGGAAATTACGGGAAAGCTAGTCTTCGAAGCTAATGGAGCAACACGTTGGATACCAAACAGTTCTGTGGCGACAGGTGTATATTTTGCTCATGTAGCATCCAGTAGCGGAACTACTTGTCGCAAATTGATTTATTTAAAATAGAAATTGTCGTATAAGAAGAGGGCTTCTATGCCCTCTTCAGAAAATTTCGCCCACATTCAAAACCAAAATTTCGCCATTCGCGGCACTTGTTACAAGATGCCCACTATCGTTTATTTCTATAATTTTCAAGCATTTATGTGTACCGCGATGTGAAATAGTGGAACACTGATTTTTATATAACAGTCGGCTATTTATGCTGGAAATTTCTCTTGCGAAACGTTCATCGATCTGTAAAGTATCAAGTTGCTCTAAAACAGGTAAAAGTGCATCAAAAACGCTAAGAGAAGAAACATTACTACAGTCAAGTTCTGATAGTGAACTTGTTTTAATGTCAGTTGTTGCATATATTTTAGCTGTATTAATTCCAATACCTATCGCGATGCGCGCATTTTTGCCACGCACTTGAGCTTGCGTTAAAATGCCTGCCAGTTTTGCGAATTGGGTGTTTTCATTGCGTGCATAAATATCGTTGGGCCATTTTACCGAGAAAACTGCCTCTGGCGCAAATTGTTGCAAGATAGAGCAGAGGTCATTTGCGATTAAAAGGGTCAGTTTTGAAAATTTTTCCAAATTCTGTGCTTGATCTTCAAATAACAGCGAGAAATACAACCCACCTTTTGGCGAAATCCAGGCGCGCCCGTTGCGCCCGATGCCCGCTGTTTGCTCAGTTGCAATTACAATGTCGCCATGAACATACGTTTCTTTTAAAATTTCAACGTTCGTAGAGTTTATATTATTAAATCTATATATATTATATTTCATGGTCTAAAAATTAATAGAATGTTTTATTCACAAAATAAACGGTGCGCACCTTAACTCCACCAAAATCGATGAGCAGAGCGCCTTTTTGTGTCGTGCGGCGTGTTTTCTGCGCAAGCTCTGCCTCGTCAAGTTCGGATAATCTGCCGGAAAAAAGGAGATCGACGAATATTTGTTCGTTCTCAAAATAGAAATCGGCGTGCTCATGCCGAAGTGTATCATAATCATCGCGATATTCGAACTCGTAATCGCCGCGTGCACGCATGCCACGTTCAGCAAATTCTGCCAAAAATGCACGTTTATATTCAGTGCGTCGAGGGCGATCGTAGCGCAGTTGCTCGGCATATTCGGCGATTGACATTGTGAGTTTGTTTGGTGCAGTGTAAGCTCCGAGGTGCTCAAATACTGTATTAGCCGCCGAAATAATGTTCTGAATTTTGCGCTCAGTTGTTGATATTGTATTCATTGCAAACAACTCCGTCAGAAATAATATAATCGCAATTTATTAAAGCAGTATATCAATATTAAAATGTCAAACTATCGTTTTTTAACAATAATTGTTTTATTCTCCCAGTCAATGACGCCTCTCTCCTT
The DNA here is from genome assembly GCA_964443405.1 of uncultured bacterium. Classification (GTDB taxonomy): domain Bacteria; phylum UBP14; class UBA6098; order B30-G16; family B30-G16; genus CAYUDB01. The sequence goes on along the minus strand of CAYUDB010000029.1, from coordinate 14,952 downwards.
TAACTTTAAAACCAGCCGCGAAAAAGTTTCGGGCACTGTCCCGATAGCAGAGGCAATTTCCTTTTTCGATATGTCCACTTCATAAATATCTCGTTTACCATAGCGGTTTTCAAGAAACATGAAAAATCGTTCTTCAATGTCGTATGCAGAAAGATACACTAATCTGTCGGCAAGATATCGCAGTTTTTTCATGAGCGCTGTCAAGAATTCTACGGCAAAACGATGCTCTCGCAGAAGCGACAGAAAAAAATCGCGTCGTACGCCCAAAACCAAAGTCTCGGTGAGCGCAATTGCCGATACAGGATAAGTTTCGCTTTCGAAAAGAATGGTCTCGGCAAAAATTTCACCGTCATGTGCGAGCTTCACCATTATTTCTTTGCCGTCGGGTGTGGATTTGTAAATCTTTATTATACCTTCAATTAGCAGGTAAAAATATACACCATCATCGCCTTCCGAAAACAGCGTAGCTCCTTTGCGTATTTTGCGCAAAATGCCTTCCCGCACAATCGTCGCTTTGAATTCCTGCGGCAAATAGCCGAAAAGTGATGACTCGTCCAAAAGTTTTTGCAAGTTCATGTGCCCTGCCTGTTTAACACAATTTAACTGGTTTTGATATTTTCGCAAGAAAAATTATTTGAGTTTTATGAAAGCAAATTATCTTTATTACAACGGGAGGTAAAAAATGAATTGCTGGAGTTTTTTGCAAGACTTGTTGCATGACTTGGGAATTTTTGCTATTGGCTCGGGTCTTCTGACACTTTTGGTTAACGGTTGGATTAAGCGGTTGTTAGATAAAGATTTCATTACCTTCAAGGCAAAGTTGGAAAAAGAAGCATATGAGTATCAGACCAAATTCACCAAGTTCTATATGGAGCGGACAGATGTTATTGCCAAACTATTTGCTCGTTTTTCACAAGTTGAGCGTACTCATAGCATGGCATTTGAAACTCGCACAGGGTTGGCTGCTACTGAAAGGGAGCGCGCATATAGAGAAGCATACGACGCATATACAGATTTTATCACATACGCAAACGATAACATATTATGGTTTTCAGGTGATTGCCATACAAATATAGAACAAGCATGTATAACATTGGACGTGCTTTGGCAAGAGCACATGCTTTCACCACTGCTTTCGCAATGCTCCATAGATGAGCAACGTGAATCTGCTCAAAAGATTAAAGAATGCATGGAAAAGATTCATGGGTTGAAAACAGTGCTTCACAAAGAATTTCGCGAACTAATTGAAGAAACACATGGTGCTTCAAAATCGAAAAGTAACGATGGAAATTAAAAAGAACCCGAACTTACGATGTGGCAAAAACTTTTGCGATTTTCATTGCGCGAGACAAAAAAGTGATTACGTTTGCGAAAAGCACAAGGAGTGTTCACGATGAACGATAAATTCTACGAGACTTGCGCCGAGCTGCTAAGCTACGATGATTTGCTTCTGGTGCCACAATATTCCGAAGTGGTGCCGCACGAAATCGATATCTCATCGCAACTTACCGATCGCATTCGCCTAAAAACCCCACTTATGTCGGCGGCTATGGATACGGTTTCTGAACATCGCATGGCTATTGCACTTGCTCAGGAAGGCGGACTTGGTGTTATTCATCGCAATATGCCCATCGAAAGACAGGCAGAAGAAATTCGTAAGGTGAAGCGATATGAAGCTGGCATGGTTTCCGAACCACTTACTATTTCTCCCGAAGCCACTATTGGCGAAGCAATTAGCGTCATGCGCGAGCACTCTATTTCAGGTTTGCCCGTAGTCGAAAATCAACGGCTTGTGGGCATTATCACACACCGCGATCTGCGCTTTCAAATCGATATGAATAAAAAGGTTACCGAGCTCATGACGCCAAATCCGGTTACCATCAATGTCGGTTACGAAAATGTTGAGGCAGTGCGTTTATTGTCGGAACATCGTGTTGAAAAATTACCAGTTGTCGATGGTTTTGGCATGCTCGTAGGGCTTATAACCGTCAAAGATATTGAAAAATCACGGCTTCACCCGAACGCACTCAAAGACGCGAAAGGCAGATTGCTTGTTGCAGGTGCCATTGGTGTGGGCAAAGACATGCCTCAACGTGCTGATGCGATAACTGCTGCCGGTGCCGATGCTATCGTTATCGATACTGCGCACGGCGACTCGAAAAATGTAATGGATGCTACGCGTTATTTAAAGAAATATTTTCCAAATATTGATGTTATACCGGGCAATGTTGCCACAGCTGAGGGCACACGACGGCTTATCGAGGCTGGTGCTGATGCGGTGAAAGTGGGTGTAGGACCAGGATCGATTTGCACCACACGCGTTGTTACCGGTGCTGGTATGCCTCAAGCTTCGGCGGTTTATGCCTGTGCGAGCGAGGCACGCAAATTTGGCAAATTCATAATCGCCGACGGTGGTGTGCGTTACTCGGGCGACATCGCAAAAGCCATGGCACTTGGTGCCGGCGCAGTTATGCTTGGCAATATTTTCGCAGGCACCGATGAGGCACCAGGCGAAACTATCTTGCTCGATGGCAGAAGATTCAAAGTTTACCGTGGCATGGGCAGCCTCGGCGCTATGCAAAAGGGCGCTCGCGATCGCTATTCCCAAGAGGATGTAACCGATGAGGCGAAATTCGTTCCCGAGGGTATCGAAGGACGTGTGCCATATCAGGGTCCGGTGTCGGAGGTTATATATCAGCTTGTCGGTGGTTTGCGCGCTGGTATGGGCATGTCTGGCGCTGCGAATATTATCGATTTGCACAACAACGCAAAATTTGTCCGAATCACGCAAGCTGGTGTATCCGAGTCACATCCACACAATGTTGCAATAACTAAAGAGGCGCCAAATTACAAATCGCGTTAGGTGCCCGCACTGTTTTGAAACCGTGTGCTAGCAATATCTCATTAACAGTCATATGGTTAACACGTTTTGCATGATTTATTCCCGCTGAATCGGCACAAGCCATTTCGCGGGCACATTTCATCGCCACACAAAAATGGAGGACATATGCGCCACGAAATTTTGTATCGTCCATCGTATTCTTTGGCAAAAATTTCGCTCGACCGCGGCGAAAGTTTGGTTGCCGAAACGGGTGCTATGGTTTCGATGTCGGCAAACATCGAGATTGAGACGAGCATGCGCGGTGGTTTGCTCAGTTCGTTGAAGCGTGCGGTTTTGGGCGGCGAGAGCTTTTTTGTGAACACATTTACCGCAAAAGACGCTGGTGAAGTTTCTTTTGCGCCTGCTTTGCCCGGTGACATAAACACAGTCGAGCTTTCGGGGCAGACAATTTTCGCGCAGAGTGGTGCATTCTTGGCAGCGCCGAAAACTATAGAGGTGGATACCAAGTTCGGTGGCGCCAAGACATTTTTCTCGGGTGAGGGTTTATTTTTGCTCAAACTCAGCGGCACGGGCACTGTTTTTCTGTGTAGTTACGGAGCTGTTCACGAGAAGATGCTTGCGGCAGGCGAAAAGCTTATCGTTGACACGGGGCACATTGTCGCCTTTGACGAATCGGTGCAATACTCAGTAAAAACCGTTGGCGGCATGAAATCCACATTGCTTTCGGGCGAAGGGCTTGTCGTCGAACTCACCGGACCTGGGCGCATACTTTTGCAAACGCGTTCCACACAAGCGTTTATCAATTGGTTGCTTCCACACATTCCAAAGCAAAGCTCCGGTGGCAGTTAATTTTTCACATGACATATGCAAAACAAAAAGCCCGCATTGCGGGCTTTTTATTTTGTAGTGGGCGAAGATTAATTGTTTGCTGTTCGATTTTGTTTGCGCTTTGCATCGGCAAGTGCATGGATGTATTCGCTGAGCGGGTTTGTCAAAATGAGCAAAGCAACTGTGGCACATACAGATGCGATAAGTAACGAATACCCTGCCGTGTTCCCAAAAGCGAGTAATGAGGAGTCGGAGAGCCTTAGTAGCAAATACGCACTAACAGTGGATATTAGAATCGAGCGAACCTCGCGTATGCCTGGGGAGTCAATGAGGTCTGCTATGAGCAAAGCTGTGTCGATGATAAGGGCAAGGCTCAGGAATTTAAGTATGCGTGGCACAAAGTGTGCGGCTATAGCTTCGAAGGGAATGTTCTCTTTCATGGCGATGAGAAATCCTATCATTTGCGTGCAAAACCATGCGATTAAAAGGATTGCAAGCAAGCGTTCTATTATATCTTTGAGGTATTCGATTAGTCCACGAAAATTGCTTGCCACATCGTGCTCATGCCATTGCACGGGGTAAACATCGCGCATGGCAAGATAACTTAATAATTCAAAAAAACCAAAATCTGTGCGCACATCACCACAGGTGGGTGCGAACTTGTCATTTTCTTTACCATCCACTAACGTGTCGCACTCTTCATGCGTTTTGTGCAAACTGCGTGGATTGTTTGTGATGGTTCTTTTTGTTTTCTCAAACCAACAGGTTTCCAGTCAATTGGATTTGGATTACCATGAATAGCTTGCAAAACATCGCAAAAAAACTGGTACAAGGGTCTGGTTATAAAAACAAAAAGAGAAACAATTGCAAGATAAATGATAAATAGTGCGGTGGTATGTAACTCGTTAGAACAATAATAAATAATGGATGCTAAACATATTGAGATGCCAATTTCGAATCCGATAGCGTATTGCATGAGATTTGGATAGGTTATTCGTAGTATTCCAACTGATGGTAGAAATAGAAAAAACAAAAAGAAAAGGAGTATAAGTAAAAAGCGATTTTCCTGAAAACTGTTCAATGTCCTTGACGTAATTATGTAGATAATGTTGCTTTGTGCAATCGAACCATCTTGAAATGTTACCTCTGTAAAGATGGGGACAAAGGCACTCCGTTCTCCCTTTGTTATCTGCATGGCGTTATTAATATTGGTAATGCTTCTTTGAAACTCCTCGAAGTTTTGAGCGAAATTTACGCATAACGTATCAATCAACTTGCAGATTCTGGAATATTCTCCAAATGTATCCAACTTTGCACTGTAAGATTTTGCGTATTTGATCCCTAATATGAAAGCCACAAGCGATTCTGCATCTTGGCAAGTAGCCATTGTTCTTTTTCGAATTTCCTCGGCTTTAGTACCCCAGCTAACTATTGTCGTGTCTGAAAGTGGGTCGTTTCTACTTTCCGTTTTAAGAGCTTGGATAATCGCCAGATTCGTGGTGTCAATTTGGTTGTTGGTGTCTAATATGTTTAGTTCGTGTGCCTCCCTCAATACTGAAAATTGATTGGTAGGGTCCCGATATTTAATAAAATCTGTTAAGTTTTTTAACAAATTTTTCTGTTTCTTGATCAATACATCAAGTGAATCAATTAGTTTTCCATTTTTTTCAACGAATTTTGCGTATTTTTTCTGGACACTGGTAAAAGAGTCAGGGCTCGAATCTGGGAATACTCTGAGTACCCAAGCCATTTTTCCTATTCCCTTTGCATAATTTATTTGCCCTTCCCAATTAGAATCATCACTCAGATTGACCGTATTTACAAAAAATACGCATTCCCTTATGGGCTTATCGCTCCTCAAGGCAGCAGTAACAAGAAAGACAGAATCGGGTTTTATTATCTCCCCATTCATTGGTTGAGTGATTTCAACCATGTCGTATGGCGAATTAAAGAAGGAGAACTTGTGACAATCCTCGTTTTTTTGAGTAACATTATTAGTGCTCTTTTCTTCTCCAAACACTCCCGATGATACACAAAAAAGCATTGCCCAAAATGTTACAAAAACAGTAACCACATTTTTCATCTTACCCACCACATAATTTTAAATATATCGTTTTGCATGATTATATTGCATGTTGTGTGACTGTCAAGGGAAATTGCAAAAAAAACTTTTAACTTCTCACAAAAACATTACCTTGCCGTTATGGCAAAAAAAGAACACAATAAAAGCTTGGTGCGCATTTTCGTAGTTGCGGTATTGGTGCTCGCCGCTGCTTGGATAACCTCTACGGTGTCAAATGTGCTGCAGTATCGCAGGTTTTACGCTTTCGCTCAAAATGACCTTGGAGAAAACCTGTCGCTTTTGGCACAAACCGTTGGCAATTCAATATCTATCGACTGGATCGAGGCTGTGCAATTCGGCATGCCCGAACTTGCCGAAGTGGATGAATCGAAAATGCTTTACTCCTTAGTGCGAGAACACAAACTCTACACAGTTGCGCTCATGGATACATCGGGCAAACTTTTCTTCTGCACCGATAAGCAAATTCCACTGGGTGAGCAAAACCCATATTGGGCTGCAGAGCGAAAGGCATTTGAAAAGGCAGCTTTCGGCATACCATCTTTTGGTGGATTGCGCAGAGTTGGCGGCATTTACCTGCGCACGGGTTTTGCACCTGTGTATGACAATCTCGGCGATGTTGTGGCAATTGTTGGCATAGAAGCTGGCGCCGAATACTTCGGACTTTTATCATCACTGCGCAACGGTGTATGGATTTATTCTGTTGCAACCGGTGTTTCTGTGATGTTCATGATAGTTTTGTTGTGGTTTGGCAAACGGCGCCTCGACAAGCTTTCATTTCACCTCGAAGATGCTGCAACACTTTCCGGTATCGGGCTTATGGCTGCAACTATGGCTCACGAGATAAAAAACCCTCTTGCAATAATAAAAAACTCGGCAGAAATGATATCATATTCCGAACCGCGTGAGATATCTGAACTTGTGCGGTTCATCGACGAGGAAGTGGACAGATTGGCTGCAATTGTCGAAAGCCATCTTTCAGTGGCAGGCAATCGCGATTTTCCAAAAACACGGCAAAAGCTATCGTCAGTTATCGAAAAGATTTTGCCGCGTTATCAGGAACAGCTCGGGCAACGTGGCGTGGGAGTAATTGTGGAAATTGATGATGATCCTATTGTGCCATATTCTGTTAGCTCAATACGACAGGTTTTGTACAATCTTATGGAAAATGCTGCCGCAGCAGTGGAATCGGGCGGAATTATTCGCGTATCGACGAAGCGAGAGAACTTTGCCGGTGCTGAATACGGCACAATCACCGTTACCGATTCTGGCAAGGGCATCGACAGGGATCAGATGAAAGAGCTTTTTAAGCCATTTCACACCACGAAGAAAGAGGGCACAGGTTTGGGACTTTACATTTCCCAAAAAATCATCGAGGGGCACGGCGGTAAAATTACAGTCGAAAGCGAACCTTCGGTTTTCACGCGATTCAAAATTTGGCTCCCGAAATGATATCGCACTTGAACGTAACGTCTTGCATTTCAAGGAATTTTGTAAGGTCTATCGGTTTTTGTGAAGTGCACGTGATTGCGCATTTTTGCACGGCATAGCAGCCGCATAAGAAAGGGCGCGCAGTGGCACCTTTTCAGGGGCTTTCGCCTATTTAGCGCCTACGCCACCTGCTTTAGGCGAGATTTTCGACAGATTACGAAAAAGGAGCCGTAGGCTCTGAAAAAAGGGTGCACTGCACCCCCGCCTCATTGTCGCGGTGCGGCATTTCTCCCGAATGTAGAAAGCTAAAAGCGGAAAACCACTGAAAATTTGTGGATTTTCGCCATTTTTCCGCAAATCCTTGAAAGGTCAGGAGTCGTAGCTCTGACAAAAACTCCCGTTGGGAGAAACGACACGAAGTGTTCGTTTTATCGCCTACGATGCCTGCATCCATCGAGGTTTTCGACAGATTACGAAAAGTTGTTTCAAGGTCAGGAGCCGTAGGCTCTGACAAAAGAAGCATCGCCCATTTTAACCGCTTGCGGCGCCGACTTCAAGGCGCAGTGGCGCCTTTCCAGTGGCTACACCACCCGTTTTAGGCTAGATTTTCGACAGATGGTGCACATTTTCCAAAGTTTTTCGCAAATTATTGAAAGGTCAGGCGGCGTAGCCGCATCAAGAGGAGCGCTCCACACTCATAAAGGGCTTTGTTTTGAAGCGGAGACACGTATAATGAGAATAGAGGATGTGAATTTTTGAAAAATTACGGAAGATAGGTGAAATGATGATAGGAAGTATAGTAATATTTTCGCTTGGCATCTGCATAGGCGTGCTAATCGGTAAAAAGTTTTTTGGTAATAGCGTCAAAGCGGTGCCGATGGCGCAAATGCCAATGCCTGCCGAAGAAATGACCCGTGCTCTCGCTCATGAAGTTCGTAACCCGTTAAATACCATCAAAATGAACGTTGAGCTGTTACGCGAGGAGTATGGCGAAAACCCAAAGTTTGCGCGAGTTGAAAATGAGATTGCCAGAGTTGTGCGTGTGGTTCAAAGCTTTTTGCAATACACAAAACTCCCAACTCCACTATTGGCAAAAATGTCCCTAAACGCGACTATCGCCGAAGTAGCCGAGCATTTCAAAGTAAACTGCCCTCCCGAAATTACTCTATCACTTCAGCTTGCACCAGATCTGCCAGACGTCTTTGCCGATTCGGCACTCATCATAGAGATAATACAGAACCTTTTACAGAATGCGCTTGAGGCTTCAACAAAAGGAACAATTCTTATGGAAAGCGGATTTACAAAACAGTCTGTATTTTTCTCCGTCTCAGATCAGGGATCTGGCATCGCGCCGGAGTTGCTCGACAAAATTTTTAAGCCGTATTTCACCACAAAGAAAAACGGTAACGGAATAGGTATGGCTGTTGTGAAGCGGATTGTCGAGGCACATGGCGGCGCGATTCAAATCCAGAGCCGAAAAGATATTGGCACTAGAGTTGCTATAGAGCTGCCGAGAACGCGCTAGCGAGCTTCTGCGTTTTGTCGTTTGATTTGGCACGGCGTAATGGCTGGGTTGTCGCCAAATTTAGCGCATAAGGACCCGCATTTTCCAAAGTATCCTGCAATTATCTCAACGGTCAGGCGGCGTAGCCGCATCAAGAAAAGAGCTCCGTGCTCTTTTCGACAAATTACAGAAAACCACTTCACGACCAGGAGCCATACCTCTGAAAAAAACTTTACGGAGAAATGGTACGAAGTGTAATAAATGGGTGTGCGTGGTGCCGGCGCTAATCCGCCTCGAGGGCATCGAGGGATTTGCGTGCACCGTCGAGTGATGGGTCGAGTTTTAGAGCGTGTTTGTAGAAACGCTTAGCATCTTCGATGTCGCCAACTGCCTCGCGAACTTGCCCAAGGCGCCAAAACGCACCAGAAATTAATTCGCCTTGCGGTTGCTTGCGTGTGTAGTTTTCGAAAATCGCCTGCGCATCGCTGTAACGACGTATGCCAAGATATAGTTTTCCAAGCTGATAGTTCACTTGCCAATAGTGCGAGTCATTGGGGTCTTGACCTGCGAGGAAACATTTGAAGGTATTTTCGGCAGCATTGGCGTTTTTTTCGGGGTCGAGACGTGTGAGCGTAGTTATTTCGTTAAATCCCATGCGTTTACAGTCTCTTTCGGCAATATGCCAAATAGATGAAATCTCGTTCTTAACGTATTCGGCAGCTTTTGGTTGCAGCAATTTGCGAGTGGAATCGTTGCTTGCAGTTTCTAAAAAGCTTGCCGCCAAAAAGGGCATAAATTGGGAGAAATTTCGATAATTTTCGGTTTTAGCATATTCGTGATCGATGGCTGAGAGAATTTCTGGCAAAAATATCATACCGGCTTTCACTGCTGCAACAGCGGAAAGCGCCGATGTGAAACTGTCGTTGTCGGCGGCAATGGAGATGGCTGTAACAATGTGGTCGATAACGATTTGTTGCCATGTTGCTTCGGGTGGATAAACATTGCGTATTAAACTTGCAAGCTGCGCACTTTTGCCGAACATATCGGCGTTTTGAGCGAAAGCACCTTCAACAAAAGCCGAAATTATTTCGTTTTCGACAAAAGCGGGCGTGCGATGAAAACAGAAATGAGGCATGTTTTCCTCAACTCGCGCTGGTCCTACGAAGATTACGATATTGCCAGCTTCGTTCGATGCGCGGAAATTTGATATGACAAGCGGTGTGAAATAGATGTAATATGAGCTTTTGCGTTCGCGGGTAAAGTTTTCCACGCGCTCGGGTATTTTCTCGGCAATAAGAGTTTTTGCCAATGCGGCGGTCATTGTGTCGTATAACGCAGTGTTTTCGGAGAAAAATTTTTCGAAGCTGCTCTCACGGGCGAATGCGCGAACTTTGTTCATCCAATTTTCGAGTGTCGGTTCGCCGAAATATTCGAGAGCTGGTAGAGGTGAAGCTGATAAAACTTGTGTGGCAAACTCGTCGAAAGTGTGTCCTTTTGCCAAAAGTTCGGCAGTGAGGTTGACTGCCTCGTGCGAGGCAAATTGTGCAAAATATTTCTCGACCCGCGCCGAGTATATATTTGGCTCGACGATGAGATCTGCTTGGCTTGGCACACTTTTTGCTGCCAAAACCTCAAGTACCGAAACAAGTTCTATGCGCGAATCTGTTCGTGCCACAAGTTTTGGTTGCTCACTCAATGCTGCGGCAAAAGCCGAAATGGCATACAGTGTTGTTAAAAAAATAGCTCTCGTGAACATGGCATTCTCCTTACAAAGGGAGCTGGGCGTCTTTAAGTGCCTCACGCTCTTTGATTTTTTCGAGTTCGGTAAGTATGCGTTCAAATTCGCCAACATCTCGGAATTCGCGATAAACCGATGCAAAACGCACATATGCAACTTCGTCGAGATTGCGCAAATACCGCATTACGATGTCGCCAATTTCCACCGATGCGATTTCGCTTTTTTCGGAAGACAATATTTCCTGCTCGATGCGGTCAACAATTTGCTCGATTTGGTCTGCCGAAACGGGTCTTTTGTGGCATGATGCCACTATGCCGCGCTCGAGTTTTGAACGTGCAAATTCCTCACGTTTGCCATCGCGTTTTACAACCAAAATGGGCACGGTTTCGATGTATTCGTATGTGGTAAAACGGCGTTTGCACGAAAGGCACTCACGACGCCTGCGAATTGCCGAACCATCTTTTGTCGAGCGTGAGTCAACTACTTTGTCTTCAACGGCATTGCAATATGGGCATTTCATACTTTTCCTCGTTTCTATCGATTATTTACACAACTTAACATCCCAATTCCCTTTACACAATCTTTTTGTCATTGGCACGCAATAGTGTGTTTCATGGAAGTTAGCGAAAAATTATGCAAATTCATCAGCTTACATTTCTTCAGAATAAAAGTGTTCTGCGAATTTCGCGCATAATTTGCCTTTCTGTGGATATTAATAATTTCTAATTATCAACATTATCAACGAGATGCGATAATTATTTTGAAGCATCGCACAGTCGAGATAACATGTGTGACAAAATGTGCATTGTGATATCTCAAAATCGCAAAAAGAATTGCACAGTGGTTATTTTTTGAATTGAAGTGGGTTGCAAATCATCAAGCTCAGTAAGCACAGCCGATATAGTTTCATTAATGTGTGAAATGCAGACGCTGATAAAAAGCAAAGCTATTGACAAAATGTTTGTGTGCACGATTTTAAAACTAAGAAAAAGGAGAAGATAATGAATTTTTTACCGCCAGAAACACAGCTTGCAGCAGTTTTGCGTGGAGCAGTTGAAATTATCCCATCGTCGGAGCTGATTGATAAATTTGCCAAGTCGCAAAAGGAAAATAAACCATTGCGCATAAAGCTCGGTTGCGATCCTAGTGCTCCCGATTTGCATTTGGGACATGCAGTTGTGCTCAAAAAACTACGCCAATTTCAGGATTTGGGGCACACGGCAGTTTTGGTTATTGGAGATTTCACCGCGATGATAGGCGATCCATCGGGCAAAAAGAAAACTCGCCCGCCACTTTCTTTTGAGCAAACTCGCGCAAATGCCGAAACATACGTTCGTCAGGCAACGAAAATTCTCGATCCAAACAAGCTCGAAATTCGTTTCAATTCCGAATGGCTCTCGGTGATGAACTTCGCGGATGTTATAAAACTCGCGTCAAAATACACTGTTGCACGTATGCTCGAGCGCGATGATTTCGAAAAACGTTATCGCGGTGAAGTGCCAATTTATGTGCACGAATTTCTTTATCCGCTTGCGCAAGCTTACGATTCGGTTGCGCTCGAAGCTGATGTGGAACTTGGCGGCACCGACCAAAAATTCAACTTGCTTGTTGGGCGCGATCTTCAATCGGAATATGGATTTAGCTCTTGTCAGGCGATTATCACCATGCCACTTTTAGAAGGTCTCGATGGCGTGAACAAAATGTCGAAATCGTTGGGCAATTACATCGCTTTCGAAGATGCGCCCGAAGATATGTTTGGTAAAACTATGTCCATACCCGACAACATGTTAGTGAAGTATTTTACTCTTGCTACAAATCTTTCTAAAGATGAGATAACCTCTATTGAAAATAGAATATCTGCTGGTGAAAACCCAATGATTTTCAAGAAATTGCTCGGCGAAAAAATAGTTTCGGAATATTATGACGAAGAAACGGGCAAACATGCTCGTGAAAATTTTGAAAAGGTGTTTTCGCAAAAAGAAATACCGCAAGATATGCCAATATTCATGCTTGCTGAAGATAAATCATTGGTAGATATATTAATAGAGGCGAGCATAGCTCCAACAAAATCGGAAGCGCGCAGGCTAATTTCGCAAAACGCTGTCAAAATCGACGATGTGGTTATTAACGATGAGCGTTATGTTCTCGGCTGCGAAAAAAATAGCGAGCGTATCTTAAAAGCTGGCAAGCGTAAATGGCTCAAAATCATCTGTTGATTATCTACAGCGCACAAACAAAAACTGCCGCCATTTGACGGCAGTTTTTGTTTAAATATCTATTGCGAGTTTTTAAGTTTTCGGTGAGTAAATTTTTGCGTCTTCTTCGCCGTTGAGCACACGCAGACCGCCGTGGGCGAGAGCTTCCATTTCTTCTTCGCCGGCAAGGATGATAATCTTGCCGATCCATGAAATGTAATTGGAGATTTCTGCGCAGATGCTTTCGTTGAAAGCTAAACCGCCTGTGAGAACTATAGCGTCCACATGTCCACGTAAAACCACAGCGCAAACGCCTATCTCTTTGGATACCTGATAGATAAGTCCATCGAGGATGAGGGCGCATTCTGCGTCGCCAGCAGATGCACGCTTTTGGATTTCGAGCATGTTGTTTGAGCCGAGATATGCAACAACCCCGCCTTTACCGCGGATCATGTCCATCACCTGTGGCAATGTGTATTTGCCCGAAAAACATAGCTTTGCAAGATCACCCACGGGTAGAGAACCTGAGCGTTCCGGGGCAAATGGTCCGTCGCCGTCGAGGGCATTGTTAACGTCGATTACTTTGCCGTATTTGTGTGCACCAACGGAGATTCCGCCACCCATGTGCACGAGTATTAGGTTGAGTTCTTCGTATGGTTTACCGAGCATTTTTGCGGCTTTGCGAGCAACCGCTTTTTGGTTTAACGCGTGAAAAATCGATCTGCGTGGCAAAAGCGGGTGCCCAGAAAGTTTTGCAATTGGCTCCATTTCGTCCACAACCACAGGGTCAACTATAAAAGCCGGCGTGTCGTGAGCGTCGTGCGATATGCTCGCCGCAAGAAGCCCGCCCAAATTCGACGCGTGCTGACCTTGCACACCTTTTTGTAAATGCTCGAGCATGATGTTGTTGACTGCATATGTGCCGCCCGCCATCGGGTAAAGAAGCCCGCCGCGCCCAACTATGGCGTCGAGGTCGTTTGGGGTGATGTTGTGTTTGGCTAGTTCGATGAGAATCACTTTCTTGCGAAATTCGAACTGGCTTGCGATGTCGGGATATGGAGAGAGTTCTTCGGTTGAATGCCGAAGTGTTGTGGAAAAAACTTCGGTCTCATCGTCGAAAACGGCGATTTTTGTGCTCGTGGAACCCGGGTTGATAACCAGAATTCGCCACTTGCCCTTTTTATCCATAATTTCGCCCCCTCAAAAAAGTGTTGTTTTTTCGGAAAAAGCGTATTTTTTCAAACGAAGTAACTATGTAGAGCGGCAAGAGCATCGGCTCGCGGGCTTTGCTTTGTGATGAAGATAAAAAATCTTTACGCGAAGTCAAGGAAAGCTTGACATTTGCGTGCTATGTTTTTAACTTGTTTGAAATAGTGAAATTTTCATTTAGATACGAAACAACAAATCAAATCTTAGGAGGTATGTATGGTTAGAAGAGCTGTGCTGTTTGCGCTGCTGCTTTTTGGGGCGGCGTTCGCGCAAACATACTACTGCTTGGACTGGACTGACGGTTCATATGCGGGTTGTCCAAGCGCTACTATGCGTGACATATCGGCGACAGGAACAGAAATTACTGCACTTGAAGACGATGATGAACATGCATCGCTTGCCTTGCCTTTCACTTTCCGTATCTACGGTGCCGATTACACGTCTTGTTGGGTTGGCACCAACGGTTGGATCCACTTCGGTGTTGATCCAGTTTCAAATTATTTTACAAACTCTGCACTACCTTATGCAGCCGATAATCTTGGTCCCATGATTGCATGGAACTGGGATGACATGGTTGCAACGGATGGATATGTGTACACACTTTCCACAACCGACTCTTTCTTTATCACATTCTACGACATACGTCGTTACAGTGCTTCTTCTTTCTTCGATATTCAAATTGTTTTGGTGAACCCCACTGTCAGTGCTGCACCCGGCGGCAATGGCAACATCGTCATCAAGTACAACAACCTCGAAGTTCCCGCTGCACCAACTAGTGCCACAGTAGGCATTGAGAGCGGCGATGAGCTTTCTGGTCTCACCTATGTCTATAATGGCACATATGCTACAGCAAGCGCAAGTTTCCCAGATGGCGCTGCTACACTTACAACCACACCTTGTGCCGTGTTGTTCACTACAACAGTTCCCACTATTTTGCCTTCGGGCACAGTTGGTGGCACAGTTTTGCTCGATGGTGCAGCTGACCACAGTGGAACCACAATCACACTTACTGGTCCTGCCACAAACAACGTTACAACCACAGCAACAGGCGCAAATAACATCCCCACAGTTGTTAAGGGACACTATAACCTTCAATTTTCTCAAGGTCCATACTGGACAACCAAT
>CAYUDB010000028.1:0-17056 GCA_964443405.1 uncultured bacterium | reverse complement strand
GATTTGGTGAATCGATGCGCAGTTCGAGAAAATAAATAGGTTTGCCCACAGAAAGCGTCTTGGATTTGTTCCAAGGTGCATAACTAACAAGTGGTCCACATTCGGTAAGCCCATAACCTATTGTGAACGGAAATCCAATTTTGCGCAAAAAATCTTCCACTTCAGGGTTCATGGCGGCACCACCTACAACTACCTCAATAAAATTTCCACCCAAGAAGGCAGTCAATTCGGTGCGTATGCGTTCGTATATCCCACGTCGCAATAACGTAAAACGGCTTGCTATTTTTACAGATGTTTTTTGCAAAGTAGGTGCAATACGGTTTTTGTAAATCTTTTCGAAAATAAGTGGAACAAAGAATATGAGTCTTGGGCGAATATCGGCAAAAGCTTTGGCGAGAATTTTGGGTGAAGGTGTTTTGTCGAGGAAAAAAACGTGGCAACCACGTGTAAACGGAAAGATAAACTCGAAAGAACAAGCAAAAGCATGTGCCAGCGGTAAAAAAGATAATATTCGATCGCCAGGAGTGAGCAACATGTTTTCGCGTGCGTAAATGTTGTTTGCCATCAATGAGTTGTAGGAAAGCATCACTCCCTTCGAAAAACCGGATGTTCCTGAAGTATATACGATGGCAGCAATATCGTGTGCCTTCACATCGCGCGAGAGAAAAAAAGTATCTGCTGTAATCTCATCGACTTTGTCGCGCAGAAAATCTAAGGTTTCTTCATAGGCACGCTCGATTTTTTTTCGGGCAGTGTAAAGCGGCGAAAAATCGTGCAGAGAAAAAATGCCTTCCAAGCCCTTCATTCGAGTTTCATCTAGTTTCTCATATACACTCTCGGATGCGAACAATAAGATAGAATCGGAATGATTTACTATGTGCATTATGTCTTGTGGATGAAAATCATCGAGCACCGGGACTGCGGTAGCACCATAGGTTATTGTGGCTAAATAGGCTATTGCCCAGTTTGTGGAGTTTTTTCCGCACAAAGCAATTTTGCTGCCCTTACGTGCGCCGCAGGCTTCTAAAAGCACGTGCAATTGCTTGATTCTGCGTGCAACATCACCGTAAGTGTAAACATCTGCATGTCCATAATTCGAGAAAGCTGCGGTGTTCCAGTATTCCCGCATGCGGTAGCCTATGAAACTCACCAAGTTTTGTTCGAGCATTTTTTCCCTCGCGTGGATTCGTGAGAAATTTAACCGTGCTTTTTTTGAAAACAAATATTTTTTAAAAAACCAAACAAATTTACTGGACATTAGACTGTTAAAACCTAATTTTCACCAAACAAGGAGGGCAAAATGCCAAGAGTGGTTCATTTCGAGATAGGTGCAGACGATGTGAAAAGATGCGCCAAATTCTACGAAAAAGTGTTTGGCTGGAAAGTTGAAGCATGGGATGGTGCACCCGGCGATTACATGCTCGTGGAAACTGGAGAACCCGATGAAGATGGTATCGATGGCGCAATCATGAAACGCCAATACGACACATCGGTTATAAACACAGTTTCTGTTGACAATATCGATGATTACATTAACCGTGTTAAGAAATGTGGCGGCACGATCCTTACCGAAAAACAGGAAGTTCCGGAAATCGGGTGGTTCGTTTACGCAAAAGACACCGAAGGCAATGTTTTTGGCATAATCGAAGAAGTTTACGAAGAAGAAGATTAACAAAAAAGCCTCGCATAGCGAGGCTTTTTTGTTAAGCGTTTGAGCATTATGACACACTTAAACCGGCTTACGTATAATGCTCGGTTCTAAAAAAACTATAAAGCCCATTGCGATATGAAGCGTTTACTTTTTCTCGGGCAGCGCAACTAAGCCCAAATCGTCGATACCGCCCTCTTTGATTGCGCCAATCACCTTCATAATAGTGCCATAATCCACACGTTCGTCGGCTCGCAGAGAAACTTGCCGAAGGCTTTTAGTTTCGCGCAGCTCCCATATCTTTTTTGATAGATCCTCAATGTGTATGGGAGTTTTGTCGATATATACGCTTTTGTCGGCTCGTATAGAAACCGAGACAGCACTATCATCGGTTTGCCTTGCTGCTGTGCTTTTTGGCAAAGAAAGATCGACTTGCGCGTGCATCATCGGCGCGGTAATGAGCACTATTATTAACAACATGAACAATATATCGACCATTGAGGTCAAATTCATGTTGGTTTCTGCTTTATATTTATCGCGTCTGACGCTCATTTTGTCCTTTTTCTAAAAACGGCACCCAATGAGGATGCCGTTTTGCATTAACAGTTCGCGAATGCGTTTATGGATGGATGTGAAGAGTACCGGTACCAGTGGAGAAAAGCCAGTATCCATTACCCGGTTCGAGTGTGGTAACTGGGATGTAGTTTTGGAACTCGCAGCTCCAGCCGTAAACAGAAACCACTGTGGCGCCAGTGGCAGTATAAGTAGCGGACGACGAAACCGAACCTATAAGGTTCCAACCACGATAGATTGGTATGGTGATTTCGTCAATTGGTATGCCACCTATTTCTGCGGAAAACTCGTCGAGGCTGAATACCCAGAAACCAAAACCTTGTCGAGGGATGGCATTGGCAATGGCTCTGTGGTTAAGTGCATCCCATTCGATGGGTCCAGCAAGGACAGTGGCACCAAAGGCTGTAAGCCAGCCCTCATCTGTAACAGCAGTTGATAAGCCCATGAGGTTCCAACCACGGCAACCAGAAATTTCGCCAGTGCCGATTGCAGGTTGAGAATACGTTATGACCAAGGTTTCGTTTGCTGCATAATGGTAAACTGAGTCCACTTTCATGTCGATGAGGTGGTTCAACATTACAACGCCGGTTGGGAATCTATCTGGATTCCAATACAGAGAACCAGGTTCTTCAATTGTGATGACAAGCCATTCAATAGGAAGATCATCGGCGTCTTTGATGCTGCGTTGCAGACGATTGATGGTAGGATATAGTGGATCGATATTCTGCAAATAGACTTCGGTGCGTGATGGCGGTGGTGGCGGAAGTATGAGATCGTATTCGGCATCATAACCTTCAGTGGCAGAAAAACCTGCACCAATTGAAAGGTTTTGGGGCAAAAGATATCCGCCAGTTTCATTGTAGCCGTAGAATACGAGATCGTGAAGCCATGCTATTTGAACCCAATCGAGCAATATCATGCCAGCATCTGCATACCAGCCAACTCTGCCCGAATCGAGAATCGCATCGTGAACGCGCATGTTCGAAAATGCTCCACCAGATG
The DNA here is from genome assembly GCA_964443405.1 of uncultured bacterium. Lineage (GTDB taxonomy): Bacteria > UBP14 > UBA6098 > B30-G16 > B30-G16 > CAYUDB01. Next base: position 13,833 of record CAYUDB010000028.1, on the reverse strand, counting down.
CGCCATCATTAGCATGGAAATTCAGGAAGAACATTGTGTCGCGTGGGGCAAGTGCCGACATACCATGACCAGTTACGTGAATAATGCCATAAGTTGCAACGTCGGCAGTTACGGTGAATCCAGCTGCTGCCGTGCCAGTAAGTGTAACGCCGTTGAAATCGAGCACCGATGGATTGTAAGCAATCCAGATGTCGAAATTGTGAATTCCAAAGCGCCCGGGATTATCGGCAAGAAGTGGATAAACAAGGTCATCGCCCGGATATATGAGCGTGTCTTCAAAAAACATGTAAAGGTTATCAATTGTAAAGAACCAACATGTATCCGATGAGTTCGGTCCGCAATAACCCGTTGGAACATTATCGGCAGCGCTCACACAAATGTGCACACTATCGCCTGCTGCCCAAGTGTAAGTGCCAATTGGGTTGAAATGCAATCTTCCATCTTCGAAACGCAGATGAGAATCGGGCATGTGGTATTCGGTGCCATTGACAGTGAAAATAACTGAGCTTTCGTTCAATCCGCTATGGGCATCGGATATGTTCACAGCGATGTCGGTAGGTACACCACCGACAATTTCGGCATTGAGTGGTAAAATATTCGAGAAAACTGGCGGCAAATAGTCAACCATGAACCAGCCCGAAGCTGCCACTACAAGCGAGCATCCACCCATGTCTTCAGCTTCAAGCAAGGTATAGTCAACACGGCTGCCAGATGCAAACTCAGATGTGCCGGGTGTATAAACGAGAATGGAGTCTGTGAAAGAAACACGCGGATCGGATGTGCCGATTGCTGTGCCGTTGACATTAAGTGAAATAGTTGAGGCGTCAACACCTAAGTCATCGTCGTGTATTAAAATCTCAAACCGTGATGGCTGACAAGCTGTATATGTTCCAATGACCGAAGGATAACGGTTAACAGATACAACTGGTGTGCAGCCGCAGTTTGGAATATACATACATCCACTTGCAGTTTCAGGAGTGATGGCAGGATCTGCTGCCGAAACTTGAATTTCGAAACAGCCATCGGCGCCAAGACACCCTGAAGTGTAGTTCACACGCCAAAAGAGCGAAACTGTTGAACCTGCGGGAATAACTGGACGGCTTTGAATAAGTGTGCCGTAAATGAGTTCGATACAGCTACCAGGCGCCAAAGCTGCATAGACATCGGTTATTGGCGATGCAGTGGTATTTGTAACATCGATTTCGATCACTTGGAAAGTGCCCAAAAGCCCGATGAGGTCGGAATAAATGGACGCGAAGCTATCGCGCATGTTGAACCAGCTTCCACCAGTTGCCGAAGCAGTATTGCGGTACCATTCGAGGCAAGAAGCTGCCGAAGAGCAACCGCCACCGTAAACTGGATCAAGCGTGCAAGCAAAAAACATAAATCCACCATCCATTAAGGCGGTTGCTACTTCTGTATCGAGGTAATCGGAGATACAGTCGTAGCAGGAACCACCGCGCTGGCAATATGCAGCATCAGTGAGAAGTATGATTACTCTTACTGCCCCCGGATGCCATGTCATGTCGGTCACTGCAGCCATGATACCATCAAGTGCTGTTTCTTCGGTGTCGCCACCGCCACCCGAACCGAGAGGTCCGAGGTAGGTAACACAACTATCGACAGAAACAAAATCTCTGCCAAGTGGAAAATGGTATCCATCACCGTAGGTAATAAGACCAAAGTATGCATCATAACCAGATGCTCCCAAAAGCGTTGCAAATTCAATCATGTGCGAAGTTGCATTGCGAATTGAGCTTGACATTGAACCGGTGGTGTCTAGAACAAAACAAATATCCACAGCACCAGTATCCTCGGAACAGATGAGATTCAAATCAAAATCGTCTTCTGCTAAACGATTAAAATGGTGAGTAGTACCTTTGCGAATGACTTTGATATCAGAGATATCGAGTGCCTTCTGGGTGTTCTGTGCCCAGCCGCAAGCGGCTATGCCCATGAGCACAAGCCCAAAAGCAAAAGTCCTCCAAAACGTTCGCATGCTATGCCTCCTAGGTTTAGATTTTTCCACATTAATCAAATATACCCGACAGAAAATTTCTGTCAACGCATAATAATCGGAATAGAAAATTTTGCCTGCCATGCCAACCACAGATAAAATAATTTGAATGCTTTGCAGCGCAACAACATTTTGTGCTTAGTGTAAAATTTTATCCAAATGTTGTGCGATTACCATCATGAACCATCTACAGTTAAACAATCTGTGCTCTGGTATGACATTAGATTAACTGTTGACTTGCGATTTCGAACATATATTTTCCCATGGGAGGTCACAAGATGAGCCGTAGAATAATTGGTTTGGCTATGCTTTTGTGCTGCACATATTTAAATGCAGGTGAAATCGAATATATATACACTAGCTTAGGTTTTTCCAATACTACTTTGCCAGTAAAAACCACTTTGCCCGACATAACTGGATTTGCTTTGCGCTTTAAAAAAACTATACCCCAAAATGAAGAGATTTTTGCTACTATCGATTGGTCTGTGGATGGCGTGACTTGGCAAAAACTCGAATGTGGCAATTTGGAATTCGAAATGAATGGCGAAGAAGGTTTTCGCGACAGTTTTTACTATTCTGACCACGTATTTGCAAATCCGCACTCACCAAAATTTTTTCGGGCACATTTTTTTGCAAGAGATAATGCTTTTGACATTATCGACTTGCTTAACCAAATCGAGTTTATATTCATCTACGCCGGTTGGACAGACCACGATTTAGAATTCCATTTTGAACACGAGCTTTCTTCAGAAACATGCTCGATGCCCGCGTACGTTGGACGTGGACCTTCTGGTTGGAATTGCCCAATACCAGATACTTTTGCTTCGGGTGTGCCTGTTTATTATACAACAGTAACACATCTTACAGTTCATCACACAGCGGGTGCCACCGCAACACCTTCCGATCCACGTGCAACGATGCGCAGTATATGGACTTATCACGTCGAGAGCCGCGGATGGTCTGACATAGGCTACAATTACCTATTTGACCATCTCGGAAACATATACCAAGGGCGTTATAATGCAAATCTCGCCTCACTCGACGTACGCGGTGCACACGCTTCATATCATAATGCCAATACAGTCGGAATATCGATAATGGGCAATTTCGATGTCGCGGGTGTTTACGTTGCAACTGCAACATGGCAAGCAATTTACAACCTTTTCTCTTGGAAAGCTGAACAACGTGATATAGATCCATATGATACAGTCGGCAATGGCGAAGATGGTGGTTATTGGCAGGACGCGCCAACAGTTCTAGGACATCGTGATTGGAGTGGTGCCTCAACTGCCTGTCCTGGCGCAAATTGTTACCCACTTTTACCCACACTACGCGACACACTTGCCGCAAGACTAAGTATTGTTATCGGTGATGATGACTCGATAATAGTCGATAACGATGATTTTGGATTTACTGAATCTGCAACCTGGATTACTGGTACCTACTCCCCTACATTAGCTTGGGCTGGTGATTATCAATATGCAAGTTCTGGTGAAACAGAGGCTTTTGCGCGCTGGGCGCCAACACTACCGCTCACTGGCAATTACAACCTATTTGCATTTTATATAGCTGGCTCTAATCGTTCAGACCACGTGTTTGTGAATATAGTTGCTATTGAAAATGACACTGTTTACCTCGATCAGACAGGAACTGGTGCGGCTTGGCATTATATTGGGCGCTATGCCTTCAATGCCGGTTCGCTTGGCTACGTGGAGATGAAAAACATTGGCGACGATTCGGGAGTATGCATTGCCGATGCATTTTTATGGATTTCTGCCGATGCACTTTTTGCCGATGAACCATCGCAAAAACCAAATTTCATTACGGCATTTTCGGTAAGTCCAAACCCATTTAACTCGTTTTGCAATATTACATTAGCAAGCACCGCTAGCAGCACCATAGAAATTTTCGACATAAATGGCCATTGCGTGTTCAACCATGTTTTGAATACCGGCAAAAACTCTGTTCGTTTCGATGGTGAAAACTGTTCATCCGGAGTTTTTTTCGTCAAAGTCCAAACACAGAGCGAAATTCTTACACGTAAGATTTTTTTAGTCAAATAATTAGCATGTCGTCATTATGCCAAAGAATGCGCCAAACAAAGTGAGTTAAATGACAAAAACACCTTCGGGTTTACGCCCGCATATTGTTATTTTAGGCAAACGAAATGTCGGTAAATCGTCTCTGCTGAATGCAATAGCCGAACAGCCACTTGCGATAGTTTCTGATATTGCTGGCACTACAACCGATCCTGTAAAAAAGCCATATGAACTTTTACCCTTTGGTCCTGTAGTTTTCATCGACACAGCCGGATTAGATGACGAAGGACAACTCGGCATGTTGCGTATAGCAAAAACACGTGCGCAACTCGCCATCGCTGATTACGCTATACTCGTTGTTGCAGCAAACACTTTCGACAGTTTTGAACAGAGCATAATCGATGAGCTGATTTCGAAAAAAATCCCCTTTTCAGTAGTTGTAAACAAAATCGATGAAGCGCCAGATTTCAAACTCAGCATCCCAGCATACTACATTAGCGCGAAAACTGGCGAAAACATCGAAAACTTTCGAAACGCGCTGGTCATAGCCTTAAACGAAGTGCGGGCACAAAACCCAAGCATCATTAGTGATATAGTATCGGCAGGCGATCTAGTGATCCTGGTAGTTCCTATCGATCTCGAAGCACCAAAGGGCAGACTAATACTGCCGCAAGTTACCATGATGCGCGATATTCTCGATAATGATGCCTGCGCACTGATAGTAAAGGAGCGCGAATTGTTCGCTACGTTGCAAAGTTTGGGCAGAAAACCAAATTTAGTCATCACCGATAGCCAAGTGGTGTTCAAGGTTGTGGCAGATGTTCCAAACGATGTGCCACTTACAACTTTCTCCATACTTTTCGCGCGTTTGAAAGGAGATTTGGCGAAACTTGTGGAAGGGGTAAAAACCATTGATAAATTGGCTGATGGCGATAAGATACTCATAGCAGAAGCCTGTTCACATCATTCACTTGCCGACGATATAGGTGGAGTGAAAATCCCACGCTGGATTCGACAATATACAGGTGCCGACTTGTTTTTTGAAAAAATGCAAGGGCAAAATTTTCCCGACAACATTGACGAATACGATCTCGTAGTGCACTGTGGCGGATGCATGCTCACTTCAAAAGGTTTTTGCAGCCGCATTGACGAGGCTCTTACACATGGTGTGCCTATTACAAACTATGGTATTGCAATATCTTATGTTCAAGGAGTTTTATTGCGAGCACTTTCTCCGTTTCCAGAAATCGCCGAAATTTTACAATCAAAAAACTAGCTGTTACCTCGCAGTGTGCTACACGAAAGAAACGAGCCTCTTGCTGTTTTCCGCAATCTCTGTGCAAGCGATTAGCAAAAACACATGTGAAACATACGTTTAAAACCACCCGCGTATGCCAAATGTTGGGATTATAGGCAGTTGTGTCATAGGATCTTTCTCAACTCTGCCTTCTTCTGGATACACATCGATAAAATACGTATAAACATTTTTGTGATTGTATAGGTTTATGATCTGGAAGTAGAATTCGGTATCTATAGCATAAAAGCGCGAGCGCTTAGATATGCCTACATCGAGTCGATGATACATTGGCACACGCATGTTATAGATTCCTGCCATATATTCATCTGGGTAAAAATATGGTTCTCCACCCGAAAAGCTATACCCAGGCGAAAGGTAATAGCCAACTGGTTGCGTATATGGCATGCCAGAATTTAGCGAAAATGTAGCAGACGTAGCCCACCCATGCCCGAGATCTCGAGCAAGAAAAACACTCGCATTATGGCGTTTATCATGTTTTGGATAAAACGGTTTGCCTTCGTTTATGCTTTCAAACTTGTTCACTGTAAGCGAAAACGAATAGGAAATCCACCCAGTCCAGCTCATATTCTCGAATTTTGCCTGAACATCTATACCCGAGGCAAACCCATCACCTATGTGAAAAAGATCTGCGAAACGATCATCATCGTACCATTGCAGCTTGTGTTTGTATATGTTTCCCATGTATTTGTAATAGGCATCGACAGTTATTGGAATATTAGCTATGTTTTCTGTTTCGTAACGCAGTACTAGATGCGTAGCCCAGCTTGGTGGAAGATCTTCTTGCGAAAGCACCCACGTTTCAAAAAAAGATAATCCCATATCTTCAAATTTCGGCACGGACTGAAAATATTGGTAGTAAAGTCCGCCTGCAGCTTTGAGCCTGTTTTTATCATCCAAACGGCGCATTGCCGAAAAACGCGGTGCTATTCGCGCAAAAGGTCCTTTAGTTGAGATTTCTGCGCGTGCACCATATTCGTAAGTCCATAGTATGTTTGGCTTGTACTCATCTTGAGCATAGAGCGAAAAAATTAATGTCTTGCTATTCCATTCTATGTCGCCGGTGCTAAGGCTAAAATCCTCGTTACCGTTTTGGATTGACATAAATTTTGCTTCGGCACCTGCTTCGAGTGTGTGATTTGGTTTTGTTGTAATCACCGAACCGCGTGCTGTTACATCGTTAACAAAATCTTCATAAATAAAATCGGTGCTGCCATTATCAACTGTTTTTAGTCTTTCACCAAAACGACTATATGCTAACATAAAATTTCCAAAAAGCTTTGGTGTAAAAAGATGCATGTAATTTGAAGAAACAGTAGTGTTCCCCCAACGAAAATCTGTTGCGTCATCCTCTTCTTTGAAATTAAGAACATCAGAACCATGATAAAGCGATATCGCAAGCTTATCACCGCCATTTAGATCTCGCGTAATCTTGCCGTGCAAATCTGTAAAATGATATGGAAAATCGTCTTCTATAAGTCCAACACCTTCCAAGGCTGCTGTAACCACATCATAATACGTGCGCCTTCCCGAGAACATCCACGTGCCAGAACCTGCAATTTGCGGCATAGGACCGTAGAAAGTGATGTGTGATGACAACAATGATATTTCACCCGAACCATGAATTTCGCTTCGGTCGCCTTCGCGATTGAGAATTTCGAGTACCGAACCTACTCTACCGCCGTATTTTGCGGGAAAACCACCCTTAATCAAGTTTATATCCTTAACTGCATCAACAGTAAAAGCCGACATAGCACCACCGAGATGTGTTGCATTGTAAACCTCAATGCCGTCCATTAAAACGAGGTTGTGAGCTGGCACACTTCCCCAAATGTAAAGCGCACTAGAGAAATCACTGGTAGAAGTTATACCCGGTAAAAGATGCATTGATCGAAACAGGTCAGCTTCAATAAGGTGCGGCATATATTTTATCGTAGTAGGAGAAAGTATGGTATGACCTGTTAGAAGATCTTTTTCACCACCTTCACGTCTAGCTTCGACAACAACTTCATCAGCGCGTTGAGCCGAAGGTGAAAGTTTTATGTCGCCCAGAAATTTATTCTCGTTTATTATAATAATAATCTGCCGTACAGGCTCGTAACCCAAGTAACTTGTGATAAGATCGTATTTGCCCTGTGGTAGTCCATCTATAATAAAGAAACCTTTGTTATTTGTGGAAGCTCCATACGGTTGTCCGTTAATATAAACATCTGCAAAAGGCAGAACCTCTCCGTCTGTTGCATCTTTAACATAACCAGATATTGATGCGCCAAAAAGTAGCTCAACAAACAAGCAAATAATGATTATTTTCTCTTTCATCGATCTCAACCTTTTCAATTTTGACCAAGATAATGCTTTTTGCATGTTGGGCAAATTTTTTATCACTTGCGCTTTACGAAGAACAAACTCGCAATAACGTGCCAAAAATTTGAACAAAACACTTGCCGAAAAATTTGTCGAACATAAATTATCTACATTTGCTACAATAAAAAAAATTTCCGTTTGATACTTAACTAATTACATAAAAACAAGTTAGGAGGCAACACATGTCGGAACTACGACACGACCCAGTTCAAAAGCGATGGGTCATCATCGCTGTCGAGCGAGGACGACGACCAAGCGATTTTGGCAAACAACCGTTAACTACCCGCAATGTTACAAATTGCCCTTTCTGCTACGGCAACGAAGACAAAACTCCACCGGAGATTTTTGCTATTCGTCCAATAAACACCGACCCAAATTCGCCGGGCTGGAAATTGCGAGTTATACCGAACAAATTCCCTGCATTGCAGGTTGAGGGTAATTTAAACCGTCGTGGTTTAGGGTTATATGATGTAATGGATGGAATTGGAGCGCATGAGGTTATCATTGAAACCCCCGACCACGATGCTCATATTGGTGAAATGGACGTAAATGATATTTACGAAATCTTGCGTGTTTATCGCGACCGGCTTTCCGATTTGCATCGCGACACCCGCTTGCGCTATGTACTTATTTTCAAAAACCATGGGTCAACTGCTGGCGCAAGTTTGGAGCACCCACACACACAGATCATTGCCACACCGATAACTCCGCGAACTGTGGCAGCAGAACTCGATTCGGCACGGGAACATTATCGACAAAAAGAAAGATGCTTGTTCTGTGATATTATGAATCAGGAGAAAGCTTTAGGTGATCGCATTGTTTGGGAATCGGAATCCTTTTTTGCGTTTTGTCCATTCGCAAGTCGCTTTCCTTTCGAGGTATGGATTTTGCCAAAAGTTCATCACCATGATTTCTCTACAGTCACTGAAAACGATCTCAAACGGTTTTCTGAAGCAATGAAAATAGTTTTGCACAAATTACGCGTAGCGCTTGAAGACCCACCATTCAATTTTGTGCTACACACATCACCAAACTACCACGTTGTTCGCCCAGGTCGCGAAAACTATTGGAGCACATTACCTTACGATTGGCATTGGCATTTGGAAATAATTCCACGTCTAACAAAAATTGCTGGCTTCGAATGGGGCTCTGGTTTTTATATCAACCCAACTCCCCCTGAACTTGCAGCTGAATTTTTGCGTGCTGCTGAATAACTTATTCACAATTTTATTTGCAAAGCGCATGTGTACGTAGCACGTGCGCTTTTTTTTGCATTTTTTACGAATTATCTTGACATTTTTTCGCTGCTCAATTATGCTATTAGGATAACTTTGGGCATAATCTGTTCAAAAAGGTTAACATGCAACTACTTGATGGAAAAAAACCCGCAGATGCAATCTTTCGCGAGCTTTGCGCTGAATTTGCACTTGTGAAGCCAATACCAAAACTATATGCCGTTATTATTGGTAACGATTGCGCATCTCTTGCCTATGCTAAGGCAAAAGCGAAAAAGGCTGCGCAAATCGGCATCGAACTCGAAATTTTGCAGTTTTGCGATGAATCTGAGCAAAATGCGGCAGAAAACGCCATAACGCACGTAGCAACCCAACAAAATACTGGCATAATAATCGAACAACCACTACCACCGAATTGCGAACTCGAGAGGCTTTTAAACCTCATTCCACCACATTGCGATATCGATTGCCAAAAAAACGAAAATTTGGGAAAACTCATTAACGGGCATGCTTGCGTTTTTCCTGCAACTCCCGCAGCTGTTGTCGAGATGCTCAAATTTTACGACATTGCGACTCAAGGTAAAAATATCGTTGTAGTTGGTAGAAGTGCTACTGTGGGTATGCCATTAGCTGTTATGCTTTCTAGCAAAGGTCAGTTCGGCAATGCCACAGTCGAAATATGCCACACAAAAACCTGCGACCTAGCTGTCCACACAAGGCGTGCCGATATTCTAATCGCTGCCGCCGGAAAGCCTGCATTAATCACTGCGAACTATGTTAAAGATGGTGCCGTAGTTTTGGATGTGGGTACCACGGTTGTAGATGGTAAACTTGTAGGGGATGTTGATTTTGCAGCTGTTTCGCAAGTTGCCGCAGCAATAAGCCCAGTGCCTGGCGGTGTTGGTGCTATGACTACAGCAATGATTTTTTCGAACTTTCTACAGCTTATAAAGGCTCACAACCCTGAAGCATGCGATACATGCACCACAGAGCATTTGCTTTCATACATCCGAAAAGATGGAACCAAACAAAGCGAGGTGAACTCATGAGAATGAGCCGACGCAAAAAAATCGAACGTTTCGATTTCAAATATGGCGACCTAGGTGGATTTGCCAAGTTTAAAGAGATGGTCGAAAACCTGTGTACACTTGAGGAGATTGGGCAGCACTTTGGATTTTCGCGGCAAAATACTGCTGGTCTTTACCGCAGCTTTTTCGGCTCTGGGTATGGCAAAGTGCAACACATGCGGAAAGATAGAACGCGCGTAGATCTTTATCGAAATGTCGATGAACTTGCCGAGCTTCGCGAGAAATTTGCAGCACACGGCAAAGTTCGTTCTTGCAGAAAGATCGACAACATCATAATGGTCAAGCGCATTTGCGAAGAACTCAACTACAAAGTCCAAATAGAACGCAAGCGCTCTGGTTCGCTTGAGCTTTACATAAACGACTACCATTGTTCTATCGCTGGCACCGAAACACAAACAGTCTATCACATACCGCGCGACCTACCGCCATCTGTATATTACCGTTTCGCAATTCCACTAAAAGAAACAGATTTCTGTATTTTTATAATCGAACATGAGGAACAAAACACCTATCATATAATCCCGTTTAATCTCATTCAGCATCTCACACTCATAACTCTCAAAGATTCATACGGACAGCCAAAAGGTAAGCGTGGCAACTCATCTAGCAAATACGCTGTTTTCTTAAACCGTTGGGATCTATTAGCCTTTCCAAAACCGCAACGCGACAAATAATGCTTGCCATAGTTTTTTTCGAGTTGCGGTTTGCAAAGGAAGTGGAGCACGGAAACCTGCTCCACTTTTTGTTTAGATGTTTATAGCAAGACCTGCTGTCGCAAGTGCCGATTCAGACACCATTTCAGTTAAAGTTGGGTGGGCAAAAATATAATGTGCCACATCGTTAGCAGATATTTTTTGCTGCACAAAAAAACCACCCAAACCTAAAAGCTCTGAAGCACCTGTACCCACTGCATGAAAGCCTATGATATGCCCATCGGGTGCAGCTATGGTCTTCACAAAGCCTGATGTATCTCCATCGGCAAGTGCTCTTCCACAAGCCAGATATGGAAATTTGCCGATTTTCACTTCGCCAAATTTCTCACGTGCGGCACTTTCGGTAAGCCCGCATGTGCCAATTTCCATAGCAGTGAAAATTGCGCCCGGTATATTGGTTGCATCAAAACTGGAACTCAGTCCGAAAGCATTTTCGGCAGCGATAATACCTTCATGAGATGCTTTATGTGCTAAAAGTGGCTCACCTGTTATATCGCCGGCAGCAAAAATACTCTCAACCTTTGTTTTGCGCCCACTGTCAACTGGTATCATATTGTGAGATAAAGTGATACCTGCGTTATCAGCACCGTTTGGCAATAAAGCTCGTCGTCCAGTGGCAACTAGTAGTTTTTCGGCAAAAAACTTTTCGCCATTACCGGCTTCAACACAAATACCAGAGCTAGCTCGGGAGATTCCTACGGCACGTGTTGCCGTTTTAATTTTCACGCCCTCGTTTATTAGAGCTTTTGATATAACTGTGGAGATTTCGTCATCTATTGTTGCAAGAATTTTGGGCAACATCTCTATTATGGTGACATCGACTCCGAACGTGCGAAAAATGTGCGCAAATTCAACGCCAATAACTCCACCGCCGAGTATCACCATATCTTTGGGCAAATTTGTTGTTGAAAGCACACCAATGTTATCCCAAAAATCAATTTCCGATAAACCTGGAATTGGCGGCACGGCAGCTTTTGTGCCAGTTGCAATAATGATTTTATCGAAAATGAATGTTTTTGCACCATCTACAGTATTTACGGAGATTTCGTGGTCGGACAGAAACTCAGCTTCACCACGTACGAATGATACTTTGTTTTTTTTCAACAAAAATTCTATGCCGCGCACAAGTTTTGCCACAACAGCATTTTTGTGGTCTTGAATTCCTTGCCAATTAGGATCAATAACACCGTCCCATATTTTCTTGGCTTTACCAAAATAGAAATTCTCGATTTTGTGGGCTGCCGAAAACAGTGCTTTTGTTGGAATACATCCCCAGTTAGTGCAAGTGCCACCGAGGTTTGCGCGTTCAAAAAGAGTTACAGTTCCACCTAATTGTGCCGCCCGAATTGCAGCAACATAACCAGCAGGACCACCGCCGATAATACCAATTTTCATAGCAACCTTCACTGTATTTGTTCGCAAAATCATAGCAATTCCAGATGCTGCACGCAAGTATTTTCTGATTATTTTGGTAAACGCATATTGCGACCAACATACCTGTTTCATTATTCGCTATTTATGAAGATATATGCCGCAAAAATCAACTTTTCAAACTTGGCACAGCACAGATTTTCGCTTCAAACAAAAAAACTTGCGCTTTTTGGGAAAAATTACATATTTGGAGCATGAACGCTAATTTGCCTGATAATATGGGCAATCTGCTCATACTTTCCGGCTTTGACCCAACTGGCAAAGCTGGCGCATTGCTCGACCGCAAAATCGCGCAACTCCATTCTGTGCAATCTTTTATCATGCCAACTGCTATTACAATTCAAACTTTCATCACCGGCACATCTTTCATTTCCATCGATCCGTCCGCACTCATTGATTTTTCGGAGAAAATATTTAGCGAAAAAGGATTTAAAGCAGTAAAAATAGGTATGGTTCCAAGTTACAGCATTGCACAGGCAATATCACATATTTTGGAAAAATTCCAAGTATATTCTGTGTGGGATCCAATATTTAAAACATCTGATGGTCTAGATTTGTGTATAGACAATCATTTTTTGAAGATAGCCGAAATATTACTGTCAAAGATTTCCATTATAACACCAAATATCCACGAATATGATGTTTTGTCAAATATTATTAACAAAGAATCATTTACAATTTCGCAGTTTTGTACTCTATTAAAAGGTGGTCACGCAAATATGCCAGTTGCGGTTGACACCCTTTTTACAAAGGACAAAATGCTTACCTACAAACGCCCAATACTTTCTCCAAAACCAAGACGTGGAACAGGTTGTGCATTGTCAACTGCCTTTGCGGCAAATCTCGCGGCTGGAAAAACAATAGAAAAATCGTTTATCGATTCGGAAAAATTCATGGACAAATTTTTGAAATATGAGATTATTACAACTTTTTCGGAGGAATAAATGCTCCACAAACCTTACTTGCATATTCTGTTTATTCTTTTCGTCACGTACACACTGGTTTTCGCACAACGTGACACAGTTGCAGAAAAGCCAAAATTCGTGTTCAAAACTTCGGCAATTCCTACTAACAAAGTGCGAAATTCCAGAGTTCCGCTGGAATTTGATCTTGGCAATTATATGATCGAAGGTAAAGATTACGCAGGTGCTATCGATATGTGGCAAAAGTGTTTGCAGAAAGATAGCAGAATCGCCGCTGCATGTTTTAACATAGGTCTTGCCAATCTAATATTAAGAAAACCGGATGATGCGCGAAGCGCATTCGAGCGAGCTAGTGAATTAGATCCCGCTGACGCTCAAACGCACATTTATTTAGGTAAAATATATATATCTATTAATGAACTTAATAAAGCGCAATCCGCTTTTGAAAAAGCAAATGAACTTCAATCAAACGATGCCGAAATATTAAATGACCTTGCCTGTGTTTACGATAAACAGAGAAAATATGCTAAAGCGCTCGAAACCATCAACAAAGCAATCGCTCAAAAGCCCGATTTTCTCAACGCAAACGTGAACAAACTAACTTTTTTGAATAATATGGGGTTGCCTGATAGCGTCTAGGCACTAGCTCCCCAGCTTACTGCAAAGTTCGACAATGAACAGCTCACAATGGTTCAACTTGGCATAGCA
>CAYUDB010000027.1:0-17218 GCA_964443405.1 uncultured bacterium | reverse complement strand
TGTCCATGCTCAATTTGCGAGATACTATCGATAACTATTTGCAATGCAGCAAGTTGCGACCTAGCAATGTCTCGCGATTCTAAAGTGACTGTGCGAAATTTCCCACATCGCGCAAAATGTTCATGCAGCACGCTCGCAATTGTATGAATCGTCATTTTTCTCCTATCGTAAAAACTCGACCCGCACATTTTCCGTTTCAAGAGACGCAAAAGCCGCCTCTATCTCCTCGCCAAAACGTTTTCGCCAAAATTTTGCCTTCTGCGCAAAAACATCGCTATCGTTGAGTGAATTTTCGGTGAAAACAATTTCCAAGTTCAGGCTTATTGCGCATTGTTTAAATCTCTGCCAAAAATGCTCATTCGTTTGTGCGTCAATTTTGCCAAGTCGTTGCATGATAATTTGTTCGATGTTTGACATTACTGTGTCGTATCGATATATATTTGACAATGCCGGTAAAAGTTCACCCTCTACCGACAATAAGTCATTTTCGCAAAAAACTTTCCCGCTCATTTTTGTCACCAGCAGTTTGTATTAGTTTTAGATTACGCTTGTGCAAGGGACGCATCACACGTCCCTTGCCACAGTTATCATCGCGAGTACTATTACCTTTGCACGATGCTAAAAACTTGATTTTCATCAAGTTGTGCCGATGTTTTTTATGATGCCGTGTGCTTCGAGCGGATTGCGCACTTCGAAAGTATATTCGCCCAAAATGCGCCGCGCGGTAAAATCCGCACCAGCGGGGGTTGCATCAAAGTCGCTAAAACCACGCCCTGCGAGCGGCACTAGCGCCAATTTACGGCTGTCGAGAAACATAAGTTTGTCGCTCGGAAAACTCACGTCCACAACAATGGTCTCGATAAGCCCGAGTGGCAAGTCGCCAACAAACTCATACACAGCCGAGCCTGCTTGCAAATCCTGCGGTCGAGTGCGCACAATAGGCGTGCTGCCCGATGCAACGTTGAACGATGACATGGCACGAGCCAATTTTGTGCCGCAGAGAATCATATTCGGTGCGCCACCTTTTTTGACTATCGTTTCCAGCAAGTCGTTCATCATTTCAGGCGTTAGATCGGCACCTTCGGCATCGTGCACGTTGCCTAACTCATTGTCCACAAAATAGATAACTCCACCTGCAGTTCGTGGCACAGATGAATCAGCTGCATTCGCATAACGTCTGCCGAAAATCGCCGCAGCGTTCAGTTCCATTTGCAATTGCATCAGACCATCTCGCACTGCACGATCGAGTATATCATCAAAAAGCTCGTGCTGTGAATTACGTGCAGTGTTCGAAACTCTCACTGTTCGCGTAAAAATCTGCGTATAGTTGCGCTCTGTTGTCGGTTCCGACCAATTATCGTCACCCGCGGGCGAACCTTCGGCTTCTGGACGATACAAAATGCGCACAATACTTTCATCGGCAATGTCGCATGGTGTGGTTTCACCGTAGCCGCGTTCTACTGTAACAACATCTCCAGCAATGCTTTCCACAAGCATCTGCTCATCGCAACCATCAAAACATAATACCATGCCGCGTGAAAATTTTGACCCATCGCTGACGGCGATAGTCGTATCTTCTGCATCAATATCGGCAGCGACAGTATCGTGCGTAGGTTTGATTACATCGTTTGGCCACTCGTGAACATAGGCGTGCGCGCTGCCAATAATGGGAATTTTGGACAAAAAAGTTGGCGACGCGGCAACAATTGTCCCAAAAACTTTCATCAAGTCACGCTTGATATTTTGGAACGAATAAGATGTTAGCATGTTACTCCTTTAGATTTGTTTTTCTACACAAATAAATATGCGTAGTGGTTACCTTGATTAAAGTGTTGTAACGAAGACGGGCAATTTCACGCGAAAAAAATAGCTGGGTTAATAGTTTAATAGCAAGCTATTTGCGCAAATTGCGAAGCATGTCGAGGGCGTTTTTGGAATTTGCCGAAGCGATTGTGCCGGGCACACCCAAATCTACCTCCACTGTTTGAGCATGCGACAAAAACTCGGGAAAGCGAACGGCAATATTTTCCGCAGCAGCAAGCATAGCTCCATCGTCAGATTGAGGACTAAGTGTTTGCTGCACAAACATAAACGCATCATCGATTCTCTCTGAACGTATTCCCGCCATCGTTGCAGCCTGCTCAAAACGATGGCGCAATTTTTGCGCAGCAAATTCACGTTCTAAGAAATCGAGGCGCTCTGCAATGCCATCTGTCACATTTTGCGCAACTCCACCTTGTTCGAGTGTCTCATTTTGGACATTTTCTGTCTCCATTATTCCTCCGAATGTTAAGGATTTTTTCAGATTTGAACTTCTTAACAATTTGTAATGATTTCAAATCTGTTTGATTTGCAATAATTTATCAGATACTATAATAATTCTATCTTAGCAATATTTAAGCATATTGAAAATATTTAGTGCATCTGTATTAAAATTTGCCTTCATTGTCTAACTATTTATTGTTGCTTATGTTAAATTTTTTCCACAAAGAAAAAAACGTTGACAAGCATGGGTGTATTTTGTAATTTATTATTATAATGTTAACAGTTCAAAAGGAGACACAATGAACGGTAGGACTTCCACTCAAATCCTCAAAGACCTCATGGATACCCCGGGCATTAGCGCGACGGTTATCGTTGGGCGCGATGGATTTATCATCGAAGCACTCGGCGCAGTCGGCAAACTCGACCTCGACATGCTTGGTGCTTCATTATCGATGGTTCTCGTTGGTGCCGATAGAATGGCAGGGCAAATGGGTATTCAGCTTTTCGAACAAATCACTCTCGAATCCAAGGACGCAACCATCGTAGGTGTGCCAATCGGCGATGCCATTTTGGCGATTGTCTCTCCCGATTCCAAATCCTTGGGCATGATTCGTCTTAGCGCTAAAAAGTTCATCCCCGAGCTTGCACGTTTGTTCTAATTGTAAAATTTCCACACAAAGGGAGAATATAATGGCTATCAAAACTGAATTCACATTCGATAACGATACTTACCGGCATTATCTCAATGGGACACTTGTAGTTATGCATTGTCACCACTATATGAGCTTGGTGCACAAAATGGCTCACGATTTTGCCGACATCGGCGCCGAAAAAATCCTCGCCGAATCTGCAGAGGACAGCATTCGTCCCATGCTCGACGATTATATTCGAAAAAACTCTGTGGCAGACCGGCTTTCAATGGGTGCCGAATATTACTCTGTTATGGGCATGGGCAAAATGCTCATCTCGGGTTCGCCAACCGGCGGCGAAGTAATTCTCACCCACAGCCATGTGGATGAAGGCTGGATGAAAAAATTTGGCAAACTCGACAAATCCATCAACCACTGGACTCGCGGTTACATCGCCGCAGTTTTTGCCGCCGCTTTCGACAAAGCCGCGCGTAGCTACGAAGTTGTCGAAGTGTCGAGCATTGTGAAAGGCGACATGCAGAGCAAATTCATCGTAACCATCAAGTAATTTCGGAGGTCGAAATGTCT
This sequence comes from uncultured bacterium, assembly GCA_964443405.1. Lineage (GTDB taxonomy): Bacteria > UBP14 > UBA6098 > B30-G16 > B30-G16 > CAYUDB01. The sequence goes on along the minus strand of CAYUDB010000027.1, from coordinate 13,736 downwards.
GTTCAAAGAGACGTAGCAGTAAAACAATTAGCCGATATCGAACCTCGTGCAAATGAGGATGGACTCATGCCCGGGTATAATGTCCTTGTAAATCTTTTGCCCACAGCATTTTGGAATACATTCACCGAGCGGATTGTCAAAGCTGCACCACCCGACAAACTCGAAGCAGTTGAGGCTGCACTTGTGAAATGTGCAAACGAATGCGGATATCACACAGGCTTTGGCATTATCACTTCAGATGAATTCAAATCGATTGTCATGCCCATGGTTACCGATGGCGCAAAAGACGTGTTACGCGGCGCATATGCAGTTTTCACCGCTTGGGGATGGGCAAAATCGGGCATAGTGCAAATCAAAGAGGGCGAACGCATGGTCATTCGTGCCATGGACTATTACGAATCTGACATCAAAACTGGCAGATATGCGTCGTTTATGCTCCAAGGCGTTAGCGCTGCTTTCTTCGACCTTGCCTACAGCAAACCATATCCCGATGGTTTAGGTGCTTTCAAAGCCACACAAAGCCAGGGCATGGAAGTAGGAGACAAGTTTTGTGAAATAGTTGTCGAAAAAGCCTAAAGGCAAAGGCGTGTGCTCATTACGCACACAGTATCGAGGGGTTACACAAGCGCCAACGTTTTATGCGTTGGCGTTTTTATACAGTTCTGTGCGCACGCAAATTATGAGATTACCCCAACTACGATTTTCTGCTACATAATCGCCGGTATAAAATTTCTCACGCTTTATTGAGCACCTAACCGACATTATGATAATCTGTTACGCAATTGCAACCAGGTTATGAATTTTGCGCAAAACATTGCAAAGCTACGAAATATTATTATATTAGAACCATGATTTATCTGAACAACGCTGCAACATCTTATCCAAAACCAGATTGCGTCATCGAAGCGATGAACGACAACTTGCGTGCTGCCCCAACTTCCGCCGGACGAGAGAATGTTACCTGCGCCAATATATTCGACAAACTGCGCGCACGTCTTGCAACTCTTTTCCAATTCGAAGGTTACGAGCAGCGTATTATTCTTTGCTCTGGCGCTACCGAAGCGCTCAACATTGGCATACAGGGCATCATACAGCCAAATGCACGCGTAGTTACAACAGTTTTAGAACATAATGCTGTTTTACGCCCACTATATGAACTTCGACAACGCATAGGTATTTCTTTAAGCTTCATAAGCTTACACGATAGGCGCCTCAAAGTCGATTCACTACTCGACGCAGTTGAATCGGCGCAACCACCTGATGCATTGGTAGTTAGTGCAGCATCGAACGTTACAGGAGAAGTGCCCGATTTGGAAAAGCTTATGCGCGCTTGTTGTGAGCGAAAAATACCACTGATAATCGATGCCGCACAAGCCTGCCCATGTGTGAATATCTCGTTACACAATAAACCGTATGTGGCAGTTGCGGTTACTGGACACAAATCGCTACTGGGCGCAAGCGGTACAGGGGGAATTTTGCTCGGCGAAGCTCTCGAACCTCGACCGATAAAGTTTGGTGGAAACGGCATTTTGAGCGACATCGAGCATATGCCACACCAATTGCCGCTACGTCTTGAAGCGGGCACACAAAATGCGCCGGGTTGCGCAGCTCTTTGCTCTGCAATCGATTACATTAACCAAATTGAAAACTCACGCATGGCTGAACATAAAATGCATTTGCTCGCCCAACTCGAAGATGAACTTGTGCCTGTGAGTAAAAACATTATTACCTATTCAGTGCCAGCGCATGAAAACCCTTGTGGCACATTCAGTTTCAATATTCGCGCGCTGTTTGCTACCGACGCAGGCTACATGCTTGCGCAAAGTTTTGACATCCGCGTGCGCACGGGTTTGCACTGTGCACCACTTGTGCATCACGCCTTGGGCACCTTTCCGCATGGTGCTATACGTGCAAGCCTGTCATATTTCACAACCGAAAATGAGATAACTGCCTTAGCAAATGGCATAAAACTGCTTAGCAATAATGAAAATTATCGATAGCCACCATATTGCCGAATGCATAGATTCTGTTGCACAAATTGAATTTCGCCTCAACGAACCTATTGATGAACAATGTATTCAGCGTTTAAGCACTCTGGGTCAGCTCGAATATTTCGCACATTTTCCGCGACCATTCTTTCGAGTGAACGATGCACAACGGTTTCAAATAAAAGGTGTGCTTACAAATAATACTTTCACTGTGGTTTTTTATCATCATTCGCCTGAAGACGAGAATGCGATTCGACAAGCAATTGAGATACCCACTTAACCTTATCGCAACTATCTGATACATATAATCTTACATGCATCACAGTTTTGAATGCAACAAATCTGACGAAACAACTTATGCCCAGTGTAAAGTAACAGTCTTTACGCCAACTGAGTTTACCACATGCAAATAGCACTGACCAATTTAAAAACCCTGCGACTTGACCTCACATTGGCGACTGCCGAACTTACACGACTTGAAGCAGAAGATCGTGCACTTTTTCACGAACTTTTGTGCGCACACGTTCCCGGCAACTGGCCCCCCGATAATCTCGCATACGTGCTCACTTTTTTCCTCGACGAATCAAAGGGTACAAACGCGCTAAATGGTTGGCACTCTTGGTATTGGATTTTACGTGAGAATTGGATGCGACGAGCTGTGCTCGTAGGCTGCGGCGGTTATAAGGTTGATGCAACTAACAGCCGACGTGTGGAACTTGCAGCAAGCATCCTACCATGTTATCGCAACTATGGTTTTGCTACAGAATCACTTAGCGCAATGGTGCAGTATATTTTTGCAACCACACAGATTAATCACATAACTGCCGAAATTATGGCAGAAAACTATTCGTCGCTGAGGCTCGTTGAGAAGCTAAATTTTTCGCAAGTAACTACAGATGAAGAGGTTGGTGTGTTGCGCTTTGAACTTTTTCGACGAAACTTCTATTTCAAGGAGCGAATTTAATATACACTCAGTTTTGAGCAAAATTTTTCCACCAAATAGAGGTTTCGGCAAAACGCTCCTGTGCTTCAGCTTCGCTAAGCTTAAATCTACGCATCAGAAAATCTACTGGCGTCGCTAACCTATTATCAAGCAAAAACTTCCACTCAGTTATCTCATCATCCGCGCTTTTTGGCATAGATATGTCGTTCATAGAAACCTGAAGCTTGCATGAATCGGGAAGTCGCAAGCTATCTCTTTCTTGCGCAACATGATAATTGTGAACGAGCTTAATTGTTTCGAAAAGTTCTTGCTCTGCATCTTCATAGAGTGGCAGCTCATTTTCCCTCGCCTCAAGTAACTTCATGTTCTCCATCACGATAGAAAAACCACTGCGCACATTCCGCTGCAATGAAAAATCGGCGCCCGCAATACCATAAGCTCGAAACAAACGCATTAGCTCACTTTCTACAACCTTAATCAGCCCTTCAATTTGCGGCGATGGTGTTTCAAATTTGAAATCGGGTGCAACGTTCTCGCCAAATCCTGCCGACGGTATGGATATCGGCTTACCAGGTGAAATAACGATTTTTTCTTGTCCACGATACCCTTTGAGCACAGGCACCGAAAACGACTGCATCTTAACTAAGTAGTTGAGTTGTGTTAGCTTAACATTGATGTTATCTTGTGCATTTATCAGATCATCGCCGCCTGCAAGCATAAAATTTTGTGCATCGTAGCCAGTTGCAAAGCGCGCAAATGGTAGTTTACCATAGGGGTTTATGTTTTCGGGATTACGCGCATTAAAAAGCAATGCACCATTTTCATCAAAACGTGCGTAATTTTTGCTATCCCAATAATGCCAAACAAGTTCGCCATCTACATTCGCGCGACTATACATTATTGCCACAGCTTCCCATGGAAAATCTGGGTCGGGCAAAAACTCTATACGGTCCGGCGTGAAAACAGTTAGAATGATGTTACCATTTACACACGAAGGCTTTACAAGCACAGTGCGACACAAATTCGTAAGACGATTAACCGTTTTCATCACAATATCATATCGCGCAGTATTTTGTATTTGTTGCCATATCGCGGCAATCTTTTCACTCTCACAAGACGCGGGCAAATTCGTTATATGTCGCCTTGCCCCACTTCGATAAACCATTGATATTTCGTTGATTATCGGTTTCACTACGTTGAAAAACTGCGGCTGCAGCGCGAGCGGATCTGCATGCGAAAATTGACGTCTGATTATCTCGAGCAGGTGTTTTTCCTGATTATCATTGTAGTAATCGAGGCGTTTTTCCATCTTTCGTCTCGCTATCGCCGCATTTTCTCCCGATGCAGCATCGAATATTTTTTGTGCGCGTTCAATAAAGTTCATTTTGGCTCCGCTTATTGTTACAAAACATTATGACTTATATTTATAATTATATGCCGTGCTGATTATTCTATAGCGCTATTTTTTGCTTTCTCAGAAGTGCCATTTTGCCGAGACCTGCACTATGTAAAACAGCACATACCGGAGTGCATCAATGCTGTGATCGTGCACATTATCTTTAAGTGGCATATCACTTTCACTGGCAAAAACGTAATTGCGTATATCGTCCAAAAGACGCGCGCACGTATTCGAAATGCGCAATTTTCGCTCGCTGTCGGCGTTTTTTATTGCGGCACACACCATCGAAATCGATTTAGGAATTTGTGGTGCAACAATTTGCAGGTTTTTCACACCAAGTTCAAAAAGTATTTGAGCCATAGCCATACCACCCGCTTCCTGACGCGATTGTCGAGCCTCAACACCGCAAACAATCGCTTCGACCTGCGAAAGTGCGCAAGGTGCCCGAAAAATCTTTCCCGACGGCAAAACTAATGCCTCACCCGAAAGTGCCATTGCTAACTGCGCAGGTTTCATGTGACTTTCCACAAGTTCCGATATGACAAACAGTTGCCCATCAGTGCGCATTTGTACCCACACTAGTGCCGAGGGATGAGTCCAGCCAAAATCGGCACCAACAAAGGTTCGCAGTTTTCCATCGAACGCAAAATTGCCAATGTTCTCGTCGCCAAATTCCGAAAACACGAGTGGTGCATTTTCAATGAAGGATGCCTCATACTGTTGACGAAAAAACTTGTCGTCCAACATCTTACGTGCAAGCTCGATTTCGCGCATATCGACGAACGGATTTTCTACAGTTCGTGCACTGACGGTGAAAAACTCGTCGCTACGACACAAATCGAAAACCCAATTTCGCCCGCGAGGAGTTGTGGTGATAAAACCTCGCCCGCGTGTGGAAATTATTCGCGAATGTAATATATCCCACACACTTTTTTGCATCATAGCCGCCTCATCGATGTGAAACCAATCTAGTGTAAGCCCCGATAAGCGTTCGGGATTTTCGGCGGAACGAAAAAGCACAGTATTGCCGTTGGCGAGTAGAAGCTTGCTCTGCGATGCCTTAAATTGCCGTACCATGCGACGTGGTAAAAAATTGCGCCAAATAGGTAAGCAAACGTCATTCATCATCTGCATGGTTGGCGCGATCACGGCACCAACTTTGCACATCGAATGTTCCATATCGCAAGCACAGTTAATAGCTTTCAGCGTGCCGGCAGTAGTTTTTCCCGAGCGCACACCACCTACAAAAGCACAGAATTTGCTCTCCGATTCGATAAACGCATTCTGTTTTTCGGTAGGCGATATTGACAAAAGAGTTTTGACAGATAAATTTATTGGCATGAGAGCAAAATTTTTCCTTTTCGACATTTTTAAACCGCGTGCAAAAAAGCCTGTGCGCCGCATCGATCTCAAAGAGATGTTCGACGAAGATGAGCGCAAACAGCGTATTTTGGAGCGCGAAGCTGCCTGCAAACAGGAAGATGCCGACCTCGAGTCGAATCCTCAGAATACCGCCGACCTCGAATATTTCATGTAAGCCATCGCTTTTGTGCTGATTACATATTTTTTTGCAAAAATACTGATAAATTACCAAGTGTTTTCCGTTTCAGAACCGCTGAGTTTATCGCGCACGTCGGCAAGAGTTTTGAGCACCGGGTCGAGTTCTTTGAGATTGGTGGAATCGGCGGTTATTGCTTCGATGCGCTCGATTACAGCGCCTATGGCTTTGTCCACCGATGAAGCCAGAGATTGAGTTTTCTCTATCACGTGGGCGCACCACCATTTTTTGAGTGTGCCGACACTAATACCTGTTTCTGTTGCCACAGCAGAAAAATCGGGCGCATCATTTTTTCGAATGGTGGCAAGTTTCTTTAGCGCCTCTGCACGAATTGTCGAACTGTATGGAACCGGAACGGGCATATTTCCCTCGCTTTGTGTTTGCACTGCCAAAATATGTGAGGGCAAAAATCTGTCAAAAAAGTGAACACTTTTTGCGCAATTTGTGAGCATTTTGTGCATGGTTTTCTACTTTAACTGCTTACTATTTAGATGGTTACTTATATGGATTTTTTGAAAGCATTCCCAGAGAATTGTGCAAATTATGTTTTACAAGCGCTCAGCATGAATTTTCTTTCTCAACGCAAAGGGAGCTATTATATTAGTCAATATTGCTTTGAGGGAGTCTATGCCGAAAATAATAGAATTGGCAAAACAGCTTTGCACTGATGTCGAATCGGGTTCATCACAAATTGCCACCAAGCTTTTGCTGCACATAGCCGAGAGCACCACCGAAAAAGCCGACATGCTCATTGCGTTTGAGCATGTTTGCGCCGCACACCCAGATATGGCAATACTCAAAACTGCAGCAAAAATCCTCGAACGAGTGCCCGAAACCGGTTTGAACATAGCAGCACGCGAGCTGCTTACGTCAATTGAAACTGCACCAAAGCGGATTGGTGAGCACCTTGCCCGCAAACTTGAGCCAGCATCAACGCTTTTAACATACAGCCACAGCGGGACAGTTGAAAACGCTTTGCCCGAGCTAATTTCACGCGGCAGGTTGAGCAAAATCATCGTATCTGAGGCGCGCCCCGATCTCGAAGGGCGAGTTAGCGCCCGTGCTTTTTCACAAATGGGCGTGCCCACAATTTTCACTATCGATTGCGCTTTAAGCGTGCACATGGAAGGTGTTTCGGCTGTAATCATTGGTGCCGATGCGGTTACTGGCGAATACATCGTAAATAAAACAGGCACTCTTTTTGTAGCCTTGCTCGCAAACTACTTCGATTTGCCAATTTACGTTCTCTGCTCCACTCACAAGTTCGTACCGTCGGCAAAAATCAATAAACTCGCCGAAAGTGCTGCAATATGGGCAAATGCACCATCGGGCATCGCTATTAATGTGCCCCTGTATGAGCGCATCCCCATAGCCTTGGTAAGCGCCGTAATATGCGAACGCGGACTTTTGGGCAATGCACAAATTCAAAAATTTGTGGAATAATAATGAAAAGAGCTTTTTTCATATCATGCGGTGTGCATACTTTCGCCATTTTCGCTATGTGGGTGGCATCACTTTTCGGTGCACCATTTAAGGTTCCGCAAAAAGTCTATTCGGTGCGCATAATGCCAGCGCCAAAACGTCCTGATGTCGTGCGCAGCGAAGAAAAAACCACTGCCGAAGAGAAAAAAAAGCCCGAAGTCGAAAAACCAAAAACTATCGCCGAACCCAAAGATGATAAGAAAAACTCCGACAAAGCAAAACCTAAGTCTGCTCAACAAGATAAGACTGAACAAAAATCGCAAAAACAGTTTGCACAAGGCAATGCGTCGGTAATGATAGATGGACCCATGTTCTCCGATGACTTCTATCTCAACCTCGTCATGACCAAGATCGGCAACAACTGGATGAACCCATTGCGCGGCGGCAGAAAAATATCTGTCCTTATTTACTTTCGCATAAAACGCAACGGCGATGTGAGCGACCTAAAAGTCAAAACATCTTCGGGCAATGCCATATTCGATCAGGCGGCAATGCGCGCAGTTATGGAAGCCATGCCATTACCACCACTTCCCGAAAGCTATACCGGCGATTTTTTGGGCATCACATTCGAATTTGAGCATACAGCCACCTAATTTCATCATCTGTGACATTTTCTTCTACGCAAAACGCTGCACCATATTCCAATTGCATAATTTCTCATAGCGCAGCTCACAAAAAGTGTGCACCTAAATGCACACTTGTCAGAGCTTGTCATATTGGCGTGTGAACAAACAGATTCACTCTAATAATTTGCCATTTAATAAGTTAGCATGTTTGAAACATTCACACTTGCACAAGGGACAATGAAAAACCCCCGCCGGTAAAGGCAGGGGCACAAGGAGGGCAGGGGTTATTTTAAAGTGCAGGGGTTTCGGGCTATCGCAAAACTTCGCGGATGAACGCATACATGAGGCTGCCCCAAATACTTACACCAACAAACCAAGCTATTGCTGCGAGGACATCGAGCGTGGTTTTGCGTTCTGTTGTGGCTTTGTATGTGCGCATGGTGAACCTCCTCGTTCATTTTTGGCTCATTTTTCGCTTTTTTCTCTGTGTTCGACAATTATATTGCAAGAACTGTGCCAAAATGGAGGTCGATTATGATAGAGAGCGTGGTCGTAAAAAAGCTGCGCGTCATTCCCGACGAGCGCGGAAGACTGATGGAAATTCTCCGCGTAGATGAAGAGCTGTTCGAGTGCTTTGGTCAGGCATACATCACAACAACTTACGCAGGCATTGTCAAGGCTTGGCACTATCACAAAAACCAAACCGACAATATCGCCTGTGTGAGCGGCATGATTCGCGTAGCACTTTTTGATGCCCGACAGGACAGCCCCACTTATGGCGAGATAAACGAGTTTTTCATAGGTGAACACAACCCTGTTCTCATACGAATTCCAAAAGGCGTGTATCACGGTTGGAAAGGCGTGGGCACAAAAGAGGCAATAATCGTGAACATTCCCACACAACCGTACAACTACAAAGAACCAGATGAATTTCGACTCGATCCATACGAGAACAATATCCCTTACGATTGGAAACTTAAAGAGGGTTAGTCTCTCGTTTTTCGATTATCAGTCAATCATTTATTCAAAGGATTTACATGAAACTACAATTTTTGGGAGCAGCAAGAGGCGTTACAGGTTCAAAACATTTGCTCACCACCGATAACGGAACCAAAATTTTACTCGATTGTGGTCTTTTCCAGGGCAAGCGCGACGAAGCACGTGAAAAAAATACCACTTTCCCGTTTCGCCCATCTTCGCTCGATGCGGTGATTATTGGGCATGCACACATCGATCACACGGGCAATTTGCCAAATCTTGTCAAAAATGGTTTTAACAAAACAATTTACGCCACCGAACCCACCGATGCTCTTGTCCATTTCATGTTACCCGATTCAGCTTACATTCAAGAACGCGACGTAGAATTTTTGAACAAAAAGGCTCGCCGCGCAAATTTGCCAACTGTCGAACCGCTTTACGATGTTAACGATGCGCTCGATGCCATTCGCCTTACCCGTCCTTACAAACTCGGGCAATGGATACAAATAGCAGACGATGTGGAGATCATGTTTGTAGAAGCCGGGCACATACTTGGCGCTGCACTTACCATTATCAAAGTTCACGAAGGTGGAACCGAGAAAAAACTCGCCTATATAGTCGATTTGGGACGCAAAGATTTACCTTTGCTCAACGACCCATTTCAAATTGAAGGTGTCGATTATGCAATAATCGAGAGCACATATGGCAATCGCGTGCACGAAAATATCGAAGTGGCAAAAATCGAGCTTCGCGACGTAATTCGACGCACTTACGAACGCGGTGGCAAAATAATCATACCGTCTTTCGCAGTGGAACGCACACAAGAGGTGTTATACTTTATTCATCAGCTGCGAAACGAAAATGAAATACCCAACATGAAAGTTATCATCGACTCACCTTTGGCGATAAGTGTGACAAATGTTTTTCGCGAATACATCGATTGGTTCGATGCCGACACAAAGCGCTACTTCGAAGCAGGCGACGATCCCTTCGGCATGGCACGCCTCGAATATGTGCGCACAGTTGACCGCTCGAAAGAACTCAACGATCTCAAAGAACCTGCAATTATTATTTCGGCTTCGGGCATGGCAGAAGCGGGACGCGTTTTGCACCATTTGCGCAACAATATCGAAAGCCCAAAGAACACAGTGATGATAGTTGGTTTTATGGCAGAAAACACGCTTGGGCGCAAAATTGCCGATGGCATGGAAGAGGTGCCCATACTTGGCGAAAAGTATCATGTGCGTTCCGAAGTTTTTGTATCACATAGCTTTTCTGCACATGCCGATGCCAAAGAGCTTACCGACTACGTGGCAAATATTGGTGCACTCAAAAAGCTTTTCATAGTGCACGGCGAGGAAATGCAGTCGATGGAGCTGGCATTACGTTTGGCAAATCACAAAAACATCGGGCTGGTAGCCGTCCCACACGAGGGCGATATCGCCGAGCTTTAACCTTGCTTCACCAAACCACATCGTGCGCGGACGCACCTGCAAATTACTTGACAAAGCCCTCCAAAACGAGGGCTTTTTTTGTGGCTCTTGGCTGCATTTCATACGTTGAAATAGTGAATTGCATTGCACATTTTGTCATTTTCACTATTTTGTTTCCGCGATTAAAATGTCAAATAACACTGAGTCCACATACGAGAAAATGACCTCTTGGCGCGCCGAGATAGAGAAAAAGCTGCGCTCGCTTTTGCTTTTACGCCTTGTGATGCTTGTGCTTATTTCTGGTGCGATATTCATCTTTCTGCGACAATACACCATCTTATATCGACTGTTTGCAATTTATGCAGTTGCCACACTTGGTTATCTTACTGCGCTTTATTTCGGTTGGATCGGAAAAAAGCGTATCAGTTTTACGTTTCTGTATTCCTTAGAGCTTTTCGTAGAGATAATAATCGAATCGGCAATTGTCTATTACACGGGCAGAGCAGCGAGTCCACTCACACTTTTTTACCTATTGTCGATAATGTCGAGTGCTTTTGTGTTCGAATTGCCCGGCACGGTCATTACCGCCACAACTGCCGCTATAACTTATATTGCTGTTATTTATCTCAGTTATGCTGTACCTGCGCTCAACCCTGCGCACAAAGAAATGTTCTATGCAAACCGCGAGAAGGCTTTTGCGATAGCATATATTCAAGTATGTTTTTTATATATTGTGGCATTTTTGGCAGGCTTTTTATCACGCAGAATCAAATCTCATTTTCGCGATTTATCTATTGCAAAAGAAGAGCTTGTGCGTGCAGCTTGGGGCACCGACCAAATTTTGGCACATATTCGTAGCGGGCTCATCTCAATCGACGAATACGGCACAATTGTATATTTCAATAATGCCGCAAGCAGAATTTTGCAGCTTTCCGATAGCATCGTTTCTGGGAGAAATTTTGCCACAATCTTCCCCGAAAGGTTGACTGCTCTCACCGCGCAAATTGCCCTCGCATTAAAAACACAAGGCACGCGCAAGTCCGAAATCGAAGTGTCCGATCGCTCAAACAACCGCATTCCGCTTTCGATTGTTACAAGTGCTTTGCGCATACCCGATGCCGAGGCTAAAGAGCATTTTGCAGGTGTCATCGCCCTTTTTGATGATGTAACCGAAGAGAAACGCCGCGACGCCATCATCCAACAAACGGAGAAAATGGCAGCAATCGGTGAGCTTTCCGCCCGCCTGGCGCATGAACTGCGCAACCCTCTTGCAACAATTCGAGGCGGTGTGGAGATGCTCTCGTCCGACTATTCGAAATTTGTGCCCAACAATCGGCTCACACCGCTCGTACTCAAAGAATCTGATCGCATAACGCAAATACTCGAAAACTTTTTGGTCTTCGCGCGGCTCAAAGAGCTTCCACGCGAGCAGTTTCGCGTAGAAATCGTTGATTTATCGGCACTTATTCTATCGCTTATAGAAATGCGCACAACGATAAGCAAAACACCCACCATTCATATCACGCACAACCTGCCCGCAAATTTGAAGATTATCGGCAACCGCGACCAATTAGTTCACGTTTTTCAAAACCTGTTCGATAATGCAATAGAGGCAATCGGCACAAACTCAAACGGAGAAATCACCGTAACACTTTTAGGCACACGCAAAGCCCTAATTAGCGACGAACAACTCGTCGGCATCTCCATATCCGACAACGGGTGCGGCATTCCAGAAGACGCCTTGAACAAAATATTTGAGCCGTTTTACACGCGCAAACCGAAAGGCACTGGTTTGGGTCTATCAATTGTGCAGGGTATAATAACTCAGCTTGGCGGGTTCATTGAGGTCTCGAATGTGCCCAACGGTGGCGCACGTTTTGATGTTTTTCTTCCACTACCAAGTTGAGAATGTGAGCATTATCAAGGTTTTACTGCGCGGACGCAGAAAAATCCATCTGTGTTGTGAAGATGTGCCCAGCCTCGCGCTACATATCTGTCCGATTCACAAATTTTGTCGGGCAAAGTGGCTGGCATCTGTTCGAATTCGAACCCAAGTTCCATAAGCGTTTGCACAGCCGTTTGATTTTCTTCGGGTTCGGTTGTGCACGTGCAAAATACCATTCTGCCACCACTGCGCAATATGCCTGCAGCAGCCACAACCATATGCGAAATCTGCTCTCCGAGCCGCTTGAAATCATCCTCTGTGCGGCGCAATTTAATTTCGGGATGCCGGCGAATAACACCAAGCGACGAACATGGCGCATCGATTAGCACTGCATCGAAAGTGTTGTTTGCAAATGGCAAATTTTTGCCATCGGCAGCGACAATTTGCGGCATTTCCATTCCCAGACGGCGAAAGTTTTGAGTTATGCTACCACAGCGTTCGAAAACGTTGTCGAGGGCAAAAAGCTCATGAGTATCGCCGGTTAAAAGCTCGGCGATGTGCGTGGTTTTGCCACCTGGTGCAGCACCTATTTCGCAAATCCGTTCGCCGCTTTTAGGTTCGAGTGCCAAGACCGGTGCAGCAAAACCAGCATCCTGCACTGTGCAAACGCCATTTTTCATCATATTTGAGACGAAATTGGTCGCATCATCCAAAATCGAATAGTGGCTAGGCAAAATAGACTGTTCATAGCGCACAGCTGCAGCTGCTAACTGCTCTTCAAAGTTCGGCGCCGAAATACTATGTGCGTTCAACCGAAAAGTGCGTGGTGGTGGCGTGTTATTTGCAGCGCAAAGTTTTTCGCAAAACTCTTCACCGTAACGCTCTATCCAACGGCGCACCAACCACAATGGATGTGAATACTTTAAGGCAATGTGCGCATCAACTGAACTAGGTAATGCAAAGCTCTCAAAAGCAGTTTCAACTTTGCGCAACACTGCATTCAGCATGGCAAGCTCGGGTGCACGAACATTAAGCATGCGTGCCGCCTCGACAGTTTCGCCAACTGCCGCATAAACAGGCACATCACCGAAAGCTATTTGATATGCGCCAAGTCGCAAAGCATGAGCAGAGATGGTGCGAGGCAATTTTTTTGCGCGGAGCAATGTTTTCAACACCGCGTCGATGTAGATGACATTTTTTACGGTACCATAGACAAGTTCGGCACAAAATTTTCTGTCGGCATGGGGTAGATTTTTATCCATCGCCGCAATTGCCTCATCGGTACGCGCGTTTTTGTCAAAAATCTTGATCAGAGCACTCAGTGCTGCACTGCGCGATGTTGTGTTCTTCATTTTTCTCCGTATAAGATTTTTCGGGCAATATAATGCCAGCCGAAATAACAATTTTCATCGCCTCATCTATGGGCATGTCGAGACGTGTAAATTGTCCATCTTCTGCTAAAAGCAGAAAACCAGATGTAGGATTTGGCGTTGTCGGTATAAAA
>CAYUDB010000026.1:0-17864 GCA_964443405.1 uncultured bacterium | reverse complement strand
CCCAGCTCTTCGCTCGATTTTATTATAGATCGATGCCCAGTACAATTTCCAGTATTTGTCGGGCATATCTGGTAATTTGTAGTTCAAAAGCTCATCGCGGATTTTTCTGCCCCGCGCAAGTTCGGCAGCGCATGAGCTACATATTGCACAGTGTTTTTCAAACTCCTCTCGCAATGTGTCATCAAGCTCATCATCGAGATATCCTGCAGAAAGTACTTTCGCATCTTCGCATTTCATAGGAGTTCCTCCTTATGCTTTGCCAAAATTTTCGCTAATTTTTTGCGCGCGTAGTATATGCGCGACATAACCGTACCCTGTGGAATTGCAAGTAGTTCAGCTGCTTCGCGATAGCTGTGCCCACGTATGTCGATAAGCGTTAGTATTTCGCGGCTTTCGGCATCGATGGTAGCGAGTGCCCTACTGATGAGCGCGCTTTTTTGTTCGATGTCTATTGCCTCGTCGGGCATGGTACTTAGCACGTCATTTTCGGTTGTGTCATCGAATTCTGCATCGGCAAACTTGTCATTGTCGCGTTCAAAATTGAGGCAAGCATTTCGTATCATAGTGTAAAACCATGTGCGAAAACCTTTTGACTCATCCCAAGTTTGAGCGTGTTGCCATACCGAAATGAATGCTTGTTGCGATATATCCGCCGCTGTCATTGGATCGAAAACTAACCCCAATGCTGTTCGAAAAGCCCATTTTTTGTATCGCTCCACAAGCCTTGCAAACGCGAATTCGTCTTTAGCTTTGGTCGCGCGCATATCACAAAGGTCGATTTCTCGTTCACGTTGACTATACACGCCGATATCCTATTTTATTCAGAAGTTTTTGCTTTTTTTTTGTGCGAAAATGTTTTCATTAGCAAAGCTTCTATAATTTACACAAAGTTGCAAGTATGAAAATAGTTTTCCTCTGCACAGGCAACACCTGCCGAAGCCCCATGGCTGAGGGTATAGCAAAGAAAATTTTTGAGCGCGAAGGTATCAACTGCGAAATAGTTTCGCGTGGCACGCTCGATTTTGAAGGCGAGACAGCGGCAGATTTTTCGCAAAAAGTTTGCGCCGAACAAAACATTGACATCTCGGCACATAGGTCAAAACGCATTCGAGAATCTGATGTCCAGGACGCCGATTTGATTCTGACGATGGAGACATCGCACAAAATTTTTGTTGTGTCGAAATTCGGGAAGAAAATGGCAAATAAAACCTTTACTTTGCGGGAATATGGCACAAAAAATGCTCTCTATTTCGCCGACATCGACGATCCATACGGTGGCACACGCGAAAGTTATGCCATTACTTTCAAAATCATCTGGGCAGAAATTGAACGCATAGTCCAAATATTAAAATAAGCACAAAAAATGAGCAATTGTGTTCGGCAAATATTTATACTTTATGTTGTTTTTGCAACAATGGCTTATGCCCAATCAGTTGGCGTTCGAGCAGGTTATGGGCAATTTGCCTCTCAAGCCGAGCAAATTGATGGGAGCCAAGGAAACTCATACATGCTTGGTTTTTCGCTAAAAACCTCAAAAGCCTTCTTCCTCGATTTTGGTGTAAAGCACAACACTGTTAATGAAACAGAGTTATCGCTCGTAGGAGTTCCAACCGATCTATTTCAGATTAAGAGCATAACGCAAAAAGTGGGCTATACGGGTATTTACGGTGCACCAGGTTTCAATCTTGATCTTACTGAAGTTGGATCGGGTGTGGAGGGATACATATTTGGCGGTGGTGGTATTGGTTTTTCGAGTGTTGTTACCAAAGTTGAGTTCTACGATAGCATGACCACGGGTGCTGCAAAACTTGATACCAAACACAACAACTGGAAACCTTTCTGGCTCGTTGGTGCTGGGCTTAAGTTGAAAGTTTTTTATTTTGGTGCATTTGCCGAAGTGGCATATTTTGATGGTGCAAATGTTGCATATGATCCAATAACATTAAGTGGCACAACGCTTTTCCCTGGAGGAGAAATAGAACCACGCGGTTTTGCCGCATGGCTAGGCATCTGTTGGAATTGACATATTGCAATAAACATACTGCTTATAATTCAATCATTGCGTTGCTATGCGTATGTTATGTATAGAAAGATTTTATAATGCACAATATTGCGTGCGGTTTTGCTTGTGGTGCAACATAATTATTCAGAGTGCGATACTTTTCCAAAACGCTCACGTGCAGTGTAACACCCATCGTTGTAACAGCTTTTATTTGCAAAAATTGCAATTAGTTAATAATCTAACATTTAAAGCCAGCAGTGTGAAAAGATTGCGTTTTGGATCTTTTTTATGCACATGACAAGCGTTATTAGTTTTCGGGGCATCCTTTTTCGTAATCAGTTTCCAAAACTTCGCGCAATTTTTGTTTGAGAGTTGCTAAACGGTATGGTTTGGCAATAAATCCTGCCAAACCTTTGCCGATAAATCTTTGTGTAACATCTTGCTCATTATATCCAGAGCACATGAGCACACGCACGTCGGGTTTTAGCAGGCGTAGCTCTCTAAAGGCTTCTTCGCCATCGAGATGCGGCATAGTCAAATCTAAAAGCACACAATCGATGATGTTCATATTTGCGCGAAAAATCTCTACTGCTTGCCTGCCGTCGGCAGCGACAAGAACTTTGAATCCGAGTCGTTCGAGCATTACTTTGCCCAAAGAGCGTACAGTTTCCTCATCTTCGGCGAGAAGTATGGTGCCCGAGAAAAGCAAGTTATCGGTGTTTGTGCTCTCTGTTTCCAGCTCGCGTGAAAAACCTTTTGCCGCAGGAAAGAGTACTTTGAACGTGGTGCCTTTATTTTTTTCGGAATAGAGCTTTATTGCCCCGCGATGTCCACGAATTATGCCCAGAACTGCAGCAAGTCCAAGCCCACGACCTGTGAATTTGGTAGTGTAAAATGGGTCGAAGATTTTGCCCATTATTGTGTTATCCATACCGCAACCAGTGTCTGCCACTTCGAGATAAACATAAAGACCTGCCGGTAGTTTTTCATCGAGCCAGGTTTCGGAAAGATAGGTGCTGTCGCAATCTATGGCGCCTGTGGAAATGCTTATATAGCCGCTTCTGTCGCCAATTGCCTCTGATGCGTTCACAATGAGGTTCATAACTACTTGCCGTATTTGCGATACATCGGCTTCTACAGGTGGCAGGTTTTGTGCAAAGTTGAATCGTAGTACAACTTTTTTGGATATACTTACCTGCAATATGTGCGCCATCTCTTCAACAAGCTCTTTTAGATCGATTTTCTGTAGCACAAAGCGACCTTTACCAGAATAGGCAAGCATTTGTTTGGCGAGGTCGGCTGCGCGACGCGATGCGTGTTCTGCCGAAATTATGTTCTCGCGCACGGGCGAAAGCGGTGAAAGATCTGCAAGTGCCAAATCTAGGTTGCCCAATATTGCGGTAAGCAAGTTGTTGAAGTCGTGAGCTATACCGCCTGCCAAAACACCCAGACTCTCAAGTTTTTGTGCATGTTGGATTTGGCGCTCAAGCATAATACGATGTTCTTCGGCTGCCTTGCGAGCGGTTATGTCGCGTGCCGAACCAACTGTGCCTGTTATATTCCCATCGGAATCGAAGAAAGGTGATTTGAACGTTTCAAACCAACGATATTCGCCTTTTTGAAAGATATGTTCTTCTATAAGTCGTTGTTTGCCATCGAGTAAAATTGCCCTATCATCTTCAACGTATTTTTGCGCAAGATCATGTGGCCAGATATCGAAGTCGGTGCGTCCAATGATTTCATAGATGCTGTTGTAACCACAAGAACGCGCAAAAGCGAGGTTAACCATTAAAAATATACCATCTTTATCTTTGAACCACAAAAGTTCGGGCAAATGCGCCAAAATAGCTTCAAGTTTTTGACGATATTCTGCCAGAGCATGTTCGGCGCTTTTGCGTGCGGTAATCTCTTGTAGATAAATGGAAAATCCATCACGCTGTGGGTAAATGCGCACATCGAACCAGCCATTTAGCGGTTGCTGTGCAAAATATGTTTCGAAGGCATCGGGAGTTTTTGAATGCAGGGCTTGAGAGTATCGCATTTCAAAGAAAGACCCCGTTGCTTCGGGAAAGGCTTCGAGCAAATTGCGTCCAAGCACATTGTGAGATTCTTTGCCGAGCATTTTTTCGGCAGCGCGATTGAAGTATTTGATTTTCAGATCGGAGCTTACGGCGAAAAATGCGTCGCTTATACTAGTAAGTATATCGGTGAGTTGACGGTTGAAATCATTTAAGGTCTGTTCAATTTTTTTGCGTTCGGTTATGTCGTTGGATACGACGAGGACGCTATTGCATTTGTTATTTTCATCGATGATGGGTGTTTTTACCGTAACCAGCCATTTGCCAACACCATTTTTACCAATGAAATATCGTTCGGGCAGAATTCTAATCTTGCGCGCGCAGATGATTTCTACGTCTTCAATGTCACGTGCTAAAGCATCGGGATCATTGTTCCAAACCTGTGCTTCGGTTTTGTCGAGAATGGCATCTTTCGTGGAGCCGAGAGCTTTTGCCATAGCATCGTTTACTAGTGTAAAATGCCCGAAGATATTCTTCACATAAATGTAATGTGGATGCGTGTCTATAATCTGTTGCAAGAAACGGTGTTGATGAGAAAGTGCTTCTGCTGCGCGTTTGCGCTCGGTTATATCGAGCGCCGAAAATGTAATGCCGCGTGATTGATCTTGAGTGCCAATTGGCGAAGAGCTTAAAAGAACGTCTATGATTTTGCCATCTTTTCGTTTCCAGCGTGTTTCAACTGTGCCGATGCCCGATAACTCGATTTGGCGATATTTTTCACGTCCCACGAATTCAAAATCGTCGGCTGTGTCGTATAGAAAACGAGCGTTTTTTCCAATCATCTCCTCACGAGAAAAGCCGGTCATTGAGCATAGCATATCGTTTGCCTCAAGAATGACTCTATTAATGGTCATGCCGATACCAACAGGGGTTGCGCGAAAAATACTTGATAGCTTGTGCTCACTTTCGCGCAATGCTTCTTCTGCTTTTTTTCGTGATACCATGTCCCACATGGCATTTACCAAAAGTGTTATATGGCGTATATCGTTTTCGTCGTATGGGTCGGCTTTGTTGCCAACACCTGCAAGTGCAACAATGCGATCGCCATCGAAAATTGGTACGTTCATGTGTCGAGATATTTGCACATGTCCTTTGGGTAATCCGCGTTTGAGTGGGTTTGGAGATTGATAATCATTTTCGATTATGGGTTGTCTTTGGCGTATTGCTTCGCCCCAAATCCCTGTGGTATCAATCGGATAGACGCTTCTTGGGTTTTCGATTTGGCATATTTCCATTACACTCTGTGACCACGAATACATGTTTAGTTCACGAGTGTTCTCGTCGTAAAACGCAAGGTAGCCCATTTTACTTTCTGTTATTTCCACAGCGCGTTCGAGTGCAAAATCGGTTATTTCTTTGATAGAGGCGTGTGAAAGAGTGTAAACGTCGAGTATTGCTGCGAGATGGCGTTCGTGTTCGCGGGCGCGTTTCTCGGCAAGGATGCGATCGGTAACATCGATTGCAGTGCCTGCTATGCCCGATATTTTGCCTTCCACATCGCGCACAGAACTTATGAAAACGTCGAGCCAAACAATTCTGCCATCGCGCATTACATAACGCTTAACATAACGACCGCTAGGCTTTTCCCCTGTTATTACGTCGTTGATATGTGGTCGAGATATTTCCAAATCGTCGGGATGGGATATGTGTTCCATGGTGAGATTATGCATTTCCTCTTTGGTGTAACCGCTCAGGTCGTGCATGATTTTGTTTGTGATCACCCATTTGCCCTCTGTGTTGATAAGTCCCATGCCCACATTTGACGAATCGAGCATGGCGCGAAAACGTTCTTCACTGTCGCGCAATTTGTTTTGCGTTTGCACAAAATCGGTTACATCGGATATGAAACCTTCGATTGCAATTGGTTGGTTTTCTTCGTAAATTATTGTGCCACGGTCGAGCACCGATTTTATGTTTCCTTCTGCAGTTCGAATTTTGTATGCAATGGTGAATTTTTTGCTATTTTCTGCATTCTTGATGGCATCGTGGATTTTAGCTTTATCGTCGGGCAAAACAATGTCTGTAAAGGGTAATCGATCTTCGCTTGTTGTAAAGGTGCTTGCAGAGTATCCGGTGAGTTCAAGTGCACCTTCGCTAACAAAAGACATTGTGCGCGGTTCGTTGTAGGAACAACGATAAGCCATGCCCGACAGATTGCCCAACAGGTTTTCGAGCATGCGACGGTTTGCAACGAGGCGTTTTCTAGCTTCCACACGTGGGGAAACATCGGAGAGATGTGCGAAAAACAGGTTTTCTTGCGGCGAAACCACTCGGATAAGCAGTGTTTTATTTAAAGACACAACAAAATGTTCGAAAACATATTCTTCATCGTTTTCGATAGTTGTTTTAAAAGCTTCTTTCCATGCTGAAGGCTCTATATGGAGTAAGTTGCAAAGTGTAGCAATATTTTTATTTGTGAGTTCTTGTGAGAGAATGCCGGTTAGTTTCTCAAAGCCTTTGCTTACACTATCGATCTGAAAATCGCTTTGCAGTTTGTCAGTGGCGTTAAAAATCAAATATCCGCCATCTAGTTTGTCGAGAAGCTTCGAAAAAAAGTTGCTGTCGTGTTGCATGCGCAGTCCCTTCTTGTGCTTAATGATAAAATAATATGCGTGGGGAAAATAATGAGTTTTTTTTTGTAATACATTCAGATTACTTTATCACTGTTTTTATCTACACTGAACGCTGTGCGTGTTGTTTTTTCGGAAAGAGGTTTGAAAAAAATGTGGCGGTATGTTTCTGCGCAAATAAGTTTCATAAAGACATTGTGAGGAAAAAGATGATTAGGAAAATATTGCTTCTTTGTGCGATGAGCACATCTCTTTTTGCCTGTGGTTCACGAACACATGCGGAAGTTTGCGCGCAAACAATAGAACTTGCGGAAAGTTCCCCTGTACCGAATCTGCATGATTTTCTCAATAATAGGGCAGAAATCTTCTATTCGGGCGCGATTTTTCCCGACTGGGCATATGGGATAATTGGCGGTGAGTATCGATTTTATTCGGAGATAGCACATGGTGAGGATTTCGCGGAATTTTTTCGCGAAAGCATTTTTGCCGAATATCACGATTTTGAATCGGATGAATTTAAAGATTTATATGCTTTTATGCTCGGCATTTGCGCGCACAGGGTTGCCGACGATATTTTTCATGGAGCCACAGGTGAGCGCTCATTATTAGTTGAGAGTATGTTGCGTGATTCAATATCACACGATTATGCCGAAGGTGCACTTGATATTGTTCTCGCGCATGAAACACCGCGTTTAAGCTTGGATGGGCGGTATTTTCGAACATTTGCGGCACGAGTTTACCAAAGCATGGGCGAAACACTTGTCGATTCAATACTTGTTAAACGTGGCACAAACATGCTCGACATGGGCTGGAATCTCGTGACGAACTCATCAGAATCAAATTACATAACTGCTTGTGGCAGAATTCCTTGGATGAGTGAAGTGCGAGATACATTTTTCCCAGGCGGGCTTGATAATCTATCACGAGCAGTTCTCACGGTAATCGAACGTGTTTATGCACAGGATATGGGCGCTATGTCCTTGTACCGCAATGCACATTTTCGCACAGGCTACGATGGCACAACAGATTGCACAATCATGCGCGAATACCCGCAAAATAACTTCGGTGCCGAGCAAAGCCTCATGCTTTGCAACAATCGTGAGGCTATTCTAGCAAAATTTCTTGCCAAATGGAACGTAGGCGAAATCGATTATTTCGATTCGGCTAAGGTGTTTTTGCATGCAGAAAATGTTTATTTTGAGGCAATGGAAACGCCTGTTGTAGTGGCAAACATGTTGCTTTCGGCATGGGTTGAGGGAGATGGTGCGGGCACAGATGGTCTCGACACTTTGGGCGATTTTTGCTCGTGGCAATTTGCAGGCGCCAATATTCCTTGGAGCGGTGCTGGCATTTCTGTCGATGGCTTTGATTTTGCCGCTGAACCATATTTTATATCGAGGTATGATTTTACACAACAAACGTTTAGCTTTGATGTAACGTCTGCTGTGCGTGCTTGGGCAACGCATACCCTGTTTAACGAAGGTCTTGTGTTTTGCATACCGGTAATAGGCGAAAGTGCCTATGTATCAATATCTTCTGCTCAATCGCGCCAAATCAATTTGCGCCCGTCTCTGGCTATTTATGCGGGAGAATTTGTGCGAATAGCCGAAAGTAAAACCCAACTGCCACAAGCTGCTAGCATAAATGCTTTTCCAAATCCTTTCAACTCATCGTGTTTCATCGATTCACCTTATGGCGAACGATTGACCATCTTCGATTTGAGCGGCAAAATAGTTACCGAGCTTCGCGAAAACCATCGCATTTGGACCCCATCTTCTGATGTGGCATCTGGGGTATATTTTGTGCGTGCTGCATCTGCCGACAGATATGTTGCACCGAAGGCAATTGTGTTTTTGCGGTGATTTGCTGCTATTAATATGCCATCCAGCAATGCCTGTTCTTGGCAACTGCATTTCCTGTTGACAGTTAATAAACCACGCTTTCACATGAGTTTTTGCAGTCGAAGCTAAGATTAGTTAATCTGCTCATGAGTTAATGGGTTCACAACACTGAAATATCTCGGCAAACGTGAGTTTAGTCAATTAGTGTGATAGTTTTGCGAGTTCTTCAACACAAAACCCCTCTTACGAGGGGTTTTGCAAATGTGCGAGTTTTTTCGAAAATAATGTACGATTTGATTACAAGAAAGCGCGTGGATCGGCAACTTCGCCAGCTACGGCAGTTGCTGCTGCGGTGTAAGCACTGCCGATATAGATTGCAGATTCGGGGTTGCCCATTCTGCCTTTGAAGTTCCGATTCATAGTTGAAAGGCACACTTCGCCATCTGCGAGGACGCCTTCGTGCGCGCCCAAGCATGGTCCGCAGCCGGGGTTCATCAATGTGGCACCTGCGCGAATGAGTTTGGCAGCTGTGCCGTCCTCGATGATTTCGGTGATGACTTCGGAGCTTGCAGGAAACACCAGAAGGCGCGTGTGTTTTGCCACTTTGCGACCATCAAGAATTTCGGCTGCCTGGCGAAAATCTTCGGCGCGCCCATTTGTGCAAGAACCTAACAACACGACATCCACTTTTTTACCGGTTAAAGTAGATGCTGGCACAACGTTATCGACATTGTGTGGCACTGCCACAAGCGGCTCAAGCTCGTTTGCTGCAAAGGTGAGTGTGCGCTCATATTCTGCATCAGCATCTGCGAAGACTTTTGTGTAAGTTTTGCGGGCTTTGCCTTGCAAAAATGCATCGACTTTTGCGTCTGGTACAAAGATGCCAAACTTTGCTCCAGCTTCTACTGCCATGTTCGAGAGCACCATTCTTTCGGCTATGGAGAAGTTTGCAAAAGTGTCACCGACGAATTCCATAGATTTGTAGAGTGCACCATCGGAACCGATAGTGCCGATGATGTGAAGCATAACATCTTTTGCCGTAACACCTTTGGCAAGCTTACCGTTGACAACGAATTTATCGGACACCGGCACCATAAGCCACATTTCGCCTGTAGCCCAAACTGCTGCCACTTCACTACGCCCTATGCCTGCCGAAGCTGCACCGAAAGCTCCATATGTGGTGGTGTGCGAATCGGCACCCAAAACAAGAGCACCCGGAAAAGCAAAGCCTTCTTCCGAAAGCACTTGGTGGCAAATGCCGCGTCCTTGTTCGTAAAAATGCACAACACCTTGTTTTGCTACGAACTCGCGGATTGCTTTGTGTTGGTTGGCGTAAGCGGCTGTGGAAGGTGGAACTGTATGGTCGAGGACGATGACAAGCTGCTCGGGATTCTTAACTTTTTTCACAGGCAATTTTGCGAAAGTTTTGGAAATTGCTGCAGTGTTGTCGTGCGAGAGAACAAAATCGGGCGTTGCGGTAACTATTTGCCCTACGTCGACTGTCTCGTTGCCACTATGGGCTGCGAGAATTTTCTGTGCGATCGTCT
Source organism: uncultured bacterium (assembly GCA_964443405.1). Taxonomy (GTDB): domain Bacteria; phylum UBP14; class UBA6098; order B30-G16; family B30-G16; genus CAYUDB01. The sequence goes on along the minus strand of CAYUDB010000026.1, from coordinate 7,826 downwards.
GAGCCATTTTGCCTCCTGATATTTTTGTGCGGTTTATCGTCCTGATCTGCGGTAAATTAAACAAATTTTTGAATTTCGCTCGTTTTTTTACATTTTTTTCAATACATGCGAATAAAAAGTATTGTCATTTCAAACAGTAACTATATAATATTCGACAAAGATAAGTTTTGGAGCAAGTGCGTTGTTTTCAAACGTTTGTTCGCGCAAAAATCGTGTATTCACGAGGCAAATGGGAAAAAGAATAGCGATTCTGGTGTTCATTTGGGTGGTTGCCACTTTTGGGCAAAGTGCCATTGATACGCAAGCTGTGGCAATAATGGGTGCGAGCGTAAAGCTTGTCGAAAAAGTGGATATATGTTGCCCAATAGATATTGCTGCTGTTGCCGCTCACGACTCATTTGCAGGGGCTACGATTGTTGGAAATTTTATTTATTTTGACCGCACGTTCACTTATTTTCACGCCGATTCTTGCTTCTGGGATGGCACTTGTCGTCCAAGACATCTGCTCGATGGAGTAACTGATTCTGTTCGCTATCGTTTTGCACTTCACAATAGCGGCAACATTTACTGCGGCGTGTACAACCAAGCTCAAGCCTTGCTCGCTGTAGCCGATTTCCAGCTGGAGACTGCAACTACTTGGGCGCGCCCACTTACTACCGACGACATCATTACAGGTGAGGCACATCGCCTAGATTTCAGCCAAAACTTTTTAGCAGTGCTCTTGCTGCACACCTATATCCGAATAACAGATTTCGAATTGCTCGAAGATGATTGTGCTCTCGAGATTTTGCGAGACCGTCTATGCTACGATGCTCCTACCGACAGCAGTGGTGAAAAGCTTTACGGTTTCAACCTTCTCGATTTCTCGATCTATTCGAATTTTTCTAAGCCGTTATGGTTGATGTATTCTCGCCTCGCTTTTTACCCGATGGACGCATTGTATGGTGCATGTTGGTACAATGGTTTACCGGTTTCCACAGGACCAGATGCACGAAACCAAATTGCTCAGAACATAATATGGTGTGCGCGCTGCACCGACTCACTTGGTGGTGCTGCCATAGGTATCCAATATCGCGGGTTTAGAGTGGGCTATTTGAATAACATTGCCAGCGCCATCCGGTCGCGCGGCGGTTCAAACGCCACCACACGTGCCTATTGCCATCTCGATGGCGTGCAGCGCATGAGCATTGTAGATTGTTGCACGCGCGATTATGCAACTGCAAATTACTTTGCCTTCGATACTTACCCAGATTCTGTGCGTTTGACCACAAACAATACCGGTGCCACCCAACGTGGCATTGCTGCGAGTTTTCGCATGGCAGTGCTCGCCGATTCCGTCTGGACTTACGCGTTATGGCAAAATCCATCGCCCGGGTTTAGCTCAAACACTCCGCCATATCTCATAAAAGTAGCGCCTGGCTGGAACGGCAAAGCGAAGCCCGAGCTTCTTCTCACCTTGCCCGAATCGGTTTATGTGGGCGATTTTTGCTCAGGCGACACGTTTCGGCTTGTGATACCCATATCCAATATCGGCGGCGACACACTTTTCATCACCGAAATTCAAATTTCCGACACAACATCTGCAAGCAGCACCTACGATCGGTCAATTCCGCCCATGCACTCCGATTCCATCGTCATCACATTCAACTACGAGTTCCCAGATACCGGCGTTTTCGAAAACCTGGTGTCGATTTACTCCAACAGCCGGTGCGCGCCGCTCAGATACATCCGCGCCTATGGCGTTATCGAGAACTGTTTGGCGTGCTCAACGTTGGTCGATTCGCTACGTTTTGCCGAAGAAATCGATTGTGACGAGCAAAATATCGTGCAAATCTGCTACAAGCTCAATCCGACCTGCCCTGAGAGTCTCACAGATGTCACCGTTCGCCTATCTCCCGACAGCGGAAGTACTTGGGTCGTTGCGGGCGACGGCTTTTTCCTAACGCTGAGCGATACCACCGGTGATTTGCATCACGTTGGCGCCGGCACGCACTGTTTTAACTGGTTACTGAGCAACGATTTCCTCACGGAGAGCCGCAGTTGGGTGCTTGCGGTCGGCACGCGCTGGGATGAAGACACCTTTTTCGCGCCGCTCGACTCGCGCAGCCCGCGCCTTAGCCTCAGCTGCCCGTCGGCGACTGTCGATTCCGGCGCCATCGTCCACGTGAGCTGGAGCATCGATGAGCTGTTCCGCGCGAGTTTTCCGGATACACTTGTTATCGAGTATGGCACCACGCGCGAAAGCCGCGCCGTTACGGGCGGGAGCTTCGATTTTCCGGCGCCGCCGACTTGCGATACGCTCGTGCTGACGGTTGCCGCGCGCGACAGTTTCTGCAATTGGGGGCGTCAGACGTGCACATTTTCGGTGTGTAAGCCGTTTGCGGCGCGCGTGTTATGCCCCGCGGCGCTGAGCTTCAGCGCATGCTCGACGCAGACGGTCTCATTCTCGATTGTGGACACCGTCTGTGGGGTCGCGGCGATTGACACGTTGCGCACGTTTTTCACCGCGCGAATTTTCCACAGCGACGGGCGCCTCGACATCATGCAACTGTCCGAAGTGCTTACGCCCGCGAGCCTTAGCTTCATCAACATGCTCGACTCGATGGTCGTCCACATAGGCTCGCTGCCGCTGACGTCTGGCGATAGCGTGGGAATTTTGCTCGATTCGCTCTTCACGACGCGCGGTTGTCGCACCACTCCTCATTGATTCGCCATTCACAGCCTATCTTTTATAATACCGTAACATATTTCGTTAAAAACGTCTCGCGAGGAATCTTTGGCGCAAACTTTGTCGATATGCGCGTTAACAAGCGGGCTTATATCGAGTTGGGTTTTCACAGATGCGCCTATAAGTTTAAAATTCGCGGGAATTTTTATTAAACTCGCGCGTAGTTTTAGACTGATTGCGTAAAAGTTTTTTACAAAATTGTCTGCATCGAGGCACATAACGGCTCTTTGAAAAGTTATTCCGTTGATTTTCTGACAAGTGGCGCTCATCGATTTCACGAGTACGCGTGTGACGCTGATGCTCGCGTGAAAGCTGCCAATTGTGACGTAGTTTGCAAAGTATTTAACCGACAATTTGCCAAGTCAAACGTAGTTTTTGCGCAAATTACCGTGCGAAATTTTCGCTGTCGCGTGAACTTTTCTGCATTAAGCGCGTGGAAAGAGTTTTGACTCGTGCTGGCGTTTGAGAGCAGCGCGAGAATATTCGCCACCGGCGTTTTTTTCACCGCTCAAAGCGCGCCTATATATATAGTAGTCGTTTCGAGTGTTCAGCGTCGCGAAAACATTGTCGCCAAACGCGTTACGTTGAGCCGCGAAGCTGTAAAGACGCTACTGCGTCCTGAGAAGACGCCACTGCGTCCCGGAAAGACGCTAGTGCGTCGCGAAAGCATTGTCGTCACCGGCGTTTTTTTCACCGCTCAAAACGCGCCTATATATATAGTAGTCGTTTCGAGTGTTCAGCGTCGCGAAAACATTGTCGCCAAACGCGTTACGTTGAGCCGCGAAGCTGAGAAGACGCCACTGCGTCGCGAAAGCTTTTTCGTCACCGACGTTTTTTTCACCGCTCAAAACGCGCCTATAAATATAGTAGTCGTTTCGAGTGTTCAGCGTCGCGAAAACATTGTCGCCAAACGCGTTACGTTGAGCCGCGAAGCTGTAAAGACGCCACTGCGTCCTGAGAAGACGCAACTGCGTCCCGGAAAGACGCCACTGCGTCGCGTGACTTTTTGCATAATTAATGTTAAAATTTTTTAGATTATCGTTCGCTATATCCTTGAAAACCAAAAACTTAACAAGTGAGACGCTATGAAAAATCACACACACCAAGACGATGACCAAATCTGCTCGTTCTGTGGTCGCACCGCCGACGTCACAGGTGGGCTGGTCCGCGGCAATTACGGCGGTTTCATCTGCCATGACTGCACAACCGTCATCGATCGCCTGCTTCGCGACCAACAAAAGCGCAAACCGAAGCTCCCGTTCACCAAAACGACGATCCCTAAGCCCAAGGCGATCAAAGAGTTCCTCGACGCGTATGTCGTGGGGCAAGACGAGGCGAAAATCACCGTGTCCGTGGCAGTTTACAACCATTACAAGCGTATTATGCACCACCTCGAGCGAGGCGAATCCGACGTCGAGCTGGAAAAAAGCAACATCCTGTTGATCGGACCCTCCGGCGTGGGAAAGACGCTCATCGCCCAGACGCTCGCGCGCTTCCTCGCGGTTCCGTTTGCCATCGCCGACGCAACTACGCTCACAGAAGCGGGTTACGTGGGCGAGGACGTGGAAAACATCATCGTGCGACTGTTGCAAGCAGCCGACTACTCGGTGCCGTTAGCCGAGCTCGGGATAATTTACATCGACGAACTTGACAAGATCGGGCGCAAGAGCGAGAACGCGTCGCTCACACGTGACGTCTCTGGTGAGGGCGTTCAGCAGGCGCTGCTCAAGATTCTCGAGGGGACCGACTCGCGCGTGCCACCTGAGGGCGGGCGCAAGCATCCGGAGCAGCCCCTTATCCAAGTTAATACCCGACACATTCTCTTCATCGCAGGCGGGCACTTCGGAGGGCTAGAAGAGATAATCTTGCGCAGAAGTGCGGAGAGCATAATAGGTTACGACGGAACGCAGAAGCCTAAAGCGGATGACATCGACATACTCTCGCGCGTCGAGCCGGACGATCTGGTAAAGTTTGGACTCATACCGGAACTTGTGGGACGCTTACCGGTGACCGTGGCACTTAAACCGTTGGACGAGAGAGCTTTGCGGAGCATTTTGCTCGAGCCGCGGAACGCCTTAGTTAAGCAATACAAAACGTTATTCAGCATGGACGGCATCGACATCGACATTGAGCCTAGCGCAATCGACGAAATTGTTCGCGAAGCGGCGTCGAAGCGCACCGGAGCCAGAGCGCTGAAGACGATATTTGAGCGCGTGTTTTTGCCGTTGACTTTCGAGTATGCGTCGTTGGGCGTCACTGGCAAATTGACCATCACAGCGGACACAGTTTCGAACGGAACGGAGCCACGTTTTGATGAATCGGGCACTAGTGCAATTTCGTCGGACGACTTTGTGGATGAAACTGGCGCATCGCGAAACGTGGCGTAGGTTTTTGAAAAACGAACTTGTGCCTTAGCACAGAGAATGGCGCTACCGATGACGGTGGCGCCTTTTTTATTGTTTAATTATAATAGTCATTTTACTATACCGTAAACATGCTTAACATAAGCGTGAAACTCATCGATGAAAGCGATTCGATTTGGTAAAAATGTGCTAAGATTTCATTAGTTTTGCCGACGTGATAGTCGATACAAGCTACGCGACGCATGGTAAGTCTTACGTAAACATTAAAAAAATCGACGTGAAGAACAATAACTTTCACGTGACGCAGGTTTAAACTGACGGGACTAATCATGCAACTCACGCGACTATAATCACTGCTGACGTGAACTAAGGCAATATTTACGCGATTAATGCTATAATTGACGCTGCTAATGACAAAAGTCACGCTAGCACGAATAAAGCTAACGTATGCGAGAATTAATATAACGATAGCGCGGAAACAGCTGACGTTAGTTTGGAAAAGCTTTACAAATTTGTGAAAAACTTTTAAGAAATGGATTTATTATCATGCGAACATATTATCAAATGATGCGCTATATGCACATAAAAATAGGTTTCATCTGCAAAATAAAAAGTATATACAATATGCAAAAAAGTTCTTGACAAATTCCACCACACTTCATATATTAAGATTGTAGGGGCGAGGCATTTGTGGATAAGGTAGATGGGCATGTTAAAGGTTTGGTTAAGGAGGGATTGCGAATGGATGAGACATTGGTTGTCATCAAGAAGACAATTAAACAAACTCTTGATGAGCTTGAACGCGATGCACCTGGAAGCTCATGCGAGCTTGCGAATAATGTCGCGAGGTTTGAGCAGTTTTACGCTGAGCTTGAGAAAAAATACGCTGCGGCTATGTCGGAAGTCGAGCGCGAGCGTATGGCTAAGGTGAAGTTTATTATGGAGTTCTCTCACGAGATGAAGTCTCCAATTGCGGCGATAATAAGCTTCCTTCGCGTGATTCGGGACGGATATGTTGAGACTGAAGCCGACAGGAACAAGTATTTGGACAAGTCGATTGAGCGTGCGGAAAACCTTCTCGAGACCATTAAAGACATGCTCGTGCTTTCGCAAAGCAGGATGTACCCTGAAACAGTCGCGCTTGACGTGCAAAGTCTCGTTGAGCTGGCAAAAACCACATTTGACGACTATCGTGACCTCGCACGACAGAAAGGGATTGGCGAATATGAGTTTATAGAAAGCGGCAATGTCGCGCTGACCAAAATTTCTGCGCCGATGATGCGCAGGGTTTTCGAAAATCTTTACTCGAATGCGATTAAATACAACAGAGACGGTGGCACGATTCGCGTTAATGTGGACATGCTTGACGTTGACGGCAAATCGTTTGTCCATGTGGCAGTTAAAGATAGCGGCATAGGCATTTCTGCTGACGACTTGAGCAAATTGTTTGGCATGTTTTATCGCGGCAGCGCCGGCAAGCAGACAAAGCGAGAGGGGACAGGTCTTGGGCTTTCCTTAGTGCAGACCATCATCGACGCGCATGGCGGCAAAGTTTGGGCTGAGAGTGAACTTGGAGTCGGGAGCACATTTCACATCGCAGTTCCGGTGGCTGAGTAATGCGTTGCGATTAATAGGCTTTACGAAGTTGTGCATGAGCATCTAGATTTTTGCGCACTGCTAAGCGCTTGGATGGATTTTATTAACGTGAGATTCGATAAGTTTTGCGAGTACCTATATATATATAGCGCGGCGACTCAATAGTGTGCAGTGTGATACAATACGCACTACATTTTATTACATAAATCTCGCGAATTTATGCATAAAATTTACGTTTTGTGCAATTTTATTTGCGCAGATTTGATTAAACTTTGCGATGCGAATATTTTTTTTAACGCCTGCAATAAGAATATTAGCGTTTACAAAAAAAAATGTTGCGCGAAAATAGTAAACTATATAGATTTTATATGTGCGTTTCGCGTTTCGATGAAAATGTTTGGCGGTATGATTGTTTGGTTTTGCGCTATGATAAAAACTTGAAAGGTTGTGCTGGTGAATTAAGTAGTTATGATGGAAACATTTAACAGTGTATGGAGTGTGGTTATGAGAACTATGATGTTATTTAGCGTTTTTATTGCATTAACTTGCGTTAATGCTGCCGAGCCTTCCCTTGGCACGAAGGAGTTTGGCATTTTTAGCATGAAAGGCGCCATTTATTACATTTCTGAAGACGTCGATGGTTACAATGCAGACATTGAAGCTAAGCAGAAGCCAGTTGGATACATTTATGCGAACAAGCTTGATGTTCCTACTCGCGAGTTTAGCGAAGGTTTTCCCGGTATAACCGAGAGGTTTGAGTGGTTTTGCATCATTTACAACGGCACTTTTGAAATAACTACCGCTGGAACTTACAAGTTTAACATCATATCCGACGATGGCAGCAGGCTTTGGATTGATGGCTCTGAGATAATAAATAACGATGGCGTGCATGGTGTTAGCGATGTCGAAGGCGAGCTTAAGCTTAAGGTTGGCATGCATAGCATTAAGGTTTGGTATTTTCAGGGTCCCGCGTTTGAAATTGCGTTGCAATTATTTGTGACCAAGCCAGGCGCTGAGATGGAAATATTTGACATGCGCAAGTTTAATAGTAGCGCTTCGACTGCTGCGAAGAAGGTAAATGCGGTAGCAACTGCCGAGGGTATTCGCTTGCAGCTCGATGCGGCGATACTATTTGACAC
>CAYUDB010000025.1:0-17921 GCA_964443405.1 uncultured bacterium | reverse complement strand
TCTGTGCTTTAGTGTCCGCAATGTTTACAGGTTGTGCGGCTTCGAAGCAGAATATTGCGGGCATGCCCAAAATCGAAGCACGAGATTTGCTCGATGAGCTTTTGGCACAGCAGCACGATATTCACCGAGTGCGAATATCGGGCACAGGTTCATTTGATGTCAAAACACAGAAGACGAAATTTCGCATTGGGCTTGTGGCGGATAGGCAAAACACAAAACTTGGAGCTTACATCACAGGTCCTGTGGCGTCAATTTTGGCTGTATTGTGGCTTAGTCACGAGGATACACTTAGCATTTTCATCCCTATGCAAAACCGTGTTTACATCGAACCTGTTGGTGTGGAAGTTGAAGGACAAATTTTACCACCTGCTTCCGACATGCTCACCGATATGTTCACCGGTATAGTGCCATTGCGCCATTTTGCAGATAGTCTCTTAACTTGCGAACCTTCTTCTGAAGGCTATTATCTCACTTTTCGCAAAAGCAATGAAATTCTGGTGGCACTTGTCAAGCCAAACCCTTGGCATGTAGAATCTTACCAATGGATAAAAAACACTGAGACTCAGCAAATTGTCGATGTTCGTTTTGATGGTTTTTCCGATATAAACCGTGCACGTCCTCAAAAGATTATTATTTCGGCACCCATGCTCGACCAGCAAATCAGCATAAGCATCGACAAAGAGCAGCTCAACGGTGATATACCAGATTCCCTTTTTGTGCCGGTTCTTCCCGAGAACGTTACAATTTACAATGCCTTCAAATAATCGTGGTTATCCAATCGAGTGCGACGACAATTTTGGCACAGACGCAAGCGTTAGATGCGGATTTCACCACCTGTCGGATGGATTGTTTCCGATAAGCGTTGTTTGTAATGCGCTTCCCAAAAATACGTCTCCTTTACATGAAATGGGCACTGTATTGCTTGGCATAAGCGCGATTCCATAAAGAACTGTTGCTCAAGATTTTCATTTTTGCTTTTTTCTTTAAAAAAGCGAGGGGATATGCGCAATTGTTTTTCATTTTTACTCTTACTATCGATTTCATGGGCACTTCAATTGCAAAAACCGGCAGTTGTAGTGCCCTTTTTGGGTTTTGCCGGTGATGATTTCGAACTACTTGTGTCGCATTCAAGCACGCCAACTGGCTTAACTGCCACAATTCTCGGCAATGAGTGTTCGTATTCGCTTGTGCCAGAAACACCTGCCTTTGATGGAACATATTGGCGAATATGGTGTTCTGTGCCTATGTCTGTAGAACATGGAATTTATGATCTTGTCATTACACTTGGTTCGGTTGCCGATACACAGATTCACGCAATTTGTGTGGTGGAGGATATGCCCACCAGTTTCACCATTTTGCACATCACCGACCCGCATTTTGGCACAACTGGCACTGGGCATGTCGATAATCGCGAGCGAGTTAAGAAAGTTGTTGAGCTTGTAAACCCTGCTTTCATAATGCTCACTGGCGACATAACCGATACGGGCACTCAGGCGCAATTTCGCGAATTTCTTACTTGGATGCATGGCATTACAGCACCGGTTTTTGGCATACCCGGCAATCACGATTGGAACAATATTGCGAATTACAAGTCTCTGCTCACCGAAATCGTAGATTACTCATTTGACTATGGTAACACACACATTGTGATGCTGGATAGTGGCAACGATAACGGTTCGCCTTTGTGGCAATGTTATGGGTTTACCACAGCCCAGCTCGATTGGTTTGTTGATGATATGGACGCGCATGTTGGAGCTGCGCATTATATTGTGGGCACACACGGTCCATTTTTTGATGAGCTTACACCGAATGTTGAAGGTCGCGATGATTTTGTGCGTTTATGTGGTGACTACGGTGTGGCGGCAGTTTTGGCTGGGCACACGCATTTGAACAAAATATTTGACGCTGCAGGAACACGACATACTACATCACCATTTACGCCTTTTGCGGGCACGATTTTTCTCGAAACGGCATCTTGTGCAAAAACTGCTGTTTACAACATGCGCCGCGATGTGCGCATTTTAAAAATAACACCTATTGCAATAGATTTTCTCACCGCCGACGATAATCTAGATGGTTCGCGGGACGCTGAAGCTGCATGGACTATTATGCGCTGGGACATTGTAAAAACAGATTTTCCGACAAGGGATTCGTTTGTAGCCATTGTTACAAATTCACATGCGGAAGATTTTTTGCAAAGCAGAGCGATTTTTGCATCGCTCGACACGGGGCATTATTCATGTGATGGTGGTATTATTGTGCATCGTTTTCCAGACGGTTCTGCAGAAGTATTTTTCACGTTTGAAGCAGCAACTACCGAGACAATATCTATTTTCCGTGGCAGCTCGGGCATTTCCGAAAAGTGCGAACAGAATCGCTTTTCCGAAATCAGTGTTTTTCCAAACCCATTTTATACGCGTTGCCACATAACGTTACCTCAAAATAGTTGTGCCGAAATATTCGACATTTCCGGAAAACTTGTGCAATCTCACAACGGTGAGCGAGAGTTTTACTTTGAACTATCTGCGGAGTTTAGCGGCATGTTTTTCGTTCGTGTGCGAACTGAAAACGCAGTTTTTATCAAAAAGCTTATTTTACTTTCCCACTGATCTGCCCGAAAACTAGTCAGCAGCACATTCAATGTATGTTGCTATGTTTATAGAAATGGCAGTGATGTATGGGATTAGATTTGCATTGGATTGATTTTCGTCAAGCAGAAATCATAAATGGGAGCGCAATAGGTAAACTTTTGTTGCCTAACTGCTTGCGGTCAAGCCAACACTGGCGTTTGTTTTTTGAAGAGTGGTTTAGCGCAATTGTCTCTCCGCCTATTTGCATCATCCGATTGCACAACCAACATCTCGATCAAGTGCCAAATTTGAGAAAGCATTTGTGGTGCTAATCGAAAATTAGAGAGTAGTAATTAGTGGTATGCGCACGAAAAAAGTGACGCCATTGTTTGGGAAATTTTTGTACCAAATGTTGCCGCTATGAGATTCGATTATTCGTTGCGATATTGCCAGCCCCAAGCCTGTGCCTGAGGTGCGTGTAGTGAAAAATGGCTGAAATATCTTTTCGCCAAGCTCTGCGGGTATGCCGGGACCATTATCGGAAAATTCAAGCCAACAATAGCTGCCGTCACGTTTTGCACGAATTGAAATTATGCCGCCTTCACCAAGGGCACCGAGTGAATTGCGAATGAAATTGATGAACACTTGTCGCAACTGGTTTGGGTCGAAGCGAAATGCCGGTAAGCTTTCATCTGTGAATACCTCGATTTTCACGCCGTTTTCTTCAAATTCTGGTTCGAATAGAATAAGCGTGTCGAAAATTGTGAGTGCAATATCGGCAATTTGAAAATGTGGCTCCGATAAACGCGAATAACCGAGAACGTCTGTTACAATGCCTTCCAGTCTTTTTGTCTCTTCGATTATTATTTTGACTGCAAAAACATGCTCATCTTCTTCCGTCATCGAATCGAGCATGCTCTGGGCAAAACCACCGATAGAGACAAGTGGGTTTCGAATTTCGTGTGCAACTTGCGCAGCCATTGCACCAATTGTCGAAAGCCTTTCTGCTTCAACTAATTTTTCTTGGTTGATGCGCAGTTTCTCGTATGCCTGTTCGAGTTTTTGATGGTTCATCATGAGTTCTTCGTTCAGAAACGAGCGCTCAATTGCCAAACTCGCATGGCTGGCGATTGAACGTAAAAATTCGAGATTTTCGGGATAAATTGGACCTTCGTTCATGAGATTGTCCACAACAATTATGCCGACAGGTTGAGTTGTCGAGAGAAGCGGTACCAAACCCATTCGATCAACACCCAAACCCTCACGTAAATCGTGAGCTTGTTCGAAAAGCTCTGGGATATCGGGAGAAACTGCCACAGGGCTGCCTGCATTCATTGAGCGCACCAAAAAATGTTCGCTCGAGAGAGGAATTTTGAAACGTCGCACAAGCTTGTTTACGAGAGTGTCTTCGCTCTGTGTGGCTTCGCGGTACAAATCGAGAGTTTCGGCTAAGGTAGTGGCTTTCGACGCAAGAGAATTCCATATTCTACCAGCTTCTTCTCGGCTCGAAGGACCTATGGCATATTTGCCTTCGAGCATTTGCTCGTCATCGTTGACCAAGAACAAAAATGCGCGATTGAATCCCAAACCTTCGCGAGCTGTAACTGCTGTTAGGATAATATGCAAAATCTTGTCGAGCGCCGAAACTTTTTGCAATGTGTCGGTTATTTCTAAAATTGTGCGCAAGGCGGTGTATTGTTTTTGAATTTCCTGGTGTACATCGACTAGGTTTCTGCGAGTTTCGAGTAGTTCGCGCATGTTTAGCTCACGTGTGGTGATATCGCGGGCGATTTGCACTATTTGGTACACCTCACCGTGTATTCCGCGAATTGGTGCGGCGGTAACTTCGTAAAATCGTTCCTCGCCGCTGCCAGAAAGTATGCGCTCGATGTATCGATAAATTTCACCGTTTTCATACACTCTATCAAGCGCGCATTGTGGACAGATGTTTTTTCCGTCGCCCCAAATGCGGTAACAAAATGTATTTTCGGCGCAAAGCTCATTGCCAAACCATTCACGCATTTGTTGGTTTACCCAAACTATTTTGCGCTGTGGGTCGGTGACTAAAACACCATCGCCAATGGCAGAAAGTAAGCTCTCGAGCCATTCGCTTTTGCGAGCGGTTTCTGTAATATCTTCTAGTAAAAAAAGATATTCGTCCGAGTGTTCTATACGGCGTCCAAAAAGTGCAATTGTGATTGCTTTTGAACGATGCACAACGAATGTTCGGATTTCTTTATCACTGTCGAGTTGTGTTACAAAGTCGTTAAATGTTACATCGAGGAAGTTTTTCGAAAAAATCTCTTGTATGGTATCGAAATTTTCGGTTAAACTTATGTCGAGTAACTGTTTGGCTATTTTATTCGCCGATACAGTGCTTCTATTTTTAACAAACAACACACCCAATGGCAATAGATCTAAAACTGCACGCACTCTGCAAATCATTGTGTCGAAATCTCTGTGCGTTATTTTTTGAGTTATTTCAGAATAGTAGTGATTATCTCCGCAAAGGTGTTGTGCTAAGTGTGATGCTTTCGAAATTGCTGCGCCAATGTTTTCTTTTTCGGCGATGAGCACATATGTTGTGCATGCATTGAGCGCTTTGAACTTTTGCTCGAACTGGTTGCCCAAAACCTGTATGACGATTTTGTCCGCAAAGATTGCTGCATTTGCCGCAATAGAATCTTCGAAAACATCGCTGCCAACAATGAGTATTCTGCTTGCTGAGATATCGGTAGGTTTGGCAATATTGTTATTTTCGCAAAAAATCGTGATCTCTGTTCTTTCAGTGTCGTTTATGCCGAAAAGTGCAATTTTGATATCGTGGTCGTCGTGCATTTCACCCTATCTTCAAATGGTTTTCCTGTGGCGAAATTTATGCGTTTTTTTGCCTTGCGCAATATGCTTTGCTGCGGATGACTCCCGATTTTTTGCGTGGCAAAGTTCTTTACACTTGAAAAGCTTTGCAAAAATGTTTTCTTAAACAACTTTTAATGTTCTCGCAACAATTAGGAGCTGAAGTGATAGTTACAATTTTCAAGGTTTTGGGTTCGTTGGGAGTTTTTTTGTATGGCATGCGCGTGATGAGCGATGGCATACAGAAAACCGCTGGGCGCAAAATGCAAGCTGTGCTCAATTATATGACTCGTAACCGTGTTGTGGCTGTACTCTCTGGTTTTCTCATAACTTCGCTCATACAGTCATCTTCGGCAACAACTGTTATGGTTGTTAGTTTTGTAAACGCAGGTTTGCTAAACCTCATTCAAGGCATTGGCATAATTTTTGGTGCAAATATTGGCACAACTATTACAACATGGATTGTATCTTTTATCGGTTTCAAATTTAGTATTTCTGCGATAGCTTTGCCAATTGTGGGTGTGGGCTTGCCGTTTATTTTCTCGAAGCTCAAGCGCCGACGTGATTTTGGAGAAATACTTGTGGGTTTTGGCTTGCTTTTTTTGGGGCTTATGTTTTTGAAAGATTCGGTTCCAGATATTCAGAGTCATCCCGAAGCACTTGAGTTTTTGGCAAAATACACAAATCTCGGTTTTCTTTCGGTTGTAATATTTATTTTGGCTGGCTCGCTGCTTACTGCGATTATGCAATCGTCGAGTGCCTCGATGGCTGTAACTGTTACTATGGCGTATTTGGGCTGGATCGATTATTACACAGCCACAGCAATTGTTTTGGGTGAGAACATTGGCACCACTATAACAGCATATCTTGCCGCACTCGGCACAAACGTAAATGCAAGGCGCACAGCACGAGCGCATTTCTTCTTCAATCTTTTTGGTGTCATTTGGGTTTCGGCAATTTTTCGATATTTTTCGGATTTTGTGCTTTTCATTGCCCCATGGGACACGACTTTGCAGATAAATTTCCCACTAAATATCGCATTGTTCCATTCGTGTTTCAACATTGCGAACACAATTTTGTTTTTGCCGTTTCTCACGCAATTTGCGCGATTTATCGAATTTGTCGTTCCCGCAAAAGAAAGTGATCTCAACCTCGAGTATAGTTTCAAATACATATCTTCGGGCATTCAAGACACGGCAGACCTGAGCATAATTGAGGCGAAAAAAGAAATTGTCAAAATGGATCATGTCGCTGTTGAAATGTTCGATTTGTTCCTCGATATTTTCTACCACCCAACAAGCAAAATGGGCGACAAGGTAAAGAAAATCAAATGCTACGAAGAACTCACCGACAAAATGCAGCTGGAAATATCGAAATTCTTGGTCGATTGCTCGCAAGATGATTTGAGCGAATCGAATATGCGCGATGTAAGTTCATTAATTCGAATTGTAAATGGCATTGAGAATATCGGCGACAGTTGTTTTAAGCTCACACTCATTGTCCAACGTAGATATGACGAGCGACTATGTTTTCATGCTGGTGCCAACGAAGAAATACAGGAATATTCCAAAATGATTCGTGAGTATTTCGATTTTGCCTGCATACATTTAAACGAACGCCTTACAAAAGACGAATTCGACTATGCGATGAGTCTCGAACGAAATATTGACCGCATGCGCGATGATTTGCGCCTTCGCACTGAATCTCGAATCAAATCTGGTGCAGATGCGCACTCGGAGCTGCTCTATCTTGATCTACTTAAAAACTACGAGCATATTGGCGATTATTGTTTGAACATTGCACAAGCACTTGCACGTCTTTCCGACTAATTTTCTGGTCCAACGACGTTTCGCCAAAGATAGTTTCTACAAGTGTCACACGAGTAGGCGTGGTGGGAACCGAGATTTCAAGATTTCAGCGTGGCTTACGCCACCTGCTTTTTTACTGTTGAGTTTTCAACCGAAGCAGGCGGCGTAGCGCATCTAAAAACACGCCACTGCGTGCGTGTTAGTCTCTTGGTATGGCGTCGTAGAAGATTGTGATGGTAGCGTTATTTTTAAGCTCGTCGATTTTTTGGGTGCGCACTGTTGGCAGTTTTTCGAGGCGGAGCATGTCGATGATTTCGGCACGTACTTTTTCGAGAGGTGTGATTTGCTCTGGCACTCTGTCAACGACGAGGAACATGAACATTGAGCCATTATCCATTTTGTAGGGTCCAAGTATTTTGCCCTTCGATGATGCGGAAATATCCTTTTGCATAACCGCATGATATCTATCGTTAGTTGTAACCGTTGTTTGGAAAGTGAAGAAACCATTTGAATTTGCGTTATTATTGGTTATCTCCATGTGTTTTTTCATCGCTTCCATAGGTTGTGTGTTTCCACCGGGTTCGTTGGTGGGAGTTTCGGCTGCTTTGGCGTATTTTTCGAGGGCTGCACGTGCTTCAGCTTCTTTCGATGCGTCGGGTATTTCGGCAATGACGCCCATAAACTGTTCAGGTCGATAATAGCGCCAATCAGATTTGTAACGGTTGTTAATTTCTTCATCGGAAATTGTTATACTTGGCAAGAGAATTTTTTCAACATAAACTTCATAGATGAGCTGTTTTTTGAGAGCTTCGATTTTTTGAGTAAGCTCGGGTGACTTGTCCACACCCTTTTTGATTGCGTCTTGATAAAGGAGTGTGGCGTCAATTGCAGCGTTGATGTTTGATTTGAGCATGTCGCTCTTGAAATCTTGTTGGGCTTTCTGCTGCATTTCGGAGTTTCGGTTTTTCTCGTTGACTATTACCGATTTGACATCCTCGATGCTTACTTTTGTGCCATTGACTTCGGCTACAGGTTTTGGCGCAGTTGCAGTTTGTGCAAAGATCGCGCTCGACAATGCCATGAGTGCAAATAACTTTTTCATATAACCTCCTTTAACGTTTGCGCATTCGAGCTGGTAATATACCCAAAAGTTCACGGTATTTTGTTACAGTGCGTCGTGCTATTTGTATTCCTTCATTTTGCAAAAGCTCGGCTATTTTGTCGTCGGAGAGTGGTTTGTTGTTTTTCTCGGCGGCGACGATTTCACGTATTCTGTCGCGAACGCGGTCGGTTGCAATGTCTTCGCCCGTGTCCGATTCGAGACCGCCTATGAAAAACTTTCGCAGAGGAAATGTGCCATAAGGTGTTTGCACGAATTTGTCCTTTACCACTCGTGATATTGTGGCAGGGTGCACGCCGATTTTGTCGGCAATTTCTTCCATTTTAAGTGGACGAATGTTTTCGGGTCCTTTATCAAAGAACAATTGCTGATGCTCGATTATTGCTTCCATGGTATTCACGAGAGTTTTCTTTCGCTGTCCTAGTGCTTCGATCCACCATTTTGCCGATTCGAGCTTTTTGACTAAAAACTCTTTTGTTTCGGTGTTAAAATCGGATGACTTTTTTAGTAAATCCATGTAGTGATTGTTGATGGCGAGTTCGGGGATGTTTTCGTTGTTGTAATGAATTTGCCAAAGCCCGTCTTTATCTTTGATAACGTAGAGATCAGGTTCTATCGCCATTGCAGAAAGCCCTCTGCCTTCGGCGGGCGAAAAAGAAAGGTGTGACAATACGTCGAGTGCAAATTCCACATCTTCAAGTGAGGCATCGAGCTTTTGTGCAAGCTGTGGACGGTTTTTCGAGAGCAAATCTTCGTAGAAATCCCGAACAATTTCGTAAGCAAGTGTGTCGTCGAGTTCTTGATCTTCGAGTTGGAGCATGAGACATTCGCGCATGTTTCGTGCGCCTATGCCAGCTGGCGAAAGCGTTTGAATCAGCCTTATTCCCTCGTCAACTTCGCTTTGCTTTACTGGTGGATCCGCGATTCTCTGTTTATTTGCATCTTCTAAAATCTGTGCATCAGAAACTGCCAGAAACCCGCGATCATCGAGATTGCCAATTATGAAATCGGCGATTTGGAAAAGTCTGTCATTGGGAGCTGCCACCACGAGTTGATCGTGCAAGTTTTCGTAGAGTGTTTTTTCGTAGCCGGTGAAGTTGACAGGATCATTTTCTTCGTCGTCACCGCCAGATTGGTCTTCGAGCTGTGATGACGACAATTGCAAACCGTCGAGAAGTTTTTTCCAATTCTTGAGGCTGGCATCCAAATCGGCAGTGTCGATTGTTGGTGCTGCTTCTGGCTCCAAAGCTTCGAGCATGGGGTTTTCCAAAAGCTCTTGGTCGAGCTTTTCGAGCAATTCAACCTTTGGCAAAATCAAAAGTTTGAGCGTTTCGATTAGCTTGGGAGTGAGAAGTTGCCGCAGTTCCGGCTTTTGTTCAAGGCGCAAATCGACCATTTTTATCACCAGGTTCAAGATAATTTTTGGCTCGATTTTTGCAAGGGTTTTGTCAATGATTTGCCGCCATAAACTGCCGATGTTTGCTTTGCGAGCAACAGAGTGCTGCCGGTTTTACATGGCACACTTTCGAATCGATAATGCAGCAAAACTCAGAACGGTTCGAAAGCTACAGTGAGCGAAAGGGTTTCTTTATGTTGCATGCGCTTATCGATTTGTTTGTCGTAAAGCATTTGTATGTAAAGACCTACCATGAGAACTTTTGTTATATTTGCCGAAAAAGTGTGCTCGAACGAAATATCAGGGCTTTTCCAATAGTCCGCTTCGGGCAAACCTTCTAGCGCCGAAGCCTCAGAATAATATATCGATTTGTAAATATTGAGCTTCGCGTCGTAGTATATTTGCCCATTTGCCAGAAGCGTGCGATAACGACCTACGAATTCCAATCCGCCGTCATTGGTTGTAACCGTAGATTTTTCATCGGCTAGAACATCGAGAACATCTCTGTCGATATTTTGCCGAAAACCTGCACCAAGTCGGGCGGAAAGCTCATTTTTTTCTTGATTCACAAACATGCGCACAATACCAGCGCTCTCGGTGAATTTGAGCGGGTTTAGCGCGCGTGTGTTTTCGCGCACGGAGTTGTCGAAAAATTTAGTTTCTGCGCGTCCTGCCACAAATGGATCTACATAGGTTTGGAGTGTAAAACGCAGTACAGATTCGAGATCGATGAGATCGGAAGCTGTTTTTGGTGATGCCCACTTGCGCGTATTTTCATCTTGTACATGAGTTTGCCCAAACGAGAGCTTCAGAGTGCTTTTAGTTTCGAGCATTGGCGACAATTGTTTTTGTGCTAGCAAATTTGCATCGGCTATCCAGTTTAATGAACCACTTTCACCGCCGCTCCAGCTTGCGCTGTAATTGTTGAACGCCGTCGATAAGCTTATGCGGCTTTGTGTAGTCCATTGTGTGGTTTGGCGCGCGAAAATGCACGAAACGAGCAACACAAACAGCGCAGAAATTGTTAATGAGTGTTTCATTTCAACCTTCCTTTTTGAGTTTTGGTCATTATACAAAAAACATTTTTCTCGCGAAAGTGTTTTAACCTTTTGTGATGCAGAATGTTGATGAACTGAGGTTGGCAGTTATGTGGAATTTGTCATGTTGCAGATTTGAAATTCTAGTTTGTGTAGAGAATTCCGTAAACCATGTGATGGCATAACTGCTTTATGAGCAAAGTGTTGTAGCGAAAAAGCGACACACAAAAAACGGCTCCCTTATGGGAGCCGAAAGTTTGGCTGGGGAGCAGGGAGTCGAACCCCAATTCACGGATCCAGAGTCCGGTGTCCTGCCTATTAGACGACTCCCCAGTGCCTTTTGATTTTAAACTTCATACCGAAAAAGTCAAGCAGTTTTTTTGATTTGCGGGTGTTTTTCGGCACTTTTTTGTATGTTATTCGGCAGCGGCGGTTTTGTAAAGCTCGCCTTTTTTGTGGCGTGCCGAAAGCTTTTCGAGCATGTCACGAGTCATGGCATCGAGGTCCCAAGCTGGTTTCCAGCCCCATTCAGCACGAGCGATAGAGTCGTCGAGAGAGGAGGGCCAGCTGTCTGCAATCTTCTGGCGGAAATCAGGTTCGTATGTGCATGTGAAACCAGGTACGTATTTGGCGATGGACGCTGCAAGTTCGCCTGCTGTGAAACTCATGGCTCCAACATTGAAATCATTGTGGTGCATAAGTTTATCAAAATCGGCTTCAGCAAGGTCGATGGTGGCTTTGATGCAGTCGGGCATATACATCATCGGCAATGAGGTGTTCTCGCGAACAAAACATGTGTAGGAACCAGCTTCAATTGCTTTGTAGTAAATTTCGACTGCGTAATCGGTTGTGCCGCCGCCGGGGAGAGTTTCGGCAGAGATGATACCAGGATACCTCAAGCCACGAACATCGATGCCAAAACGCTTGACGTAGTAATCGGAGAGGCGTTCGCCGCAAACCTTTGTAACGCCATACATTGTAGAAGGACGGAGAATTGTGTCGTTTGGTGTGTTGTCACGAGGTGTGTCGGGTCCGAAAGCCGCTATTGAAGATGGAACGATAATGCGTGCCATGTTGTAGTCAACTGCGGCATTGAGTACTGTGATAAGCCCATCCATGTTTACTTTCCAGCAGAGCATGGGATTTTTTTCGCCCACTGCAGAGAGAATCGCTGCCATGTGATAGATTGTGTCGATATTGTGCTTGCGAATGACCACATCGAGAGCAGCACGTTCGGTAACATCGGCGAAGTAGAAAGGACCTGAGTCACGTAATTCGGGTGATGGTGCTGTTTTGCGACCGATCGCTATAACATTATCGTTGCCATATTTTTCACGAAGGGCAAGGGTGAGTTCGGAACCGATTTGTCCCACTGCACCGGTTACGAGGATTTTTTTCATTTCGCGCGACATTTTATCTCCTTGTTGTTTGTGACTTGCGACAACTTAGTGAATTTTGTAGCGTATGCAACTTTTTTTTGCGCAGAACATGCATCTCACTTTTTACGTGACGGTCACTGAGTTTTGATGAGCGTATTTTTGCAAATATTATGAATATGCGGCGAAAGCTGTTTCAAAAAGGCATCCACTGTCGCCCCGACAAAAACATTGCAAAGCCGAAGAAAAGTTTTTTTTTCATGCGTTATGGAGGAAACATGAAAAAACTTGGCTATTTAATGGCATTTTTGACGATAGTCTTCTTTTCGACGAATGAGTTTGCATCAAAATTCATTTCACCAGAAGTATCGCCTATGGCAGTGTCGGGATTTCGTTTTTTGGTTGGCTCGGTTGTACTTGCGCCTTTGGCTATAGTTTCGTATCGCAAGGGGAATAGAAGCTTTGCGCCGCGTGATTATTTAAACATGATATACACAGGAATTTTGAACGTTGCAGTCTCTATGACTTTTTTGCAATTTGCTGTGTATTTTGGCAAAGCATCTGTTAGCGGCATACTTGTGGCAACGAATCCAATTTTTGTAACCATTTTTGCAGCATATCTTTTGAAAGAGAAAATAACAATGCCAAAAGTTTTGGCAATTGTGCTTGGAGTTTTTGGCATCGCCTTGATTATAGGTTTCGACGATAAAGCATTTGGTAGCTCGCGGAATTTTGCTTTGGGGGCTTTTTTCGGCATGCTTTCGGCAATAACGTTTGCTTTATATACAGTTTTATCAAAACGATTTGTCAAAAGTTATGGAAACTCTGTTTTTAACGCTGTGTCATTTTTTGCTGGTGCGGTAACTGCTTTAGCTATATGTGTTTTCATGGGTTTTGGTGTAAATATTTTCGTAGATGCGCGATCATTTTGGAGCATAATATATCTTGGTGTTTTTGTTTGCGGAGTGGGTTATATTCTTTTCATGGAAGCACTTAAACGCATTCCCGCATCCGATGCGTCGATGTTTTTCTTTCTCAAGCCCGCGCTTGCTACTATTTTGGCTCTGCTCTTTCTCGACGAAAGCATTACTACGTTGCAACTTGTAGGCATTGTAATAGTATGTGCAAGTTTGATAATCGAGCACTTACGTCCAAAAATAAACGGCACAAATTTGCAAAAAAATTGAGTTTGCAAATTTGTGCCTTCGCATTGAAAAGCCGCAGAAAGTTTTTTTATTTGAGAAAGTGTTCAATAGCCTTTGCGGCAATTCGTCCTTCGCCGAGCGCGCGTATTACTGTGGCACCACCAGAAATGGCATCTCCACCTGCAAAAACTTTCGGTACGTTTGTCATAAGGTTTTCATCGACGATTAGTATGCCGTGTTTGTCGCGCATGAGCATGGGCGCCCGGTCGAGGAACAATCTGTTCGGCGAAGTCCCCAAAGCTTCGATAACCATGTCTATGTCATCGATGATAAACTCACTGCCAGGCACTTCCACAGGGCGAGGGCGCCCGGAAGAATCAGGTTCACCTAGTTCCATGCGTAAAAGTTTTAGTCCATGCACATTGTTTAGTTTTTCGAGAATTTGCACAGGATTCACAAGCTCAAGAAAATTTATACCCTCTTCAAGCGCATGATGTAGTTCTTCCGCGCGCGCTGGGCATTCGGTTTTTGTGCGTCGGTATATCATTGTAACTTTTGCGCCCAAACGAAGCGCAGAGCGCGCCGCATCCATGGCGACATTGCCAGCACCTATTACAGCAACGTGCGAACCGACTTTGATAGGGGTATCGTATTCTGGAAAGCGATATGATTTCATTAGGTTTACGCGAATGAGAAATTCATTTGCCGAATAAACACCAGTAAGTTCCTCGCCGCCTATGCCCATGAATTTCGGAGCGCCTGCACCAGTTCCTAGGAAAACTGCATCGTATTTTTCGAGGATTTCCTCAAAACCTATGTGTAAGCCAACAACAGAGTTGAGCATGATGTTGCAGCCAAGTTCGCGCAAAAATTCCAGTTCATAATCAACAATATCGCGCGGCAAGCGAAATTCGGGAATGCCATATTGTAAAACACCGCCTGCCTTGTGCAATGCCTCGAAAATATCTACACCAAAGCCCATTTTACGCAAATCGACAGCACAAGATATCGAAGCAGGTCCTGCACCGATAATTGCTACGTTTTTGCCATTCTCGACAGTGTTGAGTTTGGTTTTCACACCGTTTTTGCGTGCCCAGTCTGCCACAAAAGCTTCCAATTTGCCGATGTTGATGGGCTGATGTGCTTTACCTAAAACGCAACGCGCTTCACACTGTGTTTCTTGTGGGCAAACTCTACCAGTCGCAGCGGGCATGGCGTCGTCAGATTTCAAAATATCGAAAGCGTGAGTGAAATTTTGTTTGACAATGGCATCGATGAAACCGGGTATGTTGATCATCACCGGACAACCATTCATGCATAACGGTTTTGCACATTGTAAGCATCTTGCAGCTTCGACCAATGCCTCTTCTTCGCTGTAACCCAATGGCACTTCGCGAAAATCGTGTATTCTCTCGTCAACACTTCTTTCGCGAACTAAAACGCGTTGTTTTTTTGCATTCTGCATTATCATTCACCCCGTTCGAAATGTTCGAGCGCTGTTTTTTCTTCACTGCGATAGGTTCCATATCTATTTATCATCGAATCGAAATCGAGCTTCGATGCCTCAAAAAACGGTCCATCGATGCAGGTGAGTTTCATTTCGCCGTCCACGAGAACTCGACATGCGCCGCACATGCCTGTGCCGTCCACCATAAGCTGGTGCGCTTCAATATAGGTTGGCACTCCGATTTTCGATGTCATGCGCGCAAGTTGCTTGAGTTTAAGCAATTCACCACCTGCAAAAACGGCATCAAATCTTTCACCCGCAGATATTTTGCGCTTGATGACATCGTTGAAGTGTTTGACATTATCGACAGGTTCCTGTGTGAACGTGAGCACAAATTCACTTGCGACAGAAGAGTTTAGTGCCCATTCTGGGTAGAGTTCATCGCGGTTGTCGAAAGATTGAATTGCGATGACATGGTTTCCTGCCTCTACAAGTGCGGCAATTAAACTGTGTGTCCAGGCGTGCGCGCAAACAGAATCGGATGCAACGATAACTGTTCCATAGTTTTTGATTTCGATAGGCGTGCCCTGTGGACCAATGATGTGCAATATTGTTTCGCCTATCTCTTTGCCTGTGATGTATTTGGTGGTAACTCCAGCCTCACGAATGAAAGTGTAGATAACACCATTTTCGGCTTTCCGTACCGACATCGGAATGCGTTCACCTTTTTCACGTGGCAAAAACATGATAAACTGTCCTGGCTTAATTTGTGCCGCAATTTGAGGTGCAGCAAAGCCCATGACAAAATCACGGTCGTTTAGTTTTTCTTTGAAAACAATTTTAAAGCTCATTTTTCCTCCTCTAACCTAAAGTTTGAAAAATAGATGTATAATACAAGAATAATGTTTTCACGTGATTTTTTTGGCAAATTTCGAGTTTCTCGTAAATTAAAACGCTGCCCATAATAAGTTGGGCAGCGCTAAAAGGTGTAGGGCGAAATGTGGTGTTCACACACTTTTGTGAACACATAGCATGAGGTTAGTCGTCGGTTTTTTTGAGCTTTTCGCGCAGAGTTTTGCGGTCGATGCCCAAAATCTCTGCGGCTTTTGTTTTGTTGCCATCTACAGATTCGAGGACGTTTTGGATGTATTCTGCCTCAACTTCTGCGAGAGTGCGGTCTAAGCCTGCATCGCGAAAAGCCGAAAAGCGCATAGTTGCAGGTAAATCTGCTATATCTACTGTATCGCTTTCGCTCATAACCACTAAGCGTTGAACAAGATTTTCAAGTTCACGCACATTTCCTTGCCAAGCATGTGTTTGCAAAACTTTGAATACGCGATCCGAAAATTTGGGTGCATCCTTGCCGAAATTTTTTGCATATTTGGTAATGAAATGTTGCGTGAGCAAAATTATGTCATCGCCGCGTTCGCGTAAAGCTGGTAGCTCTATGTTGATGACGTTTAGGCGATAAAAAAGGTCTTCGCGAAAAAGCCCTTTCTTGACAAGTGCAAACAGATCTTTGTTTGTTGCAGCAACTATACGTACATCGAGGCTCTCCGCGCGTCTGGCGCCTATCATGGTAACTTCTTTTTCTTGTAGCACGCGCAGAAATTTCACCTGCATGTTCATGCTCATTTCGGATATTTCATCGAGGAAGATTGTGCCGCCATCTGCAGTTTGGAAAAACCCAGCGCGAGTTTCATTTGCGCCGGTGAATGCACCTTTGACGTAGCCAAATAGTTCGCTTTCGAGCAAATTTTCGGGTATGCCACCGCAGTTGACGGGCACAAAACGTGCTGCCCCGCGTGATGAGCTGTAATGTATTGCGCGTGCAACAAGCTCTTTGCCTGTTCCGCTTTCGCCATAAATCAATACTGTAGCAGATGTTGTGGCTGCTTTTGATATGGATTTGTAAACTTTTTGCATGGCTTCCGAATCGCCGACCAAGCCAAATTGATTCGCCGGTTCCATCTGTGATTTTTTGACAGATAGCCTTCGCGCTGCCAATTTATCGAAAGATTTTTCCACAGCGGCAAGCAGTTCTGCGCCAGTGAAAGGTTTTGCCAAATAGTCTTCTGCGCCTATTTTTACTGCGGCAACAGCACCCTCTATCGATGGAAATCCAGTGACCATAATAACTTCTGTGTCACGAAAATTTTCGCGCACATGCCGAACCAAATCCAAACCCGAAACTTGTGGCATTTTGAAGTCGGTAATCACCAAATCGAAATGTGCCGATTCGAGCAGAGTTATTGCCTCTGCAACATTTTTCGCCGAAAGCGTTCGATAACCCGCCTGATTTAAAATTCTGCCAAGCATTTCAAGCGTATCTGCCGAATCATCGACTATGAGTATGGATTTTTTCTCGTCTGTTTTTTTCATTCGGATCACCGATTTTTGTACACTTCTCAATATTTTGGATGTCAGGGTGCGAGCTTGTTAGCAACTATTGTTGCCGAACCAGTGGCGCGAAATGCCTCGATGAACTCTTTTGCTATGACATAGGCTTCGGCTTGAACGGCGTCGATGTTTTCCTTTGGAATATTGTCGATGTCGTATTTGAACTGTCGAGTGGCGTATTTGATGTCCTTGCCGTTGTCGTCTGCCCATTTTTTCATGGCATCGAAGAGTGCTGCTGGCAAGTGCTTGTGCGCGATGTTTTGCCAGACTGTGCCCACATTGCCTTTACGTATGCCGCATTCGGTAAAACGTCCCACCAAGTGAAGCGGTGTGCCAGTTATACCGTGCTGGGCAATGGCGACATCGAGTTTTTTAACTGCATCGAAAATTTCGGTAGTTCTGTCGAGGTCGATGTGAACTTCTTCGCCTTCGGAGTAGTTGCCATGCTTAGAACCGTTTGATATGGCGAGAAGCTGTGGGCGAACTTTTGCCAAACGTAGCGCTTCGATAAACTCTTTTGCTTCCGAAACTTCAGTTAATCGTCCTTCGGCGCCAGCAATTTCGCCAACTTCAACTTCCAAGCCAAGCCCCCATTCGACAATGGGTTTTGTGAGGTAAACTGTTGCAGCTATGTTGTTTGACATTTCCAAATGCGAGGCGTCGATAGCAAAGCTCGTGTAACCTGCTGCATGTTCTGCGGTGATGAGTGCTGCCGATGTGTCTATTTCTTCGTTGGTGGCTTTGCGCACGAAAATATGGTCTCCGT
>CAYUDB010000024.1:0-18309 GCA_964443405.1 uncultured bacterium | reverse complement strand
GGGTATGTTTTTCTCTTCGACCACACAGAATCAAATCATTGCTGCATTTTTGAGTTTTGCGGTATTGTTGCTTTTGTGGATAGTGGATTTTAGCGCGATTTTTTCATCGGGAACGCTTGCGAAGGTTATTGGTTATGTCGGTATTTCCTCGCACGTGAAAAATTTTACGCGTGGCATCGTTGACACATCTGACATTGTCTATTTTGTTTCGTTCACCATACTTGGGCTTTTTGGGTGCGCGCGCTCGCTTGAGCTTTGGCGACATCAATAACCATCTGTGCTTTGAAAGGTTATGCTTTGCTTGCCGCAATCGACGAGAATGTGCAGCTTAATTTTTTCGACACCGGTGCAATCTCAAAAGTTTATCTAAGTGCAATAGGTGTGAAGATTGGCGAAAATCTCGCATCAAGCAGGCGCAGCGTAGCCGCTGAAAGACCATGTTCTGCATGATTGTGCGCTGACAAAAGTGCCCACTGGCACAGTGCGTGATGGATAAAAAAGCTTGCCGATAGATGAAAAAATGCGATTTTTAGAGTATGAAACATCGTGTGGAACATGATTTATTGGGCGAAATCCGAGTGCCTGAAGCGGCTTTGTGGGGAGCACACACACAACGCGCACTCGAAAATTTTCCGACAACCGGTCGCAAGCTCGATGAGAAATTCGTAGCTGCATATGCGGCGGTTAAAAAGGCTTGTGCCACAGCAAATTACGAAACAGCTGCCATCGAAAAGCGTTTACTCGATGCCATGGTTTTCGCATGCAACGAAATTATGACGGGTAAATATCGCGAGCACATTGTGGTAGAACCACTTGCAGGCGGTGCTGGCACTTCATTGAACATGAATTTTAATGAGCTTATCGCCAATATTGCCAACCTTCAGCTCGGTGGTATCGCAGGTGAATACGCCCCCATCCATCCGCTAGATACTGTCAATTTGCACCAATCGACTAACGATACTTTCCCCACTGCCCTGCGAATAGCTGCATTGTGGCACCTTTCCGATTTGGAGCAAGCTATAACCAAGCTGCAAGCGCTCTTGCAAGAAGGTGAGCGCAAATTTGCACACGTGGTAGTGGTTGGGCGCACTCAGCTTCAAGATGCTGTGCCAATGACAATGGGTCAGGTGTTTTCATCGTGGGCAGAGGCTATTTCACGCGACAGATGGCGCGTATTTAAATGCGTGGAACGCATAAAGATAGTCAACTTAGGCGGCACAGCTACCGGCACTGGGGTAGGTGCTACTCGCCGTTTCATATTCCGTGTAATCGAAATTTTGCGCGCACAAACATCATTGCCACTTTCGCGTGCCGAAAACCCTGTTGAAGCCACATCGAATCAAGATGCTTTGGTGGAAGTTTCGGGCATACTTTCGGCGCTCGCTACAAATATCCTTAAATTATCTAACGACTTGCGCATTTATTCTTCCACTCCGTTTTCCGAAATTCACCTTCCGCCAATGCAAGCGGGTTCCACAATCATGCCTGCGAAGGTGAATCCGGTTATCCCCGAATATTGTTCGCAGCTCGCGATTTTGGTTATTCAGGAACATGCGGCGCTGTGTTCTGCCATCGGTGCGGGCAATTTGCAATTATCGCAATTTTTCCCACTTGCGGCGTACATTCTTTGCGACGAACTTTCGCTTTTGACAAACTGTTGTAATGTGCTTTCGCGCAAGGTGTTTGCGACAATTGAAATCGATGATGCGCGTTGCACCGAGCACTTGCACAGTTCATTTGCGATGGCTGCATATTTGGTTCCGCACATCGGTTATGAAAGTGTGCAGAAGGCAATTTTACTTGCCAAAAATGGCATGCCCATCCTCGATGCTTTCCGCGAATGTGGTGCTACCGAAGACCTTATCGCAAAAGTGCTTTCGCCATCAAATCTCCTCAAGCTCGGCGAATAGAGCTTCTACCTGCCACTGAAAAATTATTGCGAAACGCAACCGCCATTCACGCTGGCAAAAATCTCGCGCAAACAGGAGGCGTAGCCTCTGAAACCACGCAACTGCATGCCAACTGCGTGAGATAAAAGTGTTGTGTGAGAGAGTGGAGGGATTATTTTGTTGGAATGGGAAAACAATATAGAAAAGCGGCAAGTGCCGAAAAGGTTCGTTCGTGGGAAGAAGGCGCTGGCTGGCGTATATTTGACATAGCTGTGCTTTCGGTAGTGTCGATTTTTGTTTTGCTTGGCGTGCTCTCGGTTTTGGTATCGCCAAAACAAGAGGTCAATCGACCAGCTGCGGGCAAAATACCTGTTCCATCCGATGCTTATGTTTTACAGCTGCTCAACGGCAGCGGAGAAAGCAGTTTTATAAACGGTTTGTGCGATAGCCTACGAGTTCGCAAACTTGACGTTCGTTCCGTAGTGCGAAAAACATCGGCTATATATCCACAAACTTACCTCATTGACCGAAAAAACAATACCGCGAAAACCGATTCCATTGCCACACTTCTCGGCATTCCCCCGCAACGCATTATACTGCATCGCGATGAAGATATTTACGACTTCACCATCCTCATAGGACGCGACTATCCTTTTATTCTCAAAAAACTTTTCGAAAAGCCAAAGGTATAACTTCCTATCGTTTATAATGATTTCTGTGTGGCAAAAAATATAAGCTCGCTATTGCAAGATGGCGGCATGTGTAACGTTTGTCATGAATTGCGCTTTTGGAAAAACCACGTATATTTGCAAAAAATCGATGTTTACGAAGGTGAGATATGGACGTATATTCTTTGAAGGCAACGGGTTTGCAAAAAAATTACGGCAAAAAACAAGCAGTTCGCGGTGTGGATGTTGCAGTTGAACCAGGCGAAGTTGTTGGGCTTTTAGGACCCAACGGCGCAGGTAAAACAACAACATTTTACATGATCACTGGTCTTGTAAGCCCAAACGCCGGCAAAGTTTCGATAGGTGAAACGGATATCACTCGTTTGCCAATGCACAGGCGCGCGCGCATGGGGCTTTCTTATTTACCACAAGAGGCGTCGGTTTTTCGCACGCTTACAGTGGAAGAAAATCTGCTCGCAATACTTGAGTTCATGCCTATTTCAAAAGCTGAGCGCAATGCGAAACTCGAAAAGCTTCTTGCCGAGCTGGACATAGCCCGAGTGCGAACACAAAAAGCATATACGCTTTCTGGTGGCGAGAGACGCAGAGTTGAAGTGGCACGTGCACTTTGTACCGATCCCAAATTCTTGCTTCTCGATGAGCCTTTTGCCGGTATCGACCCCATTGTTGTTGGTGAATTGCAAAAGCTTATAGTGGGTTTGAAAGCGCGAGGCATAGGTGTGCTCATTACCGATCACAATGTCCGTGAAGTGCTATCCATTGTTGACAGAGCGTATATTATTTTTCAGGGGCAAATTCTAGAGCAAGGCACGTCGCATTTTTTGCTAAACGACCCACGAGCACGAGAAATTTACCTTGGCAAAGATTTCTCTATGTAACGCTGCATCAGCCTGTTTGGCGAATTTGACAATAACTGTGGTGCTAGCGTAAAAATTGCGCGCGAAAATTTTTCGCCAATTATGTTTTTTTCGTCAATTGATTTTTGATGACCAGGTAAACACAAAGCTCAGCAAGGGTTGCACGAAAAACTTTCGCTCCAAACTTGTGAACACGCGCAGATAATGCCCGAAGGCGGCAAGAGTTTTCCAGTTGGCGATTGGCTCGGCAAAATTTCAATAAGCGGAAAAAATTCCCGTCAAAGGCTTTTGCTCACGGACATGCTGTTTGCTGTGGCGCAACTTTTTCGAGCAGTTTTGCTAAACGCGAGAAAACGAATGAAACATGCACACTGCGCCAGCGTAACTGTTGAAACGTGCCAACCCCATAAAAAAACTTGCACAGAACTAAAAAACCCCGCCAATGGCGGGGTTTTTGAATTTCGAAATGCAAGAGGATTATTTGATTCTCTTGTAGTTGGGAACTTTTTGATAGGCGTAGTTCAAGATGAGATCGCCGGTGGTGGTGTTGATTGAGGAAACGGTGGCAAGCATGTAGTAGTTGTTTGAGCCGGAGACGATGTTGATTGCATACTGTGCGCTGACCGAAACTTCGAGTGTGGTGTTCCAAGAACCGCTGCCGGGTGCATAGTTGCCCGAACCCATCGAGGCAATCCAAGCTTCACGCAACGTGCCAGTCCAGAATGTGGCTGCGTCGTTGAGTGTGTTGTCGCGGCTGTCCCAAACGATGTCGATGGACGAAGCGTTTGTTTCGGATGCGCCGTAAAGTGTATATGCACCAGTAAGATAGTTCCATGCAACTGCCGAAGGAGATGTGCTTGTCCAACCACCACATGTGACTGCGCCAGTTACAAGTGCTGTGGAAACTTCTGCTGCATCGCTCTCGTCTTCATCGAGGTATGCTGTAACACCAATGGTGCCCAATGCAGTGGGGCTGAAAGAATAGGTGTAAACACCCGATGCAACGTCGCCAACTTGAACACCGTTAAGATAAATGTAGTAACCATCGATGCCATCGGTGGATGTTTCGGAGTTCGACGCAGACCAGTTGAGAACGACAGTTTCGCCATCGGCATTGCCTGTAACGGCAAGGTTGCGTGGCGATTCGATTGCAGAGGCGGGATCTTCATCGCACCCAACAAAGAACATTGTGCCCAAAACGAGGGCGAGTACAATAACCAATGCCTTCTTCACTACAAACCTCCTGATTGTTGTTTTCAATAAAAAGCCAAGGCTTTCGCCTTGGCTATGCGTGCAACGTGACAAAGCTTATTTTGTTCTGTTGACTTTTTTGCCGGGATCTTTAGCAGCCTCTTTGGTTTCGGCTTTGCCCTTAGCAGCAGGCGCAGCTTTTTCCTCGGCGGGCTTAGGCTCTTCGAAGAGCTTGGGATTGTTCGTTTCGAGTTTGGTCATTTTCTCTTCGACAGCGGTGAGCTTACCTTGCAGATCGGTGATCGTTGTCTGCATTTCGGTAATTTTGGTGTCCATGTCGGTGAGCTTCTTTGTAAGCTCTTCCGAGTTGCCCATCTGGCAGCCGCCGAGCATGAGAGCGAAAACTGCTGCAGCCGCGAGAATCAGCAATGCCTTTTTCATTCTACCCTCCTTAGGGGCGTTCTTGTTATACTTTCCAAAAATATTGTGCATGCACCAAATGTCAATGCTTTTTTTGAAACAAAAAAAAATAGTCTCCCCCCCGACTTTGCAGGCGTGAAAACTTTCCCAAAACAAAGCCTTGACTTTACAAAAAAAGAAAATATCTATGGTGCATTATACAGGAGGATTGCTCGATGAAAAGAGTTTTTTTGCCATTAATCGCATTTTTTTGCGTTTCTGTTTTCGCTGCACCGCTCAAAGAATCCAAAATCCAATGGACACCCATAGGTGAAGCGTGGGCAAAACTTGGCAAAACCGATAAACCATTATTCGTTTACGTCACCTCAAATGGCTGCGGCTGGTGCACCAAATTCTGGAACGAAACTCTTACCGATCCCGAAATCGAAAAAACACTCTCCGATAAATTCATCTTCACCAAGGTCAATCTCAGTTCGCGTGCACTTATCGATTTCGACGGGCAACAAAAAGAAGAACGTGCAGTGGGTGCAATGTTCAATGTTCGCGGCACCCCACATTCCATTTTCGTAAACGGCAAACAAGAAATCATCGGCAGGCTACCCGGCTACACTCCCGCTTCCGACTTCAAAGTTGTTCTCAAATACATCTCCGAAAAATGGTACGAAACCATGAAATTCGAAGATTTCGTCGCCTCGGAGAAAAAGCTAGCCGACGACAAAGCCAAAACTCCCGACAAAAAATAAAAAACTTCCCCGCAGAATGCTGGCATCTACACGCAATGACATGGTTTTAGAGTGCCATGGCATATTCCTCAGTGCTCAAGCGCACGCCTTTCACAATTTCGAGCACCAATGACACAAGTTGGCACCTCAGCTTTTCAAACATCTCTAGCGCCTGCGCTTTCCGAGGTTGCGAAAATGTGGCAATTTGAAACGTGACCACACAAACGCTTGCCTAACAAAAAGAAAAGCCTTTCGCGATTCCCGTTATACTGTTGTTTGGCGACTTTCCGTATTTTCATGGGCGATGCCCACAGCCCTATAAAACTCGCCTTGTTTTTTATAGCGACCCAGACGGCACCAGTGTCGCAGTTTTAAAATGCGCCATGGACATCTTTTAGCATCACAAGCACCTGCCGAGATTAGTTTTGGCTATGCGGCAACGTGATTATTCAAATCCAAAAGCACGGTTCCAGCTTTTTCAATATTCCTCATTCAAATAATTTAGTTCGCCAATTATGGGTTTCGCCCGCAACCGAACAAACCTATGCGGCAAATCTTGCGAAGGCAGCGCCGCGTTTGTGCACAGAAAAACTGTCCTTTGGCACACTTGATTTTGTGCGAGAGAAATGTATTTTGTTAGCGAAAAAAAGACGGAGGATAACGTGAGCACTCAAACATTTGAATTCCAAACCGAAGCACGGCGTGTGCTTGAGTTGATGATTCACTCGGTGTATTCGAACAAAGATATCTTCTTGCGCGAACTTATTTCAAATGCGTCAGATGCACTCGACAAGCTTCGTTTCGAGCTTTTGGCACACCCCGAACTGGCAAACGATGCAGGCGAAAATGAAATTCGCATTCACAACGATTTGCAAAAACGAATTCTCACTGTTTCCGACAATGGCATTGGCATGAGCCGCGAAGAACTAATTGAATATTTGGGCACAATTGCAAAATCGGGTTCGGGCGCCTTTGCAGAAGCTTTCAAAAATGCCGATGGAAATCAAATGTCGCCCGAACTTATTGGACAGTTTGGAGTTGGATTTTATTCAAGCTTCATGGTGGCGCACACTGTAGAAGTAATATCACGCAAGGCAGGCGACACTCTTGCTTGGCGTTGGACTTCAAATGGCGACGGCACTTTTCACGTGGAAGAAGCCATGCGCCAAAGCTGCGGAACAGATGTAATCCTGCACCTTTTGCCCGCAGATGAACCCGAAGACGGCGATTTGCACCGCGATTACATCGATGAATGGGTGATACGTGAAATTGTGAAAAAATACTCCGATTTCATCGCATATCCCATTCGCATGAAAGTGCCACGCCAAAAGCCAATCGAGGAGCACGAACATTGTTGCGATGACCCAAATTGCACTCACGATGAGAACTGCACAAATCCAAATTGCTCATGCCAGCACGACGAAAAAACCGAAACCGTTTGGGAAGATGTTACACTCAACTCGCAAAAGGCAATTTGGTCACGCCCCGAAAGTGAGGTTACCGAAGAGGAATACGACCAGTTTTACAAGCACATCTCCCGCGATTGGAAAAAACCTGCTCGCCGCATCTATTACCATGGCGAGGGCAATGTGGATTTTCGCGCGCTGTTGTTTGTTCCCGAGCATCGCCCGTTCGACATTTACCTTCGCGAGGGTGAACACGGCATACAGCTTTACATTCGTGGCGTTTACATCCTCACCGACATGCGCGATATAATTCCGCCATATCTGCGTTTTCTGAAAGGCGTTGTTGGCACAGACGATTTGCCACTCAACATATCGCGCGAGCTTCTGCAGCAAGATAAGCGCATGAAACTCATCGAAAAATCACTTGTGCGCAAAGTATTTTCGATTTTCAAGTCTCTATTGAACGATGATCGTACTGCATTTGAACATTTTTGGGCAGAGTTTGGCATGGTGATAAAAGAAGGGCTTTATCTGCAACCCGATCGCCGCGATGACATACTCGATTTCGCCATTTTTAAAACTACCAACGAAACTGGCAAGCTTTCGACCATCGGTGAATACATCGAGCGGATGAAACCCGAACAAGAAGCCATATATTACCTTACCGGCAAGACCGAGCAACTTGTGCAAAGTTCACCATTGCTCGAAGGTTTTGCGCAAAAAGGTTGGGAAGTGCTCTTGTTATCCGATGCTGTTGACGAACTTTGGATACAATACTGCGATTTTTACAAGGGCAAAAAGGTTCTCTCCGCATCGAAAGTAGAGCTACCCGAAAACACTGCACCCGAAAACGAGGCGAAATACGAAACACTTGTGGCGTTCATGAAAGAAACGCTCGGCACAAAAGTGAAGGACGTAAAAGTATCTGAGCGCCTAACTGATTCTGCAGCTTGCCTTTTGGGCGAAAAAACCATTTACCCATCACACATTGCCGAAATCCTTCGTCAAACTGGGCAGGATATTCGTGAACAACCGCGCACGTTATTACTGAACCCAAATCACGTTTTGGTCGAAGCACTTAACACAAAAATCGCTGCAGGCGCTACAGAAGAGCTGATTGAGGTGGCGCAGACACTTTACGCTTTAGCATGCATCTCAAATGGCGATTTGCCCGAAGATCCCGCTAGTTTTGCCCGCGACGTTGCCAATTTACTCAGCGCCAATGGGCGCCTCTAGATACGACTACGTCAGCTATGCCGTTAATTTTTGCGATACTCACTTAAGAGCTACAAAACAAAGCTTTTAAGAAGCTCAACAAAAAACCCGCCAAGCTAAAGCTTGGTGGGTTTTACTTATCAAAACTCGTTGCACTGTAAAGCGTTTTAGCAAAATTCGCTAAGAAGCCTGTCGATACCCGCACGGACTTTAGTTTTAATTTCGCCGACTTCCGTGTCGAATGTGGCATTTGGTTGATATTTTGCACGCGCGATAAGTTCGCGTTCGGGCAAGAACGTAATTCGCTCAAATGGCACACCGCCATCGAGAGCACGCCGTGCTTCTCCGCCAAACCACAGTATTAGCTCGAGCATCGCCTGCTGCTTGTGCGCCGGACAAAACGAATCGGCATCGTGAAAAGCATGCTGCTGAAGAAAATCCTCGCGCAAGGAACGAGTTATCTCCAAAGTGAGTCTGTCGTCAGTGGGCAAAGACTCCGCACCCACAAGTCGCACAATTTCTTGAAGTTCTGCCTCTTTTTGCAACATTATCATAGCATCGTTGCGCATTTTTAGAAATTCGGGCGACAGATTACACATATACCAATCGTCGAAGTTATCGTGGTAAAGTGTGTACGATTCGAGCCAAGATATTGCCGGAAAATGCCTTTGATACGCAAGCTCAGCCTTGAGTGACCAAAATACGCGCACCACACGCAATGTTGCCTGAACAACAGGATCGGAATTGTCGCCGCCGGGAGGCGAAACAGCACCTACAACCGTAAGTGCACCTTGCCGAGCGTCGGAACCCAAGCAATTTATGAAACCTGCGCGTTCGTAAAATTCGGCAATACGACGCGAAAGATATGCAGGGTAACCCTCTTCACCTGGCATCTCTTCCAAACGCCCTGAAATTTCACGCATTGCCTCTGCCCAGCGCGATGTGGAATCTGCCATCAATGCCACCGAGTAACCCATATCTCGAAAATATTCGGCAATGGTTATGCCTGTGTAAACCGATGCTTCGCGTGCGGCAACAGGCATGTTTGATGTGTTGGCAATGAGAACGGTGCGCTCCATAAGTGGTTTGCCTGTTTTCGGGTCGATAAGCTCAGGGAATTCGGTGAGAACATCAGTCATTTCGTTGCCGCGCTCGCCGCAGCCCACGTAAACTATGATTTCGGCATCGCACCATTTCGCAAGTTGGTGTTGGATAACGGTTTTACCCGAGCCGAAAGGTCCTGGCACGCAAGCTGTGCCGCCTTTGGCAACTGGCACAAAAGTGTCGAGTATGCGTTGACCGGTAACGAGTGGCATTGTGGGCTTGAATTTTTTCGCGTATGGTCTCGAAAGACGCACAGGCCATTTCTGCATCATAGTGAGTTTGTGTTCGCCTTTTTCGGTGGCAAGCGTGCAAACAATGTCATCGACTGTGAAATCGCCCTTTTGTATGGACAAAATTGTGCCCGACACATTTGGTGGGATCATAATTCGATGTTCGATGATATCGGTTTCTTGGACGGTGCCAATTATGTCACCGGCGATAACTTTAGCTCCCACAGCCACTTTTGGCGTAAATGACCATTTTTTTGTGCGGTCAAGCGATGGCACCTCTATGCCGCGCGCTATGAAATCTCCCGATTTTGCGACAATCTGATCAAGTGGACGCTGTGTACCGTCGAAAATCGATCGCAAAAGCCCAGGACCCAATTCGACCGAAAGCGGTTGCTCGGTGAGAAACACTGGTTCGCCCACGCCTATGCCACCGGTTTCCTCGTAAACCTGTATCGATGCCGTGTCGCCGCGCAGTTCGATGATCTCACCCACCAAACGATGGTTCGAAACACGCACAACGTCGAACATTCGTGCGCCGGTCATATTATCGGCGATGACCAGAGGACCTGCAACTTTCACTGTGCGTCCCACTATTTCAGCCATCGAAACCTCCACTATTATCGTTTTGTTAGTGGCTAAGCCACCTGCTTATTTATGAATATTACTGTTTTTTGTCAATGGCTACGCCAGTAAACGCCGTGGCTACTCTGACAATTTTAACAAAACCGCCTGCTGCTTTATCGTGCCAGTACAGCTCATTATGATAGCCGAAAATCTTACGTTTGTTTTGCCTGCGCCACAGGACAATTCATGCTCTGCCATCGCCTGGCATTTTCGCCATGTGCGGTTATCATGCACCATTGGCAGCTTATCATGTCGTTGCCCTCGCTGCGACGAGAAAGCTTATTCTTCGGCAAGAATATCTCGCCCGGCAGCTTTTTTCATGGTATCGCGGATGATGCCCAGACCATAACCTTCGGAACCCGAAACAGATGGTATAAGTATTATCGCGGGCACATCGAGTTCGGAAAATTCGCGCATTGTGTCGTGCAAAACCGAGTGCAAGCTTTCCTGAACGAAAATCACGGCATATTCTTTTGAAAGCACAAGTTTGCGCAGCATTTTGGGTGCATCTTCGGGCGTTAAAACTACTGTAACATCGATGCCGCAAGATTTTAATGGGAAAACAGTGCTCCATTCGCCGAGCGCTGCAAGTTTATTCCACGACATAGGAAATTACCTCCCGAATGCTCTCGTATTGCATTTTTGCGGCTTTGGCACGCAGTATAACGCGTAAAATAGCGATTTCGTCGAGCTTTGCACCGGCATAGCCAACTATCAACTCGGGACCGAAACTGCAATATCGTGTGGCATCAAATAGCTTTTTGCGCGCACGACGGAAAATTGTATCGAGCAGCTCGCCCTCGCCTGCAAGTGCATTTCTTATCGCTTCTTGCAAAGTTTTGCCATATTCGGTGAAAGCAAAAGCATTGTGAGCATTTTCGGCGTCGGCGGTGAAGGCTTGTGTGAAAACGCGCATTTCGATGTCGCCACCGTGAACATAGCTTTCCCAAAACATAGGCACCGAAAAATTCGCGCGAACAGTGCGTATAAAGCTCAGAACATTCGCCCAATCTGCCAACACAGCAAAATAACGCTCGAAAAAATCACCAATTGGCAAAACTCGCCGATTGTGCAAAAGTAATGTCGCGTCAAGTGCTGCATCTACTGCGGCGCTGGTGCGATAGGTGTTGTAATAACGCTTGGCGCGGTTTATGCCATCAACAAAAAGTGGTGGCAATTCGGTTTTTTCACCCAACAACTGAGCTTCGATGAGCTTGAAAAGTTTTTCGGGTGCAAATTTGCCCCATTGGACAAATGTTCTAGGCACTTCCCCTGCAAAATGTGCTTTGAGATATGCAGAAATATTGGAAAAGTCATATTTGTAACGCAAAACATCTGCCAGTTCTGGGTTTTTAACCAGCTTATCGATGGTTTTGAGCAAAATCTCAATGCCGACGTCGAGTGCATGCTCGGCATCGTGCTCTCCGCCGCCGTAGCCGAGTTCTGCAAGCACAGAACTGGTCTGTGACGCATCTGCATCCCAGAGCTTTTGGAAGTCATTGCGTTTGAGAATGTAGTTTTCGAGCCCGCGTATAACTCCCGACGCATAAGTGTAGTCCGCATCGGTTTTGAAAATCAGAGGCGGTTTCATAAAACCTCCACAAAGTCCATATGTGAATTCAAACTTCTCCAAAATTTTTGCAAAAGTGCCAACGTTTTGCGTTGCACAATTTGCCATAATAGTGTCGCTAGGCACTATCGATGGTCATTAGAGGCTAGGTTGCGCACTCAATCGAAAAGCTCGGCAATGATCATCTCTTGAGTTTTGTCGCGCAAAAGCTCCATTATTGCGTCGAAAGTGAGGTCGAAGCGAATTTTGCCCGATTCTACAAAGAAACCGCGGAAACTGCCCTCAGTTACTCGAACGGAGAAATCGAGTTTACGAGGTGATGCGGCATCTGCTGCTTGTTTGAAGAATGTTGCGTCGAAAAGCTCAGCATCCTTAGCTGCGATTATGTATCCGTTAGATAGTTCTACATTCGCCAGCAGTCGGGCAAAAAGCTTGCGCGTTGCATCGGGCGAAAGCGCTTCGAGTTCGGCGCGAACCGATGAATAAAAATTGTCGATTACACGATGTTTGTGTGCAAGAAGCCTGCGACTTTCGAGTGATTTCGCATGTTCGAGTGTGCGATCGTGTTCGCGCTTGCGTTCAATTTTTGCTCGTGCAGTTGCGGCATCGAGGGCTTCCGACCTATCATGTTCGAAATCGTGTTCAGCTTTTTTTACTGTATCGGCATATTGCCTGCGAATTTTTTCTGCCTGCGAAGCCGCATCTTTTTTTATGCGGTCAATTATACCTTCCATGCTCACGGCATAAACCCCCTTCTTTTTCGAGAATTGACGCTAATGTGTTTGTTATTAAACACTTACTTTACCGCGCCAACCATGAAAATACTCGCGAGCAAGCCCAAAATCGCGTAGAACTCCACAAGCGCCGCCATAACCAAACCTTTGCCAAATCCACTTTCATCTTTGACAACGAGACCAATGCCGCCAGCACAAACTTTACCTTGCCAAATTGCCGAAAGCAAG
Source organism: uncultured bacterium (assembly GCA_964443405.1). Lineage (GTDB taxonomy): Bacteria > UBP14 > UBA6098 > B30-G16 > B30-G16 > CAYUDB01. The sequence continues at coordinate 5,430 of CAYUDB010000024.1, read as the reverse complement.
CCTGCTAAACCCACAGGAAGACCCGCGAAAAGCAAGCCCCAACCGGCATCTATTGTGAGAGCAGGTGTGATTTTGCCCAAAATGAGGAAGAAAACGACTATACCATAAATGCCCTGTGTGCCGGGCGCTGCTGCGAGAGGAAGAAAACGACCGAACATGTCGGGCTTTTCTTGAAGTGCACCGAGCGTCATGCCGCCAGCAAGACCGATGCCGATTGCCGAGCCTATGCCCGAAAGTGTCGCTGCAAGCGTTCCGCCAATGAAAGCCAGCGCTACACCATTGAGGAAAAACCACGATTTGGCAGTTTCGACAGGTGCTGGTGTAGTTTGTGCCGCTGTCTGCGCTGCTGCTGTGGTGACAGAATCTGTCTGTGCCCACAAGGCTGCAGCAAAAACCATGATGCACATCATCGTTGCAAGCTTGGCAAAGCGCATAAGAACCCTCCTTTTATTGTTTAAAAAAAATTGTCGAGTCTCTCACTTTCTTGCGAAAGGTTTATTTGAAAACGTATTTTACGCCGCGAAAATCTATTTTGAAAACTAAAATGCCCAAATTCTATTGTCCAAATTCAACCAAAAATCGTTGCGAAGTTGCTGCATTTGCTCAAATCGAAAAGCTTTGCATCTTGCTTGGCATGCGCGAAAACAACACACAAAACTCGCAGTTCGATGCACAGCCTTCGCCAGATAAAACCATGCGCAACATATAGTTAAATTTTTCAATCATCGAAAATGAATTACCCTAAAAACGCCGCAGTGCGTGTTGCCATCGTCAACAAAAAGTGGTCTCGCGCGGATGGCAATTTGAATATCAAAAGGTTCTCAAGAATTTTCAGATAAAAGCTGTGCTCATAGAATTGTAACATATTTCGCAACAATAAGTTGCACGCAGTGCCTCGATTGTTTTGGCTACGAACCGCCATGGTGGACGATTGTGCTATACAGGGCGTTCGCGCGCTGGAAGTGTTGCGATTCGTTTAACCATGAACACGCTTGTGCGCCAAAATAGCAACGAACGGACCTGCTGCTATGCCTTCGCGTTCGATTTTTTCGATGAGCGCGTCGAAAGCAGATTTTTCGGCACTTGCACGGTCGTCGAGACGATTTTGAAGCATGCGAATGTTTTGCAAATATGCAGCCGCAACGTCGTCGGTATAAGTGTCAAGGTCTTCTTCGGCAACCACATGCGCCTCGTCAATGGCAAAATCTGCCGCCTGCAAAAGCTCAATTATGTGCTCGGGTGCACGCGCAGGAAAATGGTCAACATGCATTTTGCGGTCGGCGGCAACTGCAAGCCTATGAAAAGCAAGATGATTCGCCTGACGCAGCGATATGCCTTCCGCGTGAGAAATGGCGTCGGAAAGCAGAAGCCACCCCCCTTCGCGAAGCACTCTGTGCGCCTCGCCGAGCACTGCGAGAGGATATCGGTAGTGGTGCAATGCCCAATGCGACACAACTCCATCAAAGAAGCCACGTTCAAAAGGTAATGCCTCACCTGTGGCAACTGTGAAGCTGAAATTTGGGTGCTCTGCGATGTGCTCGCGAAAATCTGCACGCGATATGGGCGATTGCATTGGCTCGATGCCGTACACTTGCGTGAAATTTTCACACAAAACCGGTGCAGTTTGCGCCAATCCGCAGCCGAGTTCGAGAACACGTGCGGCTGTAAGTTTTTTTAGAATATCGACTTCTCGACTATGAAACGCCATTACAAACCTTTTGGAAATATAGTTTTACAGCACTTCTATGCGGCGAAATTTGCGACGGAAAGGCTCGAAATTTTTGCCGCCCGACTCGTAAAATTTGCTGAAAAACTCGACGAACTGAAGACGTGTCGGGTGCACAAAAGCACCAAGCGCCGAAAATGCACAATAAAAAAGGTGCCCGCCTATCATAAGCAAAATGCCAAATATGAAAAGCCAACCTTTCATCTGAAAAGCCAGCTGATTTATTACACCAGCAACAATGCCTGTGCAAAGCCCCAATGCCGCCAGGCGTAAAAACGAAAGCAAATCGGCAAAAACACCGATTATGCCATATAATCCACTGAAGCCAAGCGCGTTTGCCAATGACATGCCAACGCCCATGCCCGCAATAGTGCCCAGGACTAAGTGCCCGAATAGCATGCCGTAAACGCCATATTTGAGAAGCATTACACCAATTTTACCCAAATGCCCAAGCTCGTTTGGCATCAGATAGCCCATTAGGAAAAAGCCAAGCCCAAAAGCTGTTACTGCCCAAGCCAAACCAGTGAAAACACCGTGCAACTTCGACGCGAACTTCTGCGAGTTCACAATGCTGAGGTATCCGGAAAGTATATATCCTACTGAGAGTTGCACCGCTCCAAAAGCTATGGAGATGATAAAAAACGTGTTCATATCGCGCACAGGGTCGAAAAGCTTGAGCTTGAGCGCAAGTGCCGCCAAACCTGTGGCTTCGGTGGCATTTGGCAATGGCAAACCGAAATATCCACCAGTAAGGATGCCGGCTATTATGGTCGGCACACCAACGTAAATGCCGAGACGGAAAAATTTGCGGCTCTCGAAACTCTTTTTACGCATAAGGTAAAGCCCGATAATCGATATGGCAGTTACCAACAAACCATAACCGGCATCGGTGAGGCATAGCGCAAAATAGATGGCAAAAAATGGCGCGAGCACCGGCGTTGGATCTATCATGCCCGCAGCTGGACGACCATAAAGATCGGTGATAATTTCAAAAGCCTCGACAAAAAAGCCATTTTTTATCTGGACTGGCGGAACTTCTTCGGGCAAAATTGGTAGCTCAATAAGCTCTAATGCTTCAAATGAAGCCTCCATGCGCTTTTTGAGACGCGGTATTTTTTCTTGTGGTATCCAACCTTGCAGGAAAAATGTTTGCGCAGTTTTGTTTGCGTTTGTTATAACTTTTTGCGCAGCAAGCATTTGTTCGTAGCTATCTGCCGACGCCAAAAGTGAAGGTATTTTGTTTGCCATTGCGCGGGCTTTTTCGGCGATTGTGGCAAGCTGCTTTTCGAGACGCATAATTTCGGTTTCGAGGGCGACGGTTTCTACTGTAGGCGACTTTTTGAAAAATTTGGGGTCCCAATGTGTGAATTCCACTTTTGCCAAAAGTGCGTCTGCCCAGTCGGAAATCTTTTTGTGATAAGCGATTATAATATAGGTACCCTCACGAGCGGCTTTCACTTCTTGCCACGAGAGCAACGGTTGCTCGATGACTTCATTTTGAAAAATCTGTAGAGTGTGCGCGGGAACAACGCCAAGACGAATTTTTGTGTTTGGCGTATCTTCAAGCGATGACAAATCGTATTTTAGGTCGAGCCAAGGAGCGAGCATGGAATGATATGCCTGTGAACGCGAAAGAGATGCAGTTAGTTCTTCTTGCTTTGCCGCAAGCTCCGAAATTTTCGATAAAGTATCGTCCAAATCGAAGTTTTCCAGAGCAAGTGCGAGTTCGCTTGTGGTGAACACCGGCTTTGACGACTGCTTAGCCGCAAATTTGCTCAAAAAAACAGTGCAAAAATCAATTTGGCGCAACTTGCCTTCGAATTCGGATGCGCTATCCTTTTGCTCGCTTTGCTCGATGATTTGGACGGCACCTTCGCGCTGCAAAAGCGATATGATTTTTTCGGCTTCGTCGCGACAACCAACTATGCCAACCTTGGACATGCGCACGACAGCCATTTATATCTCCTTCAAAACTTTTTCGATGAGCGAACGTTGTCTTGCGGCGAAATTTTTATCGATAAGCAAGGTTTTGTCGTCGGTGGCATGTGCAAGCTTCTCGATTTCATTCTCCGCATCGCGAGCACCTTCTTTGCGCGCGGTGGCTAGAATAGCCTCTACTTCGCTTTTCAAACTCACTTTGCTTTTTTCGATTTCGGCGAGCTTTTCGGTTACCAATTTTTTGCCCTCAGCTTCAGCTTCCGCAACTTGTTTGGCAGCTTCGGTTTCGGTTTTTTTAATTTTTTCGACTAAGTCATCCATTTTGCGCCTCTGTTTCGAAATTACAGATTATCAACAAAGTTATCAACACTGTGGATAACTTTATCAACAAAACCAACACCGCGCTTTCGCCTATTTTTTTGCTTTTGGTGAAGGCGATGATTTTTTTGTTTCGTCCAATGCAACGCTTTGTGCGTTTTCGGGCTGGATTTCGGCAATTTGTTGTGTTCCAATCATTTCTGTTTTGCCATTGAAAACCGCACCCTCTTCGATAACTAAAACCTGCGTGCGAATGTTCCCGTCTAGTTTAGCAGATGACGTAAGATAAACTTTTTGCGGCGAAATTAAATCGCCCGTAACATTTCCGGCTACATGCGCGCTTTTGCATGTGACCGTTGGCGATACGAGTAAACCTTTCGACCCCACTGTGAGATTACCGGTGGCATCGAGTTTGCCACGTAAAGAACCATCGATGCGCACGGAACCGATTACCGACAACACGCCATCGAGTGTTGTGCCTTCGCCGATTATGGTATTGAGGTGGTCTTCATCGACCTTCCCCGCGAAATTGCCAAGTAATCCCATTATAGCTCCGTCGAAATGTGTAAACTTTAAAAAAACAAATTTTCAAATCCTACGCAACAAATTTTTCCTCATGTTGCTCATGCAGACACCACTATACTCAAAACATATGCACTGCCATTTGGTTTATCATTTTTCAGGCTACATTTTGAACTGTGTGCAAAAAAATACTTCGCTTTTGCTTGGCAATCGAGCACAAACAAACCATGCGCTTCATTTGATCAACTATTTAAATAACAAGGCTTTTCATTATTGTGCGCTGGCATGCGTCTGTCATCTGCCATGCAAATTGTGCAGCAGGATTGGAAAGATTTTTCATTGACAATGTCCGCTACTTTCGATTTTGCCTCGTGCGAAAAATTGCCGTGTATAGTTTTAAATCTCCGTGCTAAGTTTTCACAAAACATGCGTTTCTCGAGTGCCGCGTATCAAAAGTGAATCTCAACATTTCCATTGTCTGCAAAAAAAGAGGGCACTGGAGCTTTACCTCTGCCGTTTTCTTTGCCAAACAGCTTGGAAGTGAGTTTCATCATGACAGAGCGCGCCAACGGCACAAAGTGCGATATAAAAGGATTGCGCTTTTTCGGTTTTATGGTAGGTTATCTAAAGAGGTATCAAGATCATGAGCTTTTGCAAAACCATTATTTGCTCGATGGTAAGTGCCGCTTTATTCGTGGCAAGCAGCGCACTTTCACTCGGCTCAAACATAACTTCGGTGCGCATGGTTTGCGACACTCTCGGAGAAGCTAGCAGCACTTCGCTTGTGCTGGTCAACCCTGGGGCAAAGGGCGCACGTATAATTCTTGCTGCACGAAAGAGTTCTACCAAAGCAACGTTTGCACCTTTACCCGAAACGGCATGGGTTTCGTTTGTGCCAGAAACGCTTTTTTTGGCTGCCGGTGAAA
>CAYUDB010000023.1:0-18617 GCA_964443405.1 uncultured bacterium | reverse complement strand
CGTTACCTCTTTTAAATGCTGGCATGTGGTTTAAACATGCCACGGTTAGTTACTTTTTGAGTTTTGCGGCTTCGCCCAAAGCGACTGTTTTTACTGGATGCAAAGAGAGATACTTTTCGAGGTCGGCTTCGGTTTTAGCCTCGAAATAGGCATTGACGCTAAGAACGATGCGTCTTTCGTTTGGTTCGATTTCGATGACTTTGAGCGGCAAGTTTTCGCCTTCTTTGAAAGCGTCTTGAGGTTTATCGACGCGTCTGCCAAGTTGTGTGACGGGCACAAAACCTTCCACACCATCGGGAAGTTCGACGATAACGCCGCGGTCGGTCATGTGGATGATTTTACCGGATGTCTCGGCTGCGTCGTTGTATTTTTGGGCGAGTATGGGCCAGGGATCGCTTTCGAGTTGCTTGTAACCGAGGGCGATGCGGTGATTTTCGATATCGATTTCAAGGACAACAGCTTCGATTTTTTGCCCGCGTTTGAAGAATTCGGAAGGATGATTCACACGGCGAGTCCAGGAGATGTCGGAGATGTGAACAAGCCCTTCGATGCCTTCTTCGATTTCGACAAAAGCGCCGAATGCTGTGAGGTTGCGGATGATACCCGAAACATGTGTGCCTATTGGGTAACGCTCAGGTGCAACTTCCCAAGGGTTTGGTTCGAGCTGTTTGAGACCAAGCGAAATTTTGTGGTTGTCGTTGTCAACGTCGAGAACTATGCACTCGAGTTCCTGACCCACTTCGAGGATTTCGGATGGATGGTTTACATGCTTAGTCCAAGACATCTCGGAAACGTGAATAAGCCCTTCAACGCCATCATCGAGGCGAACAAAAGCGCCATATTTCGTGAGGTTGACAATTTTGCCGTTCACGCGTTTGCCAATGGGGAATTTTTCGGCAACATTTTCCCATGGCGAAGGTGTAAGTTGCTTGAGACCCAAAGAGATGCGCTGTTTATCGCGGTCGTATTTGAGAATGAGCACGTCGATTTCGTCGCCGATTTTGACGAGTTCGGATGGGTGATTGATGCGAGTCCAGCTCATATCGGTGATGTGGAGTAAGCCGTCCATGCCGCCAAGGTCGATAAACACGCCGAAATCGGTGATGTTTTTGACAATACCTTGAACGGTGGCGCCTTCTTGCACTTTGCGGAGAAGGTCTTTGCGTTGTTGTTCGCGCTGTTCTTCGAGGAGGATGCGATGCGAGACGACAATGTTGCGGCGAATTTTGTTGAGCTTGATAACGCGGAACTCCATCATTTCGCCAACGAGTGCGTCGAAATCGGGCACTGGGCGAAGTGCGATTTGGCTGCCGGGCAAAAATGCATCGACACCAACAAGATCGACAACCATGCCGCCCTTAATGCGTTTTTTGATTTTGCCGCGCACGGGCTGACGGCTTTCGTATGCGTCTTTGATGGTATCCCAAACGCGGATGAAATCTGCTTTTTTCTTCGATATAACTACTTGTCCGTTTTCATCTTCGAGAGCATCGAGGAAAACTTGGATTTTTGTGCCGGGTTTAAGCTCTTCGTCGCCGAATTCGTCGGCTGCGATGATGCCTTCGGATTTGAAACCGATATCGACCATGACATCGGTGCCACGCACTGCGATAACTGTGCCGTTGATAAGCTCATTTTCTTTGAGCGTCATGGCGGTTGTCGCGTAAAGCGTGCGGTCGTGTTCGATGAGATCGGTTGAAACTGTTTCGTCAAAGCGTGTGATGTCACCTTCGACGAGAATAACTTCGCCTTCCAGCTCCGCTTTTTTGGGCTTGAGAAGGTCGATTTTTGGGGTTGAAACTTGTTCTGGCATTAGCCATTCCTCCTAATAACAATAAGATACGCGCCCTACAAGGACGACTCTATTTTCAAATTTCTTAATGCTCTGAATGATCTGCTCTTTTTAAGGAACCGTATTTAAAATTACAATGCTTGCATTTGTGCGTGAAAGGTTGCGTTATGTTTTATTTGCCGGGTTAGAAGTGGTTTTGCATGACGGCAGGTTTGCCACAAGCTTTTCGACAATGGCAAGTTCTTGCTCAACTGTCAGCACGGAAGTGTCGATTTCAACGGCGTCATCAGCCTTTCGAAGTGGTGCTACCTCGCGTGAACTATCGAGTGTATCGCGTTTGCGAATGTTTGACAAAGTGGACTCGAGATCGGCATTTATGCCTGAATTTGAAAGTTCATCGAGTCTTCTTTGCGCGCGGGTGGTTTCGGAGGCGACAACGAAAAGTTTTATCTGGGCATTTGGCAAAACTACAGTTCCAATGTCACGTCCGTCCATAACAACGTTGTCGGTTGCGGCAAGCATGCGCTGTAGCTCAACCATGCGTCGGCGAACTTCAGCATGCCGACAAACTATTGATACAGCTTCGCTTACAGATGGCAAACGAATCTCGTCGCTCACATTTTCGTTATCGATGAAAGTTTTTTCGCCTTTTTGGATTATGGGAAAGCGGTGGAGAAGTGAGACAAGAGAATTTTCGTCTTCCCAATCGACAGAATGACGCAAAGCTAAAAGCGTAAGTGCCCTATACATAGCACCGGTGTCGATGTGTGTATAGTTCAGCTTGCGCGCGATGGCTTTTGCCAACGTGCTTTTGCCCGAACCTGCGGGTCCGTCGATTGCAATGGCGATTCCCATAGACAAGCTTTTAAGTTAGGCGAGCATGATGTTTTGGCAAGAGTTTTTTTCGTGCTAAGCAAGAATTTATGAAGATTTTACGCACAAGCACATTTGAGAAGTTCAGCGTTTGCCTTTGTAATAATTGCAGTTTTTTGAACAGTGATTTTTAGTACGCAATTTGAAAAACCTTTGTCGCTAAAAGTGGGAAAAAACACTTATTTGATTGAGTGCAATAAGTTATCGACAAAGTTTTCGGCATTATCGATGGTGCATTGGATTTCGAGTGAGTAGAAATCGCGTGCTGGTGGCAATTTTGTTGCATCTTTTGCGGTTACAACGATGAGGTCTGCATTTGTCAGAAGTGCTTTTTTGCGTACGAAAGATGCGCGCTCGCGACCGTAAAAGAAGTGGTCGAGGTAGAATTTTTTGCCCACTATTTGCGCGCCAAGTTTTTCAAGTGTATTGAGGAATCTCTCGGGACGTGCGATGCCTGCCGCAGCAAAAACTTTTTTCCCGTGCACAAAATCGAGTGGCAATTTTTCTTCACGATTTGACAAAGAACGAAAGCCTGTGCTCTCGATAGTAAAATGTGTTGTGTTTTTGGATATGTTTTCGGGATATTTGGCTGTATGTGCGCTTGCAGGTGCGAGAAAATGTAAATTCTCATGCGGGTTTTCAAAACGCCATAAACCATCGCGGCGGTTGCCGAATGGAAATATGCCTGTTGAAAACTCTGTGCCCGATAAAACTAAAACAGTAGCATCCTTATGCAGTGCAAAGTGTTGGAATCCATCATCGAGCAGAAAAATATCGGTATTGTGGGCATAGAGCTTTGTGGCTTCAAACCTATTTTTCGCAACTATGACGCGAGCATCGCATGAGCGTTTTATTAGAAGTGGTTCGTCGCCACAATCGAGCCAATGCATATCCGAAAAAACTTCCAAAATGTCACTTGTGCGTCGCCGGTAGCCGCGAGAGATGACCGTAACTCGTAAACCACGTGAAAGTAAGGCACGTGCAAGAGCAATTACCACGGGGGTTTTGCCCGAGCCTCCCATGAGCAAACCGCCAACACATATTACAGGTTTTGTGGCAAAATTTGTTTTGCGCCAGTTTTGTTTGTAGGCATAGTAGTTTGCCCACAGAGGAAAAGCGTAAAGTTTTTCGAAGGTTATCATAAATCGAATATAGTTTTGCGCAAAAATTTTCAAATATTTATTTGCATCTAAACAATGCTTTGCATATTTTAGTAAATTATTTGCAAAAGGCGCTGTGCCGCTAGAAAGTGTCTGCTGGCATTGCTGCATGCGGTAAGCCGACAAAATATGCCATTGGCATAATGTTAGTTTTCACAAAGAGGAGGAAAAATGTTCTTGATAAAGGATGCGGGAAAATTCACAGGCGAAACTGTGGAAGTTCGCGGTTGGGTAGCGAACAAACGCTCGAAAGGAAAAATAATTTTTTTGATAATCCGCGATGGTTCGGGATACATGCAATGCGTTGGCGTGAAAGGTGAATGCACCGATGGCGCATTTGAGCTTTTTGAAGCCTTAGGTTTGGAAAGTTCTGTAATAGTTCATGGCATAGTTCGTGCCGAAGACCGCGCGCCTGGTGGTTTTGAGCTTACACTTTTGGATCTTGTTGCTGTGCAAATAGTTGAGGATTATCCAATTCAAAAAAAAGAGCACGGCACAGCTTTTTTGATGGAGCATAGGCATTTGTGGTTGCGCTCGTCAAAACAACGTGCACTACATCGCATTCGTTCTGAAGTGGAACGTGCGATGGTAAATTTCTTTTACGAAAATGGTTTTGTGCGATTTGACACGCCCATACTTACGCCCACTGCCGCCGAAGGCACAACGAACCTCTTCGGCACAGAGTATTTCGATTTGGGCAAAGCATATTTGGCACAAACGGGTCAACTATACCTCGAAGCAGGAATCTCGGCACACGGCTTAGTTTACAACATGGGTCCCACTTTTCGCGCAGAAAAGTCAAAAACGCGCAGGCACCTCACCGAGTTTTGGATGGTGGAGGCAGAAGAGGCGTTTTTCGACAACGCCGATAACATGCGTTTGCAAGAAAACTTTGTCTCATATGTTGTAGCGCACATACTCGAAAACTGCAAAACCGAGCTTGAAACACTCGAACGCGACATCGAGCCACTTAAAAGAGTAGTGCCACCTTTCCCTCGTGTAGAATACCGTGATGCGATAGAGATTTTGCGCGCAGCTGGTCTCGACAAACACTTTGGCGATGATTTCGGCGGTGAAGACGAAACAGTTATATCATCGAATTTCGACAAGCCTGTTTTTATTGTGAACTACCCGAAGGCAATTAAGGCTTTCTACATGAAAGAACATCCTCAAGATTCCGAGCTTGTTGCCTGCGCCGATCTCATTGCTCCCGAAGGTTATGGCGAGATAATCGGTGGCAGCCAACGCGAAGACGACATCAATAAACTCATCGCTCGCATGGAAGCCTTCGGATTGCCGCGCGAACAATATGAGTGGTATCTCGATGTGCGTCGTTATGGATCGGTGCCGCATAGCGGGTTTGGCATTGGTGTAGAGCGCACGGTAAGCTGGATAGCTGGTGTGCCACATGTGCGCGAAGCTATAGCATTTCCGCGCATGTTATATCGCATTTACCCGTAATCGTTGGTTTCGGTTTTTTAAAGCGCAACTCATCTAACACTGGGTTGCGTTTTTTTTTGTAAAATTTTTAGCGCAAAGCATAAGCCAAAGTTTTGGTTCTTTATGAAGAAAACTCGAATTCGATAATGGCTATGCGATATTGTTTTTGTGAATAGCAGCAAGTGATTAGCGAAATCTGTGAAATAGAACGAAAGCTTGGTTTCGAGACATTTTTTTGTATATTGAAGCAAATTATAAATCTGGGGGATATGCATGAGACATTTTATGTATTTTGCAGCAATAAGTCTTCTTCTGCTTTGTGCAGGATGTAAGCAAAAAATTGGGTTTAATCCGGCAGAAGCCGAGCTTATCACAAATAAGACAGATGGAATAATTGCGCCATCATCGCAAATTGTTGTGCGTTTCGGATCAGCCATGGTTGATGGATCGAACGTGGGCATAGCTCTTACTGAACGCGTTTTCGACTTTGATCCGAAAATTGACGGCGTAGTAAAATGGACAGACCCTTATACACTCTCATTGATTCCCAACCAAGACCTTGTTGCACGAGAACACTACGAAGGCGCCCTCGATTTGAAGAAGCTTTTACCAAGTGCCGCCAATTTACCACTCGACAAAATAGCGATTGTTTTTGACGTTGCAGGTGCGGAAGTTGTGTCATCGAACGTAAGCTTTGAGCCGGTGGACGAAAATAATCCCGATTTGGTGCGCATAAAAGGCACCATAGTTTTCAATTTTTCTGTCGATGAGGCGAAGCTCAAAAATGCCATGGAGATTTCACGGAAAGGTCTTTTTGGAAAAAAACTTGCCTTTTCGCTCAAGGCTATCGACAAAAACGCTTTTTCATTTGAAACAGACGGCATTATTCGTGGTAAGAATGCCGATGAATACATTTTGAAAATCGATGATTCACCGATAGAGCTTGCCGAAGATTTTGAAAGAATTGTAACTCTTTACCCACTAAGCGAATTCGTTGTAACTGAGGTAACAAACATCTCTGCTCGTGACGAGCCTGCTTTTAACATTTGCTTCTCGCACGATTTAGATCCCGCACGTGATTATTCGGGTTTTGTAAATTGCGATCCGCCTGTAGAAAACCTTACCATAAAGGTGAACCAGAATTCACTTATCGTTCGCGGCAAGTTTGATCTTGGGGCGCAATATCAACTGACAGTTCGTGCAGGAATGAAAAACCATTGGGGTGTTGCATTTGCAAACGACCAAGCTTTTACTGCTTCGATTCCGCACATGGAACCGCGAATTATGTTCACACATCGTGGCACATTTTTGCCAAGCTCAAATAAATCCACAGTAACGTTTACCACAGTCAATTTGCGCAAGGTTCATTTGACGGTGAAAAAAGTTTATGCAAACAATGTTGCCTACTTTTTGCAAGATAATGATTACAAAAGCGCAAAATCAAACCGTGCATCTGGTTACGACAACGAGTATGGATATGATGACGGCTACTATGGTGATTATTATTACGACAATACATTTTCGCGTGTGGGCAAAGTTGTGCTCGAAACAGAGCTTGAGATAGGTGATGAGCCAGATAAAGTTTTACAATCGGCACTTGACTTAAAAAAGCTTATCCCTAAAAACGAACAGGGTATTTTTATAATCGAACTGCGCGCCCAGAAGGATTATGTTTTCGCCTACCAATTTGAAAACGGAGAAGACTGGGAGATAACGAATTTTCTCGGGCGCAATGCTTCTGTGGATAAAACAATTGTACTGTCGGATATTGGTATCTATTATAAAGTTGCGGGTAAAAAGCACATAGTGTACTGCACCGATCTCGTTTCGGGTAAACCACTTTCGGGAGCTTCTGTAAAGCTTATTACTTTTCAAAATCAAGTTGTTACAAAAGGGAAAACCGATGGATCGGGCAAAATTGAGCTTGAAGGCGATGAGGTGTTTTTTGTTGAAGCCGAAAAAGATGGTCAGCGCACTATGCTCAAAGTTGCCAGCAGCAACCTGAGCACATCACTATTCGACGTCGGTGGTAATTCACTTTCCGATAAAGGATTACGGGCTTTTATCTACACCGATCGAGGTGTGTATCGCCCGGGTGATTCAATTTACCTTTCACTGATTTTACGCAATCAGGACAACACTTTTCCGCAAAATCATCCAGTCACATTAAACCTAAAAAACCCTCAAGACAAAACTCTTGTCACAAAAACATCGAAAACAGCTGTAGATGGGTATTATTCGTTTGCTCTTGTCACTGATGAAAATGCCCTTACGGGCAATTGGCGCGCCGAAATCTCAGCTGGCAACGAGGTTTTCTCGCACACTATAAAAGTTGAAACTATTGTTCCCTATCGACTTAAAGTAAAACTCGAACCTCAAGTTGAAAGACTTGATGCAAATAGTAAATCGGTCGATATAAAGGTGACATCACAATATTTATTTGGTAGCCCAGCAGCCAACCTCGATTGCGAAGGCGATTACAGTCTTGTTCCGAGAAATCTGAATGTTAAAAAATACCCGCGCATGAGCTTCGAAAATGAGGCTTTTACCGCAAATCAAATGACCGAACCCACAATATCGAAAAAGCTTTCGACAAGCGGCGAGATAACTTTCAACTGGAATTTACCCAAAACACTCGCAGAGGCAAACAACCCATATTCAGTGCAATTCAACTGCCGTGTGTTCGAGAAAGGTGGCAGATTTGTTCCTGCAACAGTGTCCATTCCTCTTGACGTGCACGAATATTATGTGGGCGTTGAAAAACCTGTGAACCGCTATTTCAACCAAAACTCAAAAGTCAATTTCCGTGCCATGATCGTGGACAAAAATGGCAAGAACGTCGAGGGCAGAATTATAAACTATCGAGTTTATCAAAATCGCTCACACTGGTGGTACGATTATAATCAGCGTAATAATAAGGCAAGTTATAAAAGCATGGTGGGCACAACGTTAATAACTTCAGGTACGGTCAAAACCGGCAGTGAACCTGTAGCTATTGCTTTTGAGGTAGAGAAAGATGGGCAAATTCTTGTGGAACTTCAGGATGGCGATGCTGGGCATGTTTCGGGCTTTTTCATGTATTCTTTTGGCTGGAGTTCTGATGATACGAAAGATGCCTGTGTTTTGCCTATAGCGCTAAATAAGGAAAAATTCAATATAGGTGATACAGTTATCGTAAAAATATCACCTGTACCCAAAGGGAATGCGTTACTCACAGTCGAAAAAGGATATGATATACTTATTTCTAAATGGCAAACTGTCGATAAAGATACATTAGTTTTTCGATTTGCAGCAACAGCCGAAATGTTACCGAACGCTTATGCTTTTGTTACTGTGCTGCAACCGCACGAACAGACAACCAATGATCGTCCAATGCGCATGTATGCTGTTGCACCAGTTATGGTTGAAGACCACAAAACGAAATTTAACCTAACAATAAGTGCACCTACAGAAATCAAGCCAAATTCCGATTTTGAGGTTTCTGTGAAGGCGAGTGGTGTTTCAAACAGCAAAAAGCCGACCCAGCTTACAATTGCGGTGGTGGACGAAGGGCTTTTGGATATAACGAATTTTGCCACACCGTCACCGTGGGATTTTTTCTTTGCAAAACAGGCGCTTATGTTCCAAACCTATGATGTGTATTCAGATGTGATAGGTGCCAATTGGGGTGAAATTTTCAAAAAATTCTCAATCGGTGGTGATTTTGCCGAATATTCAGCCAAACATGGTCAATCGAAAGTGCGGCGTTTTAAACCTGTGGCTATGTTTTCTGGCGTACTTACAGTTGACAAAAGTGGCGTAGCAAAAGCGAAATTTCATATGCCAAACTATTTTGGTTCGGTACGTGTGATGGTTGTTGGTGCAAACGAAAACTGCTACGCTAATGCCGAAAAAACTATACAAGTGAAATCACCACTCATTGTTTTATCGTCATTGCCGCGTGTTATGGGTCCTGCAGATAACATTTACGTGCCTGTGAGCATATTTGCCACGAAAGATGGTATAGGTAAAACAAAAGTATCGATATCAGTCGATGGTGTAGGTTCGATTCTCGGCAAAAAAGACACCACAGTAGATATGTCGAAGGAGTCGGAAACCGATGTGATGTTCACTCTTGCCGCAGATGAAGCTGTGGGAAATATGAAGGTGAAAATTACCGCAGCTAATGGTGCAAACAAAGCCGAGGAAATTACCGAACTCGAAGTGCGTGCATCAAATCCTCGGGTTTTTGATTTTAAAGAAATCGGTGTTGAGGCGGGTAAAACCGCGCAGCTAACCTTGCCGACGGCTGGAATGGAAGGCACACGTAAATCGCGAATTGTTATATCACGTTTCGCAAATGCAAACTTCACAGGTCGCATGAAAGGGCTTATCGAATATCCTTATGGTTGCGTAGAGCAGACGACTTCAGCGGCATTTCCGCAGCTGTATTTGCCTGATGTTTTTAAACTTAGCACAGATGAGCGCAAACGTGTGGACGATAATATCAACGCGGCAATTGGGCGCTTGCGTTCGTTTTTGATGCCAAATGGCAAGCTGTCCTATTGGCCCAACGGTAACTATCACTCCAATTGGGGAACATCATATGCGTATCACTTTCTTGTCGAAGCAAAAAACAAAGGCTATTTTGTTCCCGATGATCTGCTGCGTGCGATTTCCAATTCGGAGAACACAAGTGCAACTGCTGCTGAGGGAATGTTCTCTGAGCGTACATATCGTTTATATGTGCTTGCGCTCGATAAAAAACCGAATCTGGGCGCCATGAATCTTTTGCGGCAAAGCGCGTTAGCAAAACTCTCCAATGCAGAAAAAATGCATCTTGCAGCGGCATACAAGCTGGCAGGTTCCGACGCTGTTGCTGGCGAGATTTTCAGCAAAACCGATACACTTGTTGATGATAATGAATCGTATTATTATTATTCATACGGGTCAAATATACGTAGTAAGGCGATAATGTTGGAATGCCTTTTACTATTCGAGAATATGACCAAAGCGCAATTTATCTATCGCGATATATCCGAACAACTTGCATCGAACAGATGGTATTCTACGCAAACAGCGGCATATTCTCTTACAGCACTTGGTAAATACATTCGCAAGGTGAAAGCAGGCGGTACATTTGGCGCTGAGCTGATAAAACCTTCAGGCGAGCATGTGAAAATTGACAGCAGCGCCACTGCTGTATATATCGATGTGAGCGACTATGGACAAACGTATTCAATTGTGAATAAAGGGAATACGCCTATTTTTGCATCATATGAGCACAGCAGTATCCCGTTGCGCGAAGGTGTTACTACATCAAACAACGTGTTATCTTTGAATGTTGAATGGTTGAACGCTGACGGCACACAGATAAATCTGGCGGACATAGCGCAGGGTGAGATATTTTGGGGGCACTTCAAAGTTAGCAAGCCACAAAACTATGAGCAAATCTCGAACATCGCCTTGGTGCAGCTTTTACCGGCTGGTTGGGAGATAATTAACACTCGTTTGAGCTGGGATGCATTACCCGATTGGTCTATCCACTATGTTCTTGAGCGTGAACAGTATATGGATATACGCGACGATAGAATTTGCTGGTTTTTCACGTTTAATGAATATGAATCGCATTTTGATTTTCTGGTCAAACTAAACGCAGTAACTCCCGGACACTACTTTTTACCACCTACAATTGTTGAAGCGATGTACGATGAAAAAATCGGTGCAAAAGTAGCGGGTATGCCTGTGAAAGTTACATTATCCCGCTAATTTTCTACTATATTAGGCGGTGCGCTACTTTTTCATTGCGCATCGCCCTTTTATGTTTGTAAAAAGTAGAATTACCCAATCTGTTAACAAGTAATGAAGCATTGTTTGGTTAAGTGGTGTTTTAAAAAATAGAAATTACATTGCAGTGTTATAATTAACTAGAAACTAAATGGCGAAACTTCTAAAGGCAATATTTCTGCTAATAGCCCTTGTGAGCATGCTTTTTGCACAAAGCCTCGTTCGCTATATTGAAAGTGAAGATGATATTCGTGCGGCTTTTTATGCAGGAGAACTTTCAGAAACAGAGTTTCTTGAGCTTCTTGAACTGTATGATGACAAAGTGGATTTAAATGGCGAACTTATTATGCGACTAGCGGTTATACCAGATGTAACCAGAGAGGAGTTGGAAACATTTTTGGCGGTACGTGACAGTATAGGTAAATTTTCTTCACTTGACGAAGCATACTTTGCATTTACTGGCAATTGGAACACTATTTCACCGTTTGTTTTCATACAGGATATGAGGTCAGAGACGAAGATCTCGGCAAAGCTCTTTTCGCGTGCACAGTTTGTGTCTCCACCCGAAACTAATGAACCTTATACAGCACAGACAATTAATTTGCAATCAGGGATTTGGAAATTTTCGATTAAAACTGAGCAGGATGGTAAGAATTCACTTGAAACAGTGCGGCGCGCTCTTATTGTTCGCACAAAGAATACGCATATAATAGTTGGAAATTTTTCGGAAAAATTTGGTTGTGGCTTGCTATTTGGCAAGAGAGTTCCGTTGGGAATTGGTGCAAGAAAGGCAGATGCTGCAACGTATGTTCTTTATCCGAAGAGTGGAGAGGCAAATGGCTTTTTTGGTGAGTTTTTTCGTCAGAAACAAACCCGAATGAAAATTGCGCTATCGCGCAACGCATACGGTTTTTCAAGTATTCAACATGTTGCAGCCTTAGAGGTTAAGTCGAAAATTTTGCAACCCAATATTTATACAGGCATTGTTCTACTAGCTTCTGATATGGGTGATACAAATGCAATGGTTTCGCAAAACGCTTTATCGTTATTTTTTAATGCAGACTATAAATATGTATCCTTACAAAGCGAATGCGGCATTGTGAACAATGCCTTTGGCATGTTTGGAGCAATTTCTAGCAAACATATTGCAAAGACAAAACTTACGGCAACAATATGGTCTTACGGAAAAAAATTCGCACCTTTCTACTCAGCAGCACCTGGTGACGGTGCTACAACACAAGATGTTATGCCAGATGAAATTAGTTTTTCTTTGCTGTCAAAACATGCCGCGGAAAGTGGTGTGGCAATGAATGCAAATGTTTCCGTAGTCGATATGTTTAAAGTCAATACTCGTGCTACATTCTTTGCAAATGATAACACGGAGGGTAGTGGTGGCGAGATTTTTATCTCTGCAACTCATTGTAATTTGGCAAATCATAATGTGGAAATTGCCTATTCACTTCGTGATAGACTGAACACAAACGGAACAGTGCGCCATAAAACTGCTTTTTACGTTGAAAAAGTATTTCCATTTGGCAAAACAGCTTTTTCTGGCGACTGGGCAGGAACTCAAACTAGTGACATTGCATCCACAAAAAAATGGACAAATGCTTATTCTATAAAGGGAATAGCTGAAATTAATATTGCACGCTATATTTGCATACAACCTCGCTGCGAGCGGCATGATGCTGATGCAAATGCTAGTACTGTGGGTTATTGGAAGCTAGGCACTGCTATGGTTGGAAATTTTGCTGATCGTAAAGCTTTTATAGAAATAATGTTTCGAAAAAACGATACTTCTAAAAACTTTTCGGCAGAAATAAAGAGCTGGATAACTGTTAATTTATAGTATCGGTAATTTTATCTACAGATATTGGCGTTATTAAAATTGCTTGACTTTTCTGAGCAGTAATTTTCATTTGTTGGCGCTTTGCATTTGAATATTAATGCTGGTAAGGGCTGAAACTACGTTTTACTTTGTAAATGACAAAAAAAGCAAATTTAGAAATTTTTCTGCGCGCTGCCGAGGGTACAACTATTTATGCGCCCGTCACTGCTTTTGGGCGAAATGCGATGGCGATTGTGCGAGTATCGGGTAAGCATGCATTACTTATTTCAGATCAAGCACTTAACACAAAAGGCAAAATTACTTCCGCAGTTCATGCGTGTGCCAAACTGCGCAAATTCCAAATAGGAGAATTTGCCGAAGAGGCCGTAGTTACTGTTTTTCGCGCACCTAAAAGCTTTACTGGTGAGGACATTGTTGAGATTTCGGTGCTTGGCGGTAGCGCAATTGTGCATGCAGTTATGAATGCTTTATGCGACGCTGGAGCGCTGCTTGCAAGACCCGGTGAGTTTAGCTTTCGAGCGCTTTTCAATGGCAAGCTGACAGCACTAAAAGCTGAGGACATAGCGAACAAAATTGCCGCGCAGTCGAAGAATGCCTTGATTTCATGCAATGCGACTCTGTTAAATAATAAACTGTCTAGCGTTCGTGATAAACTACTTAACCTACTTGTAAGAGTAACTGGTGATATAGAATTTGCTTTCGACGAGGATTTCACTGGCAATTTCGATTTTGGTGCTGAAGTTTTTGACATAATTCACCTGCTTCGTGAATTGTTAACCTCAATGCAGCGTGCGGCTAAATTATTTGATGGTATAGAATTAGCTATTATAGGAGAGCCAAATGTAGGCAAATCGACACTGTTCAATGTGTTGTGCGGAACAAATAGAGCAATTGTTTCATCACAACCCGGCACGACACGTGACACTATCGATGCTACGCTCGATATCAAGGGCAACATAGTGCGAGTTATCGACACAGCAGGGTTGCGTGACACTGCTGATATTATAGAACGTGAAGGTGTTTTGCGCACGCAAGATGCTATAAAAAAATCAGATATTGTTATTTTTCTACAAGAAGCTTCGCAACCAGCAAAAGACTTTTCGTATTTATCCACCGAAGCTAAAATACTTTATGTCTTTAGTAAAGCCGATCTCGGTATTTTTCAGAGTAACACAATTATTAATGAGGATACATTATTCATATCTGCAGAAAAACGCATAAATATCGATGTGCTTTTGGAAAAAATTGCAGAACAGCTTGAGAAGATTTCCTTCAACGGTATCGCGGCATCTACGCGAATTTCCATTGCCTTGCAAACACTTATAGAAATTCTTACAGCTGCGCATAGCGCTTACTCTAAAAACTTGCATGATGTTTTTCTTGTGGAATTGGAGCATGCTGAGGAAGTATTTGCCGAAATTTTCGATGAAAATCCACACGATATATATGAAACAATCTTTGCAAATTTTTGCATTGGAAAATAGTAGTTATAAAATAGATATTATTAGGTTACAAAAAAGTGAATCGTACATTTGGTTTCTATTTTAAATCTAGGTCAACATTTGGCAATAAAAATGCCTCCACTAGGGAGGCAAAAAGTGGCGGGGGAAGGATTCGAACCCTCGACCTCCGGGTTATGAGCCCGGCAAGCTACCTGACTGCTCCACCCCGCGATAGAATCTTTAGTATAATGCCATTTGTGAATGTGTCAAGATATTTTTTCCAAAAGCTGTATTTTTTCTTGAAACCCCAGTTTTTTACTGAGATATACTTTTTTAAATAAAGGGGTATCTGATGTAACTTTATATAAGTTAAGCGAATGCAATTTTGTGCAGGTAAGCGCAAATTTTGATGCAATAAAAAGTCATGTCACAGTTGCAGAAATATTTTATTAATTAAACATAACAGACGGCGCGGATAGTACTGGCGCAGAAAAGCTGTAACTAACTAAGTATTTAACAAGCAATGCTTTATAATGATAGAGTCTTTCGCTCCCCGAGAAGCGGTCTTTCTTGACCGCGACGGAACAATAATCGAGGAAGAAGGTTTTCTCGGCGATCCAGACAAAATTCGCATTTTGCCTAATGCACCCGAGGCTATAAAACTTTTTCGCCAAAACGGCTTTGCAATAGTGGTCGTGACAAATCAATCGGGTGTGGCGCGTGGGCTTTTCGGAGAGGCGGACGTGCGCGCGGTAAACAAGCGTATGTGCAACATGTTCAACGAAATCGGCGCACCTATCGACGACGTTTTTTATTGCCCACATTACGAAGGCGGCAATGTTCCTCAGTATTCTGTGCCTTGCAATTGTCGTAAGCCAAAAACGGGCATGATTGTTGCTGCGACGAATAAGATGCATTTGCAGCCAACGCTTGTCATCGGCGACAGAACATCTGATATCGAACTAGGACTAAACGTTGGAGCAACTGCAATTTTGGTTGAAACTGGCTATGGTGCCGAGCAGCGAAAATCGCTCAAGTTTGCGCCCGATTATATTGCGCAAGATCTTTTGGACGCAGCGATATGGTTTTTTGACTATCGCAAGGATTTTCCAAATCTGCACCCGTAAGAAACTCCCATGCGACAGAGAGAATTGTAATTCAATAAACGGGTTACGATGAAATGAACGATGCGAACGAACAGAAACGGCTTTTGAACCTGCTTTTCACCGACGAGCTTACGCGCTTGCGTAATCGTCGTTTTTTCCGTGAGCAGGTGCCCAAAATGCTCAAGCAGGCTGCTGGGCGCAATATTTTCATCGCTTTTTTTATGTTCGACCTCGATAATTTCAAAGGTATAAACGATGTTCATGGACATCAAGCAGGCGATGCAGCGCTAGTTCATTTTGCTAATATCTTGCAGCATGTTTTTCAAAAGACCGGCACAGTAATTCGCTTTGCAGGTGATGAATTTATTGTAGTTGTCCCCAGTATTGATGGGCAACGTGCCGAACAATACGGTGCTTATATAACAAAAACTCTTGCACAAGTGCCGCTGCGTCTTGCCGATAAAATGATTCCGCTTAGCTGTTCTATTGGTGTCTCGATCTATCCAATAAACGGGCAAACCATAGATGAGCTTTTCGAAAAAGCCGATGAAGCTCTTTATATTGCAAAGAATCAGGGCAAAAACCGTTGTTTCATATATCCCGAATCGGGCAAACTGCTTACCCCCGAAAAACTCGATTCTATACTCTTGCAACCACCTATCGTTGGGCGCGATGAACTCCTCATGGCGCTCGAAAAACACCTTTCTGAGGCAGGCGAACCGCGGAAAATTATTTTGGCTTTCGGTCCCGATGGTGCAGGTAAATCTCGTCTTGTTCGTCATGCCGAAACTGTTGCCAACAAAAAACTGCCGTATGTTCTTGTAATCAAAGGCTATAGCGCATGGCAAAGTGAACCCTATGGTGCTGCTATCGGAGCCTTACGTGTGCTTTTTGCAAATAATACGGGTCTTTCGGAAATGGTTTTTGAAAAGCTAGATGATGCAGGTAGGCGTGTTCTCAAACCGCGTATTTCCGTGTGGGATACCAAAGAAATCGAAAATTACGACGAAAAGGCAAAGCCAGACGGGCTTGCGCTTTACGAAACTCTCATGCGCACACTTGTGTTTTTGCGTGAAACGGGGCACGGAGCTTTGCTTTTGGATGATGTAGAATTTGTGGACCCGCCAACTTTGCAACTTATCGACGCATTTTTTGGTGAAACCAAGGGCAATCCCGTGCACGCACTTATGACTTTGCGCGCACGAGATGTTATAGAACTCGACGAGCTGTTTCTAACTGTCTTGGGTTCCACAAAAGAAATCGCACGTAGCGCGGAAATTTCGAAAATCGAGCTGAAACCGCTAAAAGTAGAGGAGATTCGCCAATTTGTAGTGCGCGTTTTTTCGGGTGCCACATTTTCGAAAGATGTAGAGGAAGTGCTTGCAAAAAACTCATCTGGCAACCCGTTGTTTTTGCGCGAGGCTATGTCGTTTTTGCTCCAGAGCGGTAAAATTCGTGCGCTCGGAGACAGATGGGGTTTGACAGAAGTTAAAGCCACTGATGTTCCCGAATCTTTCGAACAACTTTTCTCTATTCGGCTCAAACATATGGGCGAAGATGACCTCAAAATCCTCAAACTCGCATCGGTTTTGGGGGAGAGAATTAACCCCAAAATGCTCTCCGAACTAGCAGGTAGCTCCGACCAAGTAGTTATGAACGCGCTCGGCAAAGCGAAACGCGCGCTTTTTATAGAAGAGACTGCGAATTCCGACGAATTTGTCTTTTCGCACAAATTTTCACGCTCGATTTTATATTCAATGTTATCTGAAGAGGAGCGCACTCACTATCACGGTTTGGCTGCCGAAATTGAAAAAAAATTCAACGCAGGTTCGCTCGAACGTGTCATTGGTCGTCTTGCCTACCACTACAAAAACAGTGGCAACCTCGAAGCAGCTACCAATCTTTTCAACTCGTTCAAATCGCAGATGGAATCGGTGCTCATTTCCGAAGGCACAAGGCGTATGCTTCAAAAGCGTATTATAACCTCTTCGATGGCAAAAGAATCACCGCTCTCCGAAACAGATGCAGCAAAAGCGGTCGAACTTGCGCGATCGTTTAAGGTTGCCATGCAAAACTTACGTCTCTACCCAAAGGAAAACGACAACGTAAGCAAATCCATCGACAAATTTGGCAACCTGCTCGACTACTATCTCATGGATAAAACTGAGGCACTTTCCATATCACTTACGCCTGAAATAATGCTTTTTAACGGTCAACCACCACCGCAAAACCGTGGCGATGCGCGACTTGTCGAAGAACTTTACTCGATATTCTCATCTTACGGTTTGCAAGGTGTGCTTTTTATACGTGGCGTTACAAATGAACAGATCGTCAGCTTTTTAGAAATTTTTACACGCAAATCCGACGAAGTTTCGCCGCGTTGGGACGAAATAATTGAGGAATTGGGTTTGGAAAACATTTTGCCAGACCGAAAGATATTTGTTGCGGTGGGCGAGCGCAAAATCGCGCTTGATGAAAAAGAGATTTTGGCACAAACAGCGAGTTCTATGCCCGCAGGTCAGCAAAACGCCAATGGCATGGGTGGTGGTCCCATGACAGACGAACAGCTCGATCGTTTGCGCATGATTGTTGACGAGTTCAAAAAGGACAAAGATGAGCTTTTGACCGCAATACGCAGCGGAAACGTTAACAACCAAAATGTTTCGCGTCTTGTTAGCCTGCTAGAAAACACCGGTGAAGTTACACAGCTCAAAGCTGAAAGAACTGTCGAAAAACCTGAGGAAAAACCCACCGAAACAAAGCCACAAGAAAATGTGCGCAAAGATCGTTATGGCAACGTTTTACCCGATGTGGAGCTGGTGAAAAACGCCGAAAACGATATCGATCTCGCGTTTAATGATCTTGAATCATCCGACACACTGATTCGAGCAAAAGCTGCTGCATGGCTTTTGGAACAAACTCCAGAAAACACCATCGATGCAGCAGTTAAGCTCATCTGTTCCGATGTGCCGATAAAAACCCGAAAGCTTGCCGCAGCAGTTATAGTGAAAATGGGCAGTGGTGCGGTATCGGCTTTACTCAAAAAAATAACACCTGCCATACCTGCTTTGTCGTTGCGCTCGTTTTTTGATGTTGCCGATTCGTTTTCTACACATCCCGATTTCATGAACACTTTGCGCGAAATGTCATTTTCAGGTTCCAATGAGATTTTGTCGCGAGTATTGGGAG